>JAIVHM010000153.1 GCA_020201095.1 Halomonas sp. | reverse complement strand
GCAAGGTACCGGTATCGTTATTGCAACCGGTCTTGACACCGAGATCGGGCGCATCAGCGAACTCTTGAGCAGCGTCGAAGAGCTGACCACCCCGCTCCTGCGTCAGATCAACCGCTTCGGCCAGCGGTTCACGCGGTTCGCCTTCTCCGGGGCGGCGGTGCTGTTCGTATTTGCGGTAAGTCTGCGCGGCTTCAGCTGGGACGAGGCATTGATGGCGGTCGTCGCTCTGGCAGTCAGTCTCGTCCCCGAAGGGTTGCCCGCCGTCATTACCATTACGCTGGCCATCGGCGTCCAGCGGATGGCGTTGCGCAATGCCGTGATCCGACGCCTACCGGCAGTGGAAACGCTTGGCGCGACCTCTGTCATCTGCTCGGACAAGACCGGAACGCTGACCCGCAACGAAATGTCGGCCAGACGCGTCGTCACGCACGAAGAAGTGATGTTCGTCGAAGGCTCGGGCTACAATCCTGGCGAGCATCGGCTCTTTGAACAAAGCGGGCCGCGCAGTCCCGAAGGCAACACAAGATCGCTTTCCCTGATTCGCGCCGGTTTGTTGTGCAACGATGCCCGGCTGCGCGCCAATGGGGCGGAGTGGCATGTCGAGGGGGACCCGATGGAGGGGGCCCTCGTCACTCTGGCGATGAAGGCTGACTTGGATCCCGAGAACGAGCGTGCGGCGTGGCCGCGTCTGGATGAGATCCCCTTTGATGCCGAGCATCGGTTCATGGCGACGTTGCACAAGATGTCACACGGCGAACACGTGGCGCTGGTCAAGGGGGCTCCTGAAGCCGTCTTGGCCATGTGCAGCAGGCAGGAAACCGCGGAAGGCGCGATGGCGCTCGACGCGGACTTCTGGTCGGGGCAGATTGCCGAGGCCGCAGCACAGGGTGAGCGGGTGCTGGGGTTTGCCATGCGCCATATGCCCGAGAGCGCCGAGCGCATAGGTTTCGCTGATGTCGAAACCGGACTGACGTTCCTCGGCATCGTGGGGTTCATCGATCCGCCTCGTGACGAAGCGATCCGCGCCATCGCAGAGTGCGGTTCGGCCGGGATCGGGGTGCGCATGATCACCGGTGACCATGGTGCTACTGCCAAGGCCATCGCCCGCCAGCTGGGCCTGGGCGATGACCCGGCCGTGTTGACGGGACATGATCTTGATCGTCTGGAGGGTGAGGCATTCGCACAAGCTGTTCGAGAGACCGTGGTTTTCGCACGTACCAGTCCCGAGCACAAATTGCGCATCGTTCAAGCGCTTCAGGCCAAAGGACGTGTCGTCGCCATGACCGGCGACGGCGTGAACGATGCCCCATCGCTCAAACAGGCTGACGTGGGCATCGCGATGGGCGTCAAGGGCACCGAGGCGGCCAAGGAGGCCTCGGAAATGGTCCTGATGGACGACAACTTTGCCTCGATCGTCGCTGCTGTCCATGAAGGACGCACCGTCCATGACAACATCCGAAAGGTGGTCGGCTGGACGCTGCCTACCAACGGCGGCGAGGCACTGACGGTGATCGTTGCGATCCTGTTCAGTTTTGCCATGCCTATGACGCCGGTGCAGATCCTGTGGGTGAATTTGATCCTTGCCGCCACGCTGGGCCTTGCGCTTGCCTTCGAGCCGTCCGAGCCCGGCGTTATGCGTCGCGCCCCGCGACGCGCAGATGCGGGGCTATTGACGCCGTTCATCCTGTGGCGGGTCATTATTGTTTCGCTCCTGTTCGCGGGGATTTCGCTGGGGGTCTTCTTCTGGGCGCTCGGTCATGGTCGCGATCTGGAAACCGCGCGCACCATGGTGGTGAACACACTGGTCGTGCTGGAGATTTTCTATCTATTCAGCGTGCGCTTTTTGCACATGACCTCCTTCACGCTGACCGGCGTAAAGGGCACGACGCCCGTGCTGATCGCGCTTGCGGTCGTGGTGGCGGGTCAGCTGGCCTTCACCTATCTACCGATCATGAACACCATCTTCGGGTCGCGTCCGCTGACGATTGCGGACGGGACGCTGATCGTTGCGCTGGGAGCGGCAAGTTTCGTGCTGCTGGAGTTTGAAAAGCGCCTTATCCGCTCCCGGTTTCGCAACGAGTAGCGATGGCAGTTGCGCCGGACAGTCTGACGAATACCGGACTTGAGCCGGTCCGCCGTTCTCCCCGACAATCGACGGCGGTGCCGCAGAAGCTATTTCGTCGGCGGCACCGCGAGAATGTCAGTTTCGAAGCTTTTCGTTCGCTCCTGCGCGGCTGCGCCGTAAAAAGACGCTTCACCTCTGACGGGCTACGCGTCGTGTTCACCAGAAGATCGACTCTCCGCCTTTCTCCTACGGTAGAAGGCGTCGAGCCCCAGGCTACTAAGCCGTCGCATCACGGACTGATGAAGTGTCCCGTTGAGAGGGCGGAGGCTTGGTGATGGCAAACGCCATCTTCGATCTGTCTTACTTTTGCCTCCATTTCTTCAACTCGCTCAAGACCTCCCCAAGAAGCACCTGGCTCTCCGGCCAAGAGGTGTCTCTTTTTCGATCAGTTCACGTTGGCGCTGCAAACGATTTAGCAGCAAACCCTGTGCCTCGTCGGTATCAGCTTCTTGTCCTCTAAGAATAAAGAGCTCGGCGATCTGCTCGGACATCCAGAGCTACAATTTATGAAAAACTCAGCCTCTACTGAAATGAGGAAGCGTCGGCGCTTACGGCTTTTTCAGAGCTTGCATATACTTATATATCACCTAGCTTCATTACAACAAAAAACGGCCACTAGCTGCGATAGTTAAATAGCCGTTTTAATAATGTTTTTGGTCGGAATAGCCAGGATTCAAACCTACGACCTCTGCCAACGAAGGCAAGCGATAATCCGGTCATGCGACGGTTGCTGCCTAAGAAGATGGAAGCCACACTCAACAGGCGGGGTATAGTCACTGTTATTATATCTACAACCTTAGGTTACTCCCAAAGAGAAAGTATGCCGATGACCGATCAAGAGGAAAAAGCACGCCGTTATGAGTTGTTAAAAGCCCAGCTGGCAATGGCGAAGCACCAGGATAAATCTGTAGTACTGGTGGTGGCCGGTCATGCCGCAACGTACAAAAGCTTGCTGGTAAACCAACTGAATCATTGGTTGGAAAACCGCCAGACGGAAGTGCACGCGCTGGCCCCCAGCGAAGAAGACCGCCTACGCCCTTATTGGTGGCGCTATTGGCGGCGTTTGCCAGCGCGGGGGCGTTTGGGTGTTTTCATTCATGGTTGGTACGGCGATGCGTTGTTCGCGCGCGTCGAGCATCGGATTCAGGCAGGCGCGTTTTATGATCGCTTAAAAGAAATCAATGCCTTTGAAACCATGCTCGCCAATGAAGGTGTGGTGGTGATTAAAGTCTGGCTCGATATTGACGCCGCACAGCAGGCCAAGCGTCTGCATGAGATGAAGGCAGACCCAGCCCAAGCATGGCAAATTAACGAGCGACATTGGCAGCGCCACGCACAGCACTCGGCGATTCAATATCATGCGCAAACCCTGCTTGAAGAGACACACTTGCCGCATGCGCCTTGGCATTGCATCGTCAGTGAGTCGCCGGGTAAGCAACTACGCGATATCACAGTGCTGTTGCAAAACGCGCTTACTCAACCCACTACATTGCCGACTCAGCCTGAACTCAACCGCGCACAGACGAATGCCCCCTCGCTTAACCGTTCGAAAAACGATGACGAGAAACTCTCGAAGAGTGACTACCTAGCAGCGCTCAACTTAGCGCAAGCGCGCATAGCCTATAACCATCGACGCTGCCTAGAGCGTGGCATTCCGGTGGTGCTGGCATTTGAGGGTCACGATGCTGCAGGCAAAGGTGGCAGTATCCACCGGGTTACCTCTGCACTGGATGCGCGTTTTTATCGCGTTCACAGCATCGTCGCTCCAAGCGATGAGGAGCGCTTGCATCCTTGGCTTTGGCGTTTTTGGCGCCGGTTGCCACGGGACGGCCGGGTGACAATTTTTGACCGTACTTGGTATGGTCGAGTATTGGTTGAACGCGTTGAAGGCCTCGCCGAGGAGCAGGACTGGCAACGCGCTTACCGAGAAATCAACTATTTTGAAGCGCAGTTATTAACTCACGGGGCTGTAGTGGGCAAATTCTTCCTTGCCATCAGTAAAGAGAAACAGCTACAACGTTTTAAAGCCCGAGCAAATACACCTCATAAACAGCACAAGCTGAATGACGAAGACTGGCGCAATCGCAAAAACTGGGACGAGTACCAATGCGCCATCAACGACATGCTGATGCATACCCACACTCCTGGAGCGCCTTGGCATTTGATCAACACCGATGAAAAACGGTGCGCCCGGCTTGCTGTTCTCAATCATGTCAACCGGCTTCTAGCGAATCGGTTAGAAAATGGATCATAGTAATTTCGCACCAGTCGGCGTACCGATGACGAGCCAGGCTGGTCTATTAATCATCGGTCAATGCCTGGATGACAGCATCAATATCCGCTATCCAGCCTCCCTGGGAATGCGAAACGGAGACGTAATCGACAGTTACCTGGGCCTGTTATGTCTAGGGATGAGTGACTACGACGCCATTGATAACTTTCGCAGTGGCAAGCCTTTTAAGCTGTTACTGATCCTTCAGCAAGTGCCGAGGACAGCTACCTTTCGCCAACGGCTTGAAAAAAGCTGATCAGGAACTTCGGACACTCACCGCTACTTGGTCTACTACCCTGCTATCCTTGGCAGAAGCATGTCACGCCTAAAACGTCATACCTTGCTGAATGGCCGCTTCTGGCCGGGTAACGACGGCCTGACATTGGCAGCCGTTTGTCACTATCAAACCTTTTTCAGGCTGCATGTGTTTGATTAGCGTATCCAGGCATAGTATGGAAAGTCTAACGCGCTTATATATCGAGGAAGGAACACCACGGTGAAAACAATACTTCTTGGGAATGCCGGAGCTGGCAAGAGCACACTATCAAAGTTATTGATTGCCAAACAGGCAGCCGCTCGGCTTTCTCTTGACGAAGTGGCATTTTGCGGAGGTACGCAGAGACGTTCACTTCAAGATAGCATCGACGATGTAAGGCTTTTCATTGCTAATCATGAGAGCTGGATAATTGAGGGGTGTTACGCAGACATAATCGAGCCAATTCTTGGCGAGTGCGACGAGCTCATTTTTTTGAACCCGGGAGTTGATGTGTGTATCGCCCATTGTCGTGAACGCCCTTGGGAGCCAGAGAAATTCGATTCGAAAGAAGCACAAGATAAAAATTTGGAAAATCTAATCGAATGGGTAGCTGCTTACGATACTCGCTCAGATGATTACGGTCTCCGTCGGCATCGGGTGCTTTACGAGGCTTTCAAAGGCAGCAAGCGTGAATTCAACCATACGAGAGAGTATAAATCGGCATAATCATCACAGGCACGGCGACGTCCTCTTTATTGCGGCTTCGCCTTCGTTGCAAAGCCGCACATCCTACGGGCGTTATATCAGCACTCACTGAAAGGCCGCTCCTGGCCGTTATGTATAGCTATACATAACGGCCATTATGCATACCAACCAATTATGGATAGTTCCCAGAAAGGTTGGGCTGGCGGACCTTATGAACACTAGCTCTGTGGTATCGGCAGTGCTCGGATGGTAGACATAAGTTGAGGAACCATTTGAACTGGTGGCTCCACCACTGGAGACCATCATGGACCTTTCCGCTTTGATTCTTTCCCCCTGGTGTGTCTTCTGAAAAACCCACGCCAACCTCACATCCATGCCTTGAGCTGGAATAATTTGAACGGTGCTATAGGAACCAAGAAACAAACCCATTCGCTGCCTGGGCTTCGGACTCGCTGCTAGACTTCTTGAAGACGCTGTAATTATGGATAGCTCGCAAGCATCCTTGGTGCTGATCTAATTGGGCTCAGGCATACTCGCCACTGGGTCACTATTCATAATTGGGTGCTATGCATAATGGCCGTTATCTGCCGTCCGAGAAGTTTTATGAGTGCACGCAGCGAGGCTTCGCAACTGCCTGTTGCAGTCTCTGCTGCTCCCCTGTCAGCGCTCCGGCACCATCGAGAAGGGAAGGGCAATGCTGAAACCTTTGGAAACGGGTTTATAGGCCAGGATGTTGTTGGGCATTTTGGCGTTCCTGCCATGATAGCCAATTACTCCATATCTCGGGGGGCATCATTGCTTAGACAATAAGTGATAAGTTGGCGCTACAGGTTTGTCGTCCTTCTTGCTGAAGTGCCAACTTTCAATAAAGGTGCGTCGCTTTACTCCTCTGCCTGCGTCCTCAGCCGCTGTTCGAAGTCATGGGCGGGGATCGCGCGGCTGAACCAGAAACCCTGGCCCCAGCAGTTGCCCACAGCCGTCTCCAGTAACAATCGGCGTGTTCTTCGGTTTCAATACCTTCGGCAACAGTATGCAATTTCAAGCTAGCGGCCATCTGTTGAATGGTAGCAACCAGTGCAGCCCCTTTGCTGCCCGGTTGCCCCAGCTCGTTAATGAAGCTGCGGTCAATCTTGAGGGTCTGTATCGAGAGGTGTTGAAGCCGACTCAGTGATGAAAACCCGGTACCAAAGTCATCGATAGCGAGCTAAAAGCCTTGAGCATGCAGCTCTTCCAGTAAAGCCTTGATGGCTTCTGGGTCAACTATCAAGGTGTTTTCGGTAACTTCGAGGTGGATCCAGGAAGGGTCAACGTGGGGCGGAACCAAGGCAGAGAAACTATCGGTAACGCATCCTGGAGTAAGTTGGCTAAGGCTGATATTAACCGCCATGGAGAGCATTTGGCCTTGGCTATGCCAAACGGCCAGCTGCCGTGCGGCGGTTTGCAGCACCCAGTCGCCAGGGGAATTGATCATGCCACTTTCTTCCACCACTGGCATGAAAGCACCGGGCATTAAAATTTCGCCATTGGCCTGAGGCCAGCGAATCAATGCCTCAGCGGCGACAGTCCGGCAGCTGTCGATCTCGAAAACAGGCTGATAATGAAGCTCAAATTCTTCATTTACCAGTGCCTCACGCAGCCGCGATTCCATGGCGAAGCGTTGCTGCCGATTGATCGATAAGTCTTCTGAAAAGAGCAGGCTGCACCCACCGCCCTGGCGCTTGGCCTCGAACATCGCCTTGTCGGCATTTTCGATCAGGGTGGTGGCCGTGCCAGTGGCTTGTCAGCGCCGCAGTTTTGTCAGCAGGAAAATATTGGCTATGCCAGCTTCTGCCACTGGCGCAAGCGCCTGGCCGATTCCTCAACCAAAAGCTTGGCCAATTCCGGTGAAGCCAGCTTTCTGGATCTATCGTCACTGATGGGTACATCCGCCTCCGGACCTGGCTTGAACATCGTGCTCAGCCTCGGCAATGGCGTCGAACTGCGGCTGAGCCAGAACGGATGATCGGGCTCGATAGCCAAGCCCGGATCTGGTTGTGCACCGAGCCCACCGATATTGCGTAAATCCTTCCGGGGCCTGAGTGCCCTGGTCCAGAATCAGCTGAAGCATGACCCGCTCAGCGGTCACTATTTTGTCTTCGTCAATCGCCGCAAGACCCAGATGAAGATGCTCTATTTTACGGCGACTGGGTATTGCCTCTGGGCCAAGCACCTGGAGCAGGGGCAGTTCCGGGTGCTGTTATCCGCTTCTGGCCAGCGGACCCTAACCCTGACGGATCTGCAACTGCTGATCGATGGCATCGAGGTGCAGAAATACCGGCAATTTAAGCGTTTTCAAGGGGTATAAATAGTGCGCTTGCGGTATAATATCGGCCATGAATTCAACGGCTTCCGCACCCCATTCCGGCGCAACTTTCTCCTCGGCCCTGGCCGAGGAGAATGCCTTGTTGCGGGAGCAGTTGGACGCTCAGGCAGACGCCATCCGCCAGTTGACGCACCAGCTGGACTGGTTCAAGAAGCAGTTGTTCGGCCCCAAATCTGAGAAGCAGGTTTACGATATTCCGGAACAGGACAACCTGTTCCAGCCAAACGAAGCCCCGCTGCCTGAGAAGCCTGCCGAGGAAGAAAAGCGCACCATCAATGCCTATCAGCGCGGTACCGGTAAGAAGCAGCGCGACGACGACTGCCTGAACGACACCGGCTTGCGCTTTACCGCCGATGTGCCGGTGGAAGTCATCGAACAGTTACCGCCAGAGCTGACCGGACTGGACGCCGATCAGTACGATATCATCGGCACCAAGACCACCTACCGGTTGGCCCAGCGGGCCTCCAGCTATGTGGTGCTCAAGTGCGAGCGCCCGGTGTTCCTCGTAAGGGCACGGATCAAAACCGGTCACCACACCGGCCCCGTTCAATGTGCTGGACAACAGCCTGGCTGATGTCAGCCTGCTGGCTGGGCTGTTGGTGGACAAGTTCCAGTTCCACCTGCCCCTTTACCGTCAACATCAACGCATTCAGCAGGCCGGTATCACCGTCATCCGCAGCACGCTGACCAACTTGGTCAAGCGGACCATCGACTTGCTTCGGCCCATTGTGGATGCCCATACCGACAATGTGCTGCGCAGCCGGGTGCTGGCGATGGACGAAACACCCATTAAAGCGGGTCACCAGGGCCGGGCTGGCCCGCAAAAGGGCAAGATGAAATCTGGCTGGTTCTGGACGCTGTACGGCGATGCCGACGAAGTGGTGTTCACCTACTCGAATAGCCGTGGCCGCGCTCATATCGAACAGGTCCTAAACGACCAATTCAGTGGCACCCTGATCAGTGACGGTTATGCGGCCTATGCCCGCTATGCAGCGACGCAGGAAGGGGTCACCCACGCTTAATGTTGGATCCATGGCCGTCGATATTTTATCGATGCTCAGAAAGATCATCCGGAGCAGGCCACCGAGGCCCTGCAACAGATCGCCAAGCTGTACCAGATCGAAGAGACCATTAAGGAAAAGGAACTGACCGGCGAGAAGAAACGCCAGTACCGACTGGACCACTCAAAGCCGGTGGTTGGCGACTTCTTCCAGTGGTGCCGGGATCAACTAGAACAGGGTGGACTGCTGCCCAGCGAACCGCTGACCAAGGCTCTGAACTACGTGTTCAGCCGCAAAGAGAGCCTGACCGTATTCCTAGAAGATCCCGATGTACAGCCAGATACCAACCACCTGGAACGGGCCTTGCGGCCCATTCCCATGAGGAGAAGAAACTGGCTATTCTGTTGGACCGAACTGGGGGCTGAACACGTTGGGATCATCCAGAGCCTGATCAGCACCTGCAAGCTGCACGACCTGAATCCTTACACCTACCTGGTCGATGTGTTGCAACGCATCAGCCAACATCCAGCCAAAGAGGTGGTGGACCTGACACCGCGACGCTGGAAACACCGATTCGCCGAGAATCCGTTACGTACGCTGATCGACCCACGCCATCCTGATCGACAGAACAAGCAGCCGGAAGTCGCCGACCATGCGCATTGAAGACATGAGCATCGATCAGTTGCTGGAACTAAACCAGTACATCTGCCAGCGCATTGATGAACTACAGGACTAGGAAACCCTGCAAGCCTTGAGTCAGTTGCGTGTAGGTCTGAAAGTGACCTTCGAGAGCCGAGAAGGCTCCGTGCTGGGGATCTTCACCAAGATCAACCGAAAGAGTGTCATCGTGTTGGCTGAGGACGGCACCAAGAAGTACAAGGTCTCACCGGAGTTACTACGCCCCCTTCGTGATGTGGAATAAGTCCACTACGTCGTGGAATGAACGCTTACGAGTGATGGAAGTTTTCGATACGCTTTAAAAACTGGCTCAGGTTGTCAGGCTGGATTGAAGCGTGGGGCCTTGGAAGTTGACATGGTCTCATTTTAAAATGGGGGATTACCGAATCAGTCTGTTGACAAAAAATATTGCAGTTTTTTTATACGTTAACCCACTTGATTGGCTGGCTCTCTACTTGCCTGTCTGTTTTGGGTGAGTTAACAGCTAATATTTTAATCTGCCAGGTGACTGTTTTACCTGCTAGCGGATGATTCCCATCGAGGATGGCGCCTCGTTCCGTTAGCTCTACCACTTTCAATGAAAACTTCCCTTGTTGGCCGCCCGGTGTCAATGTCATGCCGACGTGAAGCTCTTTACCAGCAGGTAGGTTCTCACGCACCGCTTCAAAAACCAGTTCAGAACGATGCTGACCGTAAGCCTGCTCGGGTGTGAGCGTAACGTTAAGCTCGTCCCCTGCTTGATGTCCTGATAAAGCTGTCTCAAGTGCTGCGATCATCTGCCCAGCCCCATGTATATAGCGTAGCGGGGTTTCCTTTGTGGATGTGGCAAGCGTATTGCCGTTGGCATCGGCTAGCGTATATGCAGCGATCACTTCGCAATGCGGGTGTATGGAATTCATGGTTACACGGGTCTCAGCGTCGATTTGCTTGATAATGTCATAAATCTGCCAACACACCAGTTAAGGCTGACTGAGTTGTCGGATATGACTCGCTATTGCCACGCCTTAATATTGGAGCCAGGTGGTCTCATGGCTGCATTGTTATCGCTGTTTTGGCAGCGCGGGCAAAGGCTCAAATGATCAGCGCTGACACCTGCCTCCTGAAGGCGTTTACGCATCTCGGAAAGAACAGGGGAGCTTTGAAAAGATGAGTCACAGCTGCGACAAATTAGCTGTTCCTTAGGGGCGTCGCTGGTTTCAAATGTTTGCATTTGCGTCATCAATAGATCGCTACCAAGAACCTCTTCTGCAACAGGTTTGTCTGCAAAAGGTGCTAGGATATCCAGATCACTGGTTAACTGGGCCTGAATCAGTTCAATCAACAGGCGCCAAGGCTGGGTAATGGTATCGCCAGAAGCAGCAACGATTTTACGTCGAATACCTTCAAGCGCAGGCAAACTAAAATCGCGCAGCATGGTCACTGCATCATTAATGGCCGCTATGGAGTGATTGTTGTTTTGCCGCGCTTCGGCAATTTCGCTGTAAATCCAGGCAAGCCACTGCAGATTAAGCGATAGATGATCTGGGAGTTCACGAAAGTGCCTATCCCGCTCTAACCCATGTTGCCGATAAAGCGTTTCCATTGCTTGTACACTGCGGGCCATCAAGCTGCCATCCAGGTAAGCACCTAGGTTCAAAGGCGCTGGGGCAGGGGGCGAAAGAAAAAGCTTACTATAGCCTAGCAGTAACTGTTGGGTGTCTGTTAACGCAGTAAGAGCTAGCGCTAATGTATCAACCCGCTCACGTTCAAGCATTGGCAGTACATCTGAAAGTTGGCATAAGTCCTCAATCAAAGCATCTTGCATGTCGGCTAGTGTGATACTGGCATGATGGCCTTGAGTCGCGCGGGCCATGCAGATAGCAAACTCTGCGTTGGGCAGCAGGTCAAGAAGTGTCGTTTCTTTCATTATAAATAAGGGCAACTTTTTGATAATGAGCTGCCCTTCCTCCTGTTGTCTTGGTTCGATGACTGGCTTATGCCGTGGCTTCTATGGGGTTACGCGTCATTGTGTGATCTAGCATTTGGTTTGGCATATCGCCTAAATTTAAAAACTTTTCACCTAGTAGGTAAATTAAAAAACACAACGCAAAGCCGATAAAGGTCAACGACCACTCTGTTGCAGATGGGGTGTAACTAATGAGATTAGGTATCCATGTGCCCTTGAACAGAGGTACTACTTGGCCCCCCACCACAAAGTAGAGCCGTTCTATAAACATGGCGATCATCACGAGAAAGGCAGCAAGTATCTGGATGCTCATTTTGTTGCGTAGTTTGCTAAGCAAGACAATGAACGGTAGCAGCAGACCTATCAGCAATGCGGCAATGTATACACCAGACTTAAATAAGTAATCCGCCCATACAACGTTAATTTCTGGATTGTTACTGTATAAGCCGGTAATGGCACGAGCAGTGATAAAAAGGAGCGTCATACCAAGGCATGCCGCAAATAATTTCGGGAGCGAGCCTGTTGAAAGTGCTATTAGGGCCGCAGGCATACGCTCTCGACTGAAGCCATACGCTAAATACGTCAGGAGCACTAATATAGCCACAGCGGTGGTAATGCCGGTGACGTAGAAATACACAGGCATGAGCGGATCGAACCAAAAAGGGCGCATGCTCATCATGCCAAAAATGAGTGCTAAGTTACCGCTAGCCAGTAGAACACCAATAAACGAAGCAATGCCTACCTGTTTTGCTGTTTTACTATCCCAGTGGCCACCTTGAAGTTTGCTAAACTTCCATAGCAAAAACAGTAAGTCGAGGGCGTAGAATGCACCCATCCAGAACATGGCTGATTGAACTTGTAGATTTAAAGGGATTACCCACAGCATGCGAAACACGTGGCCAAGCTCTAGTGCTAGTACGATCATTCCTGATATGAGCAGTGCAAAGGCCAGGAATACGCAACGTTTCGCGATGGGGTAATACTGCTTAAAACCGAATACTAATGGTAAAGATGCAATTAGCCCTAGGCCAGATGATCCGAGTGCAAAAAAGACATAAGTAGCAATGGGTTGCCCCCAGGGTAGAGCAGAGCTTGTATTGAATGATGTATGACCATTCGCGATGATTTGAGAAAATGCATACCCCAAGCTAATGAGTAGCACTGCCATGGCAATAACTAAAAGTCCCCACCCCAATGATCCTTGGAGGGCGTTTTTGTGATGTTGTGTGGTCATGCGTCATTCTCCCTATCAGCAGGCGTAAAGGCGGGTACACCCGCGCCAGCGCCCAGGTAATAGACCTGCGGTTTATTACCGGTATGATCCTTAAGGCGTACACCGTGCTTGTCACCAATTAGTTGGTTAACGTGGCTTTCCGGATTATCTAAGTCACCAAAATAACGCGCTTTAGGAGCGCAGGTGCGCACGCAAGCAGGTACGTATTCCTTAACGTCAGGGTTATCCTCATCAAGGTCAGCGATTCCTTCAGGTGCATTTTTTACCTTGTGGTAGCAGAAAGTACATTTAGAAACGACGCCTTTGGGCTGAATGCCAATACCACGTCGCCAATCCTCATCAGGACTCTGGTAGGGAGGACTCCACAATTGGGCGTTTTCACCTGGGAAAACGTCGCGGATATCTGGCTCGATCAGTGGTTTTTCATCGGCATAAAAGCGCACGCCGTACGGGCAGGCAATCATGCAGTATTTGCAACCAATGCATTTGTTCCAATCAACGAAGACGATGCCGCCTGCATCTGGGTCTTTATAAGTCGCCCGAGTTGGGCAAACATGCACGCAAGACGGATTTTCACACTGCATGCATGGGCGCGGTAACCACTTCATTTGACCGCTCGGATATTCGCCAGCGTTGTAAAAGAGAACGTCCTGCCAGGTTTCTCCTGGTAGCGTATTGTTCTCCATCGAGCATGCGGTGGTACATGCTTGGCAGCCGGTACACTTATCCAGGTCGATGACCATTCCCCACTTTGCCATAGTCGTTCTCCTCTCAATCTAGTCGGTTAACGTTATTGTTATCAGGCGCGTTCAAGCGTTACCTTGCCGGTGTAGTAGTTTGCTAGGCCGGAGATCGGGTCTGACTGATTCGTTGTAATTTCGCTGGAATTGCCTGGGCCTCGGTTTTTTGCCCAACGCCCTTGTGCCCAATGGCCATACTCAAAAGGAAGTACCAAGGTGTCCGGTCGGTGCGCGGCCACAAAGCGACACTCCGCCTCGATACTGCCGATATCGGACGTAATACGTACGCGATCGCCGTTGCGGATACCGCGATCTTTTGCGGTCTGTGGGTGGACTTCTAGATAGACGGTATTGCGGCCACCCACAATCGGTTGGTGAACCATCATTTGTTGGGGAATATTGGCACCACGCCCTTCGGCATGGAGCGGCGTTTTTGGAGTAATAAAATGTAGATCGCCATCACCGCCGCTGTATCTCGGCTCAACCCACTGAACAAGTCCGGCACGCTCTCTGGGGATGCCCATTTCGCGCTCAATATAAGCGGCGTGTTGTTCCAGATAACCTGAGCGCACCTCAAATTTTCCAGAGGGTGTCTTGAAAAGGTGTTCTTGAACCTCTTCTTCACTGAGCTGGCGGCTGTAGCGTCTGCCATCCCACTCATAGAATTCGCCACGGATCTGGCGCCATTTATAAGGTTTCTTGTACCAGACACCTTTCTCTTTCCAGCTCTCAAAGCTATCAACGCCGTTGTCGCCAGGGTCATCTGCGAAACCGGCGGCCAGGTGACGAACCACATTTTCGATATTACCCAGCGCGTGATAGTAATCAGCAGTAGGGCCCTCGATACGTTTACCCAGCTCGATAATGACGTCGCCGTACATTTTGGTATCGTGAATCGGCTCAACGGCAGGAACGCGCAGGGCTGCCATCGGCCAGCCTTCAAAGGGATAAGAGGGAATGTCCTGCAGACGTTCAAGGTAGGTGCTATCTGGAAGCACAATATCCGCGTACATGGCGGTTTCACCCGGAAAGGGTGATGTGTCGATAATAAAAACGTCTTTGAGTGCTTCTTCCCACACTTTTGGGTTCGGTGCCGACCAGATGGGATTGGTGTAGAAAAACATCGCCGTGTCGATTTTATAGGGATCGCCTGCCAGGTGGTTAGGCGCAACCTCCTGCATCATGTTGTCGACCATGGGCCAGCGATCAGTGCCTTTCATATCGATGCGCGGCTGGTCTTTCCATGCGCCGTTGCGAGCATAATCATCAAGGTAATTATTGGCGTCAGCAGGTAACGCGCCATAGGAAGGCCCTTGCTGATAACCTAAGCCGCCTTCAGCAAATAGCGAACCCACTAACGCATTCAAGCTATGAATCGCCATGCCGTTATAGGTGCCGTTGAAGTGGCCGGTAGCGCCGCGTTCAAAAAGCGCCACGGCGGGACGCGTCGAACCAAATTCAATCGCGGTTTTACGAATATCATTGGCACTGATACCAGTAACTTCTTCTGCCCATTCGGGGGTGCGATCGATTAATTCTTCGTTCCACCAGTCAGTTAGGCCATGCACCCATTTTTCATTGAAGCTGTCAGTGGCAATGCGCCGCCCGGGAATAAATCGCATATTGGGATTCGTGAAATCTCCAACAAACTCACGAGCCCAAAGCCCTTCGCTTAAAATGACATGGGCAATGGCTAGGGCAAACGCGCCGTCGGTGCCTGGTTTGATATAAAGCGCACGGTCTGACGCCGCCATGGTGGGGCTCATGCGTACATCAACTGTGGTAACGCGGGTTTTAGGACTTTTACTGCGCATTTCCCCCCACATCTGCATCACATTGTTGTAGGGGCGGAATGCTTCCAGGAAGCTAGCCCCTATAATGAGCAAATAGTTGGTATTGCGGTAATCGTAGGAGTTGTAAGACTTATTGCCATCAGTTGCGTGTTTGGCTTTTTTAGAGCCGTCTGCGCACATTGAAGAGTGACCGATGGCCGCATTGGGCGTGCCGTATAGCTTGCCAAAGTCGCCTTGCATTCCAGCGTCAGAAGCGCCCCAGCCACGCCCATAAAACATCGAAAAGCGGTATGACTCACCGCGGCGGCGAAGATTATTTAAACGCTCAGCAACAGTGTCCAGTGCTTCATCCCAAGAGATGGGAACAAAACCTGGATCTTCATCACGTCCTTTATTAGGGTTAGTGCGCTTCATTGGGCCTTTGAATCGATCAGGATCGTAAAGAAAGTAGCTACCGAGGTGGCCTTTGGGGCAGAGTTTTCCATTCGCGATAGGATTGCCGGTATCCCCGTACATGGCATGCACGCGGCCATCAGTGGTATAAACGTCGATACCGCAACGGGCGGGGCATTGCGCGCAAACGTTTTTGGTAATGGTCGTTTCGCCCCGTGGAGTTTGAGCGCGGACTTCGCCCACTGGACTAAATCCTTTTAACCCGGCAATACCGGCGGTGACGGCCCCGGCAGAAGCCCCAACAGCTGCCGATGATTGCAAAAATCGCCGCCGGTTAATTAGCGTTTCAAAGAATTTCATGGCGTCTCCCTCAGGGTATGGCTCGCTGTATTGTTGCGAGTCTTGTCGCAAAGCCACCGTTGCTTAAGGACGAGTAGCGGCTAGCGTGTAATCATTAATGGAAAAAATCATGAAAGCTTTCCTGCATAAGCGTGGCTTCACGTTGGCACGCAGAGCAGGTCAACATCGGGCTGTCATTGTTTAATGTGTTGCGTTGTTGAAATAAGCGCCCGCATGAGTGGCAGGTCGCATTTTCAGATTGTCGAAGAGTCACGATGTCGCCATTGCCGCCACTGAAAGCTGTTAGCGCTTTTTCTGGGCAGGCGGATACGCAGTGACCACAGCTCACACATGCAGAAGGGTTAAAGCTCAGCGCGTTGCCATCGTCAATCAAGGCATCTGTTGGACATACTTTTGAGCAAACGCCATGAGCTAGGCATGAATCGTTATTGAGCACTAAGTTCAAATAGAAGGGTGATGCGTGAGTTCCAAGCGTTTGTGCTGCGCTTACTTGACGTTGCAAGCGTCTGGCTTTTGGCGCTGCATCATCAAAAGAAATGTTGGGCAAACTCGCTGCAGGTCTCCCCAACAGTAACTCCCGTCGATTGAGTGAACGGTGCGGTGGGCGGTAGGCGTTTTGTGCGGCAACCTTGTCAAGGTGACAAATCAAGTCTGCGTTCGCCAGCCAGTCATCGTTGGGTTCTGTGGGTGAAGCATCGCAACCCTTACAGTTATCAGGGATATGAAGTGTCACGCTTTCTGGAAGAGCTTTCGCGCTGAGCTCTGCTAGAACATCTCTGCCAAGTGAACGCAGGCAGTGAATGCGATGCCAGTCGTTATTTTGGGTTGCGGCGCGATGGCAGGTTAACTCTAGCGTTCGGTGCGCTTTTTGTTGAGACGTCAGTGCGGTTATCTCTGCACTGAAAATAGCCTCTGAAGGACAAGCAGGTACACATTGCATGCAGCCATGACAGTCGTCGCTAATAGTAAGTGCGACTTCGCTACCATCATGAGTTTTTTGAAAACCAATCGCGCTAACAGGACAGGCATTTACACATTTATCGCAGGCAAGCGGGTGAGGCGGGGCTTGCAAGCAGCGAGAAGATAGCCAGCCCAAACCAGCATCACGGAAACCGATGCTAGTCGTTTGCTTGAAGTGCATGGTTTCTGAATATTTCATACGTGCTCTTAACCACCACAGAAAAATACATTTTGTTGTTATGATTGCGAGTGTTTGTGACATCATATTCACTTTGGCATATGTCTAGGTTTGCAGCCATCTACGTTAGTCGAGCTTTATTCTGTAATGTGCGGGATTTTGATCTGCGTCAATTTTATGCATAGCCTCACAAATTCTCAGGTCTGGTGGGAGACGTAACAATGTCGGTATTGGTCGAGGCAACAGCGATTCTCGTTCGAGGCGCCGCTATAGATGAAAAAGTCGTAGGGGGGTGGGAGGCTTTTGAAGCGGCTTTGCCTGAGTGCAACGTCTGTTC
>JAIVHM010000227.1 GCA_020201095.1 Halomonas sp. | reverse complement strand
AAATATATATCGCCAACAGACCCACCGCCCTGGCATCGCCGCCACCCTGCAGGAATGGGCTGATGTGCTCATCGCACACAACCAGATCGAAGCCGCCCACGACAAACTGCTGCGCGCGCTCTACATCAGACAATCATTACAGGACAGAAACAGCAGCCTGAAAACACTCAACAGCCTCGCCCAAACAACCAGCGACAGCAAAATTCAAGTATGGACAGAAAAACTACAGGACAGAAACTTTAAGCAGTGGAATGAGTTTATGACGGCGTTTAATCGGTTTCCTGGCTAAAACTTGTTCACTGCAAAAAAATATGCATGATTACTGCGCTTAACTGCGCTGGAGTGAATGGCGGCTATCGACCCATAGCGGACTTTTGTGTATTTCGGCGAAGATGAACATCTGGGGTAAAAAGGCAGCTACGTGAGACGTTGAGAAATCAGGTGTTCACGTTGAACCGGAATAGGTGTTCAACTTCGCCGGAATACGCAATTGGTTCCATCGCAGTCTATGGGGCATAAAAGGCTATTACGGTTTTAAGCCGACATCACCTTCTCGCATAATTTTGACGGCCCTTTCATCAAGGCATGATCTCATAAAATGATTCATCGGTGTCTTTTCACCAGATTCGTAAAAATTCAACATTAACTGATTAAACTCAAGCTGCTTTGAAGCTGGCAGATTTATTGCCGGATAGCCATTGTTTAATAGATGACCATTCATCATAAAGCGTCCCATTCTTTTATTTGCATCATAAAAAAACTGATTTCTAGCCATGTCCAGGAATATTGATATCGCTTGATCGTAAACATCTTCATATTTCGCAGACCTGTCTATCATGGATGCGTATTCTTCCTTAAGGGAATTAAATGATGGCGGCATATAATCAGTTCCAGCAATAGTAACAGAGCCATCACGAAACTTCCCCCATGTTAATGCCTCTTCTTTACCTGCAATTTCATGTAATTCACAGGCAAAATCAGAAGACAGATTAAATTTTTCTTTACGAATAGAATCAAATATAAATCCCCAAGCTTTCCCCTGGTTAACAGCTATTTGTTGGTCACTTAATTTATGACCACCAACGCTAATCCCATCAAGAATCGTTTGTATTTCTGGTAAAGTAAAATTAATACCTTCTAGCATTACAGCGTCTTGAACAAAAACGGCCACTTCTCTTTGTGCCAGCATTAATGCTCTAGGAATATTGGGCCTCATATCCCACTGTTTATCAATCATTGTCTAATACTCCAAATGCTTACATTAAGGATGCGAAGAAGCTAAAAATTTCGATATTGTGGCGTAATTCTGTCTAATTATCAACAGGTTAAGTTAACACCTTGGGTCAGCTTACGGTTTCTGATCGGCCGGTGTTGGAGATACTAAGCCGGGAGGTCGCTGCCGACCCAAAGCAGACTTTGGCGCATTTTGAAAATATAAGAAATTACTCTGATTTATCACAATCGAGGACAGACCACGATTAACTTGGTGCTGAAATGGAAAAGGTGGCCTGTCCCATGGACTGTCCCCGATTTTCTTCCAGAAAATAAAGACCGATACCGGCAAACAGATTCACCAGGCCAGGCTGGCCCGTTTCAGAGCCCACCTGAGTGACGATACCGAAACACAGAATCAGCACTTCACTGCGGCTTTAAATATATATCGCCAACAGACCCACCGCCCCTGTATCGCCGCCACCCTGCAGGAATGGGCTGATGCGCTCATCGCACAGAACCAGATCGAAACCACCCACGACAAACTGCTGCGTGCGCTGTATATCCGACAATCATTACAGGACAGAAATAGCAGCCTGAAAATACTCCACAGCCTCGCCCAAACAACCAGCGACAGCAAAATTCAAGTATGGGCAGAAAAACTACAGGACAGAAACTTTAAGCAGTGGAATGAGTTTATGGTGGGGTTTAATCGGTTTCCTGACTAAAATCTGTTCACTGCCAAAAAACATGTATGATTACTGCGCTTAACTGCGCTAGAGTGGATGGCGGTGAACGAACCGATGTAATAACTGGCGGGCTTGTCTATGTGTGTCTATTTACACAACCTAGTGCTCATTGAATAATAATGTCTTTAAGAGTAAATTCACTACAAAGCATATTCTTGATATCTTACTGAAGGTGGAAATTTAACTTCTGTTGAAGGTTGGAGGGAGATGGCGTTTTGTTCGGTTAAGGTGATTAGATGATGCGCCATCTGATTACTTTTTATCATGGTAGATATCGATTGTAAGTACAATGCGTACAACAAAGTTGGCCAACTAATTAGAGGTTCTAATAGTGCAAGACAATTCCCCTGCTTGGTTGAAGTCACCCCCAGATGGTAATTTTCCTTCACCACCAGTTGACCCTAATGCACAATCACTACCATTTAGTGAACTCACGTGGGAAAACTTCGAGCGATTGATTTTACGAGTGGTAAGGCGCGAAGCAACTACTTCCGAATGCTGGGCCTATGGCACTAAGGGTCAGGCACAACATGGTCTGGATATTCTTGCTGCACAACAGGGAGAACCTGACAAATTTGCATGTTACCAGTGTAAACGGGTTGAAAAATTTACCGCGCACGATATCAAGAAATCGATCGATGTTTTTCTGAAAGGGAAGTGGGTTAAAAAAACCAAGCGCTTTATCTTATGTACTACATTGGCCCTCAGTGATACCAAACAAGTTGATGAAATTTCTAAACAGCATGAGCGTTTAGCTACTCAAGGTATTGATTTTGAAATATGGGATGCTTCTGATGGAGGACCGTTGTCAGAACGGCTGAAAGAATATCCGGTCCTCGTTGATGACTTCTTTCTTAGAGAGTGGGTTCATCGTTTTAATGGTAGTGAAGCTGGTGAATCGCTAGGGGAACGACTTCACGGTGCACAATTGGCTGAACTTCGCTCTCAATTAAAAGATGTTTATACAACGTTATTCCTTAGGCATGATCAAGGTATTCGCTTAGGCTCACAACGCTCTGCACCATTGTTGAATCGTTATGTAGCTCCAGCTGTTATCGAAACACGTGAAATTATAATATCTGAACAGGTATCCGACATAAAGACACCTAAACACGAAGATGAACGCTCTCCCGATAAAGAAATGCCACAGACACCATTACTGGTGCACTCAAGCTCTATTCAGGAAATCCGTACACCCATTGGAGAATGGCTGTCTCAACATGACAAGACAGTAATTCTTGGAGAGCCCGGTTACGGTAAGAGTACACTGCTCCGTATTATCACTTTGCAATTAATGAATGATCGAGATGATTTATTTAAATTACCGTGGGGAGAATTACTACCTGTATGGATTTCCTTTGGGGGATTTAGTGCAGCCATTCAAGAACATCCAAACCTGAGTCTGGAAGATTATTTTGACAAATGGCTACATCAAAATAGCGTAGATGATGCCCGTCCATTATTTCGCCGCGCCATCAAACAAGGAAAAATGGTTCTATTGGTGGATGGCCTTGATGAAGGCCAAGATGTAAATGTAGCCAAACAGGCCATGGATAGAATTAGTGCATTCCTATCTATTCGCACAACACCAGCTGTTTTCACAAGCCGCCCTAGAGGTTATAAAAGAGTAGGGCCAGATGAAGCATGGCCAATAGCTCGACTGGATTCCTTCGATGAAGAACAAATCGAGAATTTCTCTCAGATGTGGTTTGAATATCTGGAAACACCAGCGACCAAAATAAAAAATGAAGAAAAGGGTTATCTGCTTACTGCAAAGCAGCGCACAAGTGATTTTCTGAAAGTGGTTCGAGCAAATCTGCGAGTAATGGATCTAGCTAGGACTCCACTTTTTTGTCAGTTGCTTATCGACATCTTTCGGTACTCCCATCATCTACCTGAACAACGGATTAAGATTTATGAAAAAATTGTGGAAATGCTTTTATCAGACCATCCTGCTGCACGAATGCAGGCGGCTGGATTAAATCACAACGACGCACCAAGATCTGAAGATATGAGAGAAATGCTCATGAATCTTGCGCTACATATCGAAGAGAAAGGTGGTACAGGTGTAATTTCAACTGTTGATTGTAAGCACTTATTTTGTAATTTCCTGACTGATGATATTAATGGGCCTGGCTTTTCAAACTATGAAGCCAAACATCAGGCTCAGTCTATTATTGATCATGCTCAAACTGGGCTTGGCCTGATTGTTGAGAGAGCTCCAGACGAGTTAGGTTTCTTCCATCTGACAATACAAGAATATTTGGCTGCTCAAGCCATGGTACGCAAAGACGAAGAAGAGCAACTGGCATGGCTTGTCCGTATCTGGAATAACACCAGATGGCATGAAGTCGTTCTCACTTGGTTCAGTATTCGAGGTACAGACCAAGGTAAAGGCGCTACTCAGCGGGCTATTGAGTGCCTGAAAGATACTGCAACAACTCCCTGGGAGCAACTACAACTTATATTACTACGCACTGAGCTCGCAGCGAATGATCTTGGTCTTTCTCCACGAGAGGCACGCTCTACTATTGAAGAGGCCGCTGATCAAGTAGAAACCTCACCATACCCAGATCGGTCAGAGTGGAACAGAGCTGCCCTTTTGCGGGTGCTAGGTAGTTGGCAACCATCCGATGATTTATTACACACTCTTAAATTGGCTTTGCATGACGAGAGTCTCAAATGTCGTCGTGCTGCGGCGGAAAGTCTGGCAAAAATATTTTCTGATGATTTAGCTATTGGTGATGATTTAGCCACCATGGCTACGAATTGGCCTGACACCGCCGTACGTGCCTCCGCCATGTATGGCTTATGGAAAGGTTGGCCAGACCATGAAGCATTGCCTGGTCTGGCTGATAACGCACGTTATTCTACAGATATGGATCTAGTTTTAATCGGCATCACTATTCGGCTTGCAAAAGGTTTATGTGATGAGGATGATCGTAAAAGTATTTGGTCCATGTTTGTAAATGAAAGTGTATCTTATGAATTAAGGGGTAAATGCTGCGAGGTGCTGGTGCTAGGGTGGAGCAAAGATGGCGAATTTAAACGCCTCGCAATGGAAGGTTTACAAAGCCCACATGGCTTTGTACGAAGAGACAAGGAGCAATTTATTTTTTTTCTAACCTATGCTTGGCCTAATGATACAGAAGTGGCATGTACTATTGCTCATTATTTTAGTTTCTGCTCTCCTTTTTTTATCCATGACGACGGGTTTTGGAACGCTTTATCTGCTGGCTTCCGTGACAATACTGAAATATCGAAGGTGCTTCGACATGAGCTGTTGGATCGTCACGAGAAATATCAAGCAATTTACTGGGGGCCTGATACAAAACAGGTGTACTGCACGATTGGTGATGAAGCGGCAAAGTTGGAGTTGCTTGAAGCTTATTCAACTGTAGCCGGTAACACTGAAAAATATTGGATTTGCTCAGCACTCATGGATACGTGGCGTGAAGATAATAAAGTAAAAGAATTATTGACTAAGGAGTTTCTTAAGCCTCCAGAGGAGGTAGCATTTCTTGCCAACTGGGTGGATTTATTCATACCTAAAAAGGAGGAAAGACGTAACTGGTTACTTGAGGCTATAATAAAACATCCTGGGCGTGGACTCGCCATAAGTGCTCCTGTCAGCAATCTTCTGCATGAGTTTCATGATGACGAATGTCTGCAGGCAGTTAAAACTATTTTAACCAAAGATATTTGGTATTACCACAAAGTAGATTTTCAAAGCAAACTAATTGAAATCTTCCCGAATGATAAT
>JAIVHM010000062.1 GCA_020201095.1 Halomonas sp. | reverse complement strand
TGATGGCCAAATCCGTCAATAGTGAAGCGCCTTGTGCTTCTTGAAGGCGCTCAGCTCAACGCCTACTACTGGAAATTCGCTGAACTGGCTGAAAAGGCGTGTTTCTGGATGGGCACTAGCTAGAAGGCTAACGACATAGGCGCACTGACCGTCAACCTTTCCACATGTTATACTAACGTCTAACTAACTACCTTGTCTCTCTATCGACAGAAGGCCCCTATGAACGCATCGGTACTGGTCATTAACTGCGGTTCCTCTTCCATTAAATACGCGTTGATTGATGCCGACCCAAAGGCGGCACGTCTTGACGGTATTGCCGAGCGCCTGGGCAGTGCTGATGCACAGCTAAAGGGTAACGATAGTGCCAGTGAGCGTTTTATCAAATCACTGCCTGACGCTGACCATGCCGAAGCAATAAGTGCCATTCTAGACAGTCTGGAAGGCCGACTACCGTCTGCGGTGGGCCACCGCATCGTCCATGGCGGGGAGCATTTCACAAAAGCTGCTCTGATTGATGAGCAGGTAGTCGCCGCCATTGAAAGAACCGCTGCTCTGGCGCCTCTGCATAACCCGGCTAACCTGACCGGTATTGCCGCCACTCAAAAGGTATTTCCCTCGCTTCCCCAGGTCGCCGTGTTTGATACCGCCTTTCATCAAACCCTGCCGCCGCGCGCCTACCGCTATGCACTGCCTGAAGCGCTTTATACCGAGCATGGCATTCGCCGCTACGGTTTTCACGGCACCAGCCATGCCTTCGTTAGCCAGCGCGCCGGCGAGCTGAGCGACCGGGGTGCCGGCGGCTGGTTGACCGCGCACCTGGGTAACGGCTGCTCGACCAGCGCCGTGTGGCAAAATCAAAGCCTGGACACCAGCATGGGCTTAACACCACTTGAAGGCCTAGTGATGGGGACCCGCAGCGGCGATGTTGACCCTGGCCTTCACGCCCACCTGCATCGTCAGCTTGGCTGGTCGCTGGACGAGATCGACCAGGTACTGAACAAACAAAGCGGGCTACTGGGCCTTTCGAGCCTGACCAATGATATGCGTGAAATAGAAGACGCCGCCGCGGAAGGCCATACAGGCGCTACCCTGGCGCTGGAGGTATTTGGCTACCGCATCGCCAAGTCACTGGCCGCGCTGTCTTGTGCACTGCCCCAGCTTGACGGGGTGATCTTTACCGGCGGCATCGGCGAAAACTCACCGCTCACCGCCACTGTTTGGAGACCCGCGCATGAGTACCCCCGCAGACGCTCCCCAGGCCATTTTACTGGTACCTACCAGCGAAGGGGCCGGGTTAACCTCCGCCTGCTTGGGCCTCATTCAGGCGCTGGATACTATTGGCCTCAAGGCGGGCTTTCTAAAACCGTTCATGCAGAACGAGCTGAACGGTCCGGGGCTTGACCGCTCAACGGCGCTGGTTTCCCGGTCGCTGAACCAGCGTCCGCCCTCGCCAATTTCCCAGACCCGTCTGGAGCGCCTGCTGCGCGACAACCAGACCGATGAGCTGATGGAGAACGTCATCGAGCTCTACGACCAGGTCACCCAACAGGCTTATCGCGACGGCAGCGCACTGGACCTGGTGGTCGTTGAAGGGGTGGTACCTACCCAGCACACTACCTATGCCACCCAAACCAATGCTCAGCTCGCCCACGCTCTCAATGCACGGATCATTCTGGTCGGCACCGGTGATCTGGATGACCCGCAGCGGCTCGCCGAAGAGCTGGATATGCACGCCCGGAGCTTCGGCGGTGTCAGCTCAAGCCGCACCCTGGGCGGCATTTTGATGCGTATGAAAAACTTGCCTTATGCTCATGAAGATAGTCTTTCTGCAGCGCCGGGCACCTTCAAACCTCAGTTGGAAGAGTCGGTACTTGCTGAACTCCGGCAGTATTCCCCTGCTCTGGCGACTGATAAATTTCACCTGATTGGGGTTGTTCCCTACAGCAATGCGCTAAGCGCACCGCGCACGTTGGATGTCGCCCGGGCGTTGAATGCCAAGTTGCTAAACGAGGGCGAGGCCGTCAACCGTCGGGTGCTTTCCACCAGCCTTTGCGCCCGCAGCGCCGCCAATGCGCTGCATATTTTCACACCGGGCAGCCTGGTAGTGGCCTCCGGCGACCGAGACGAAGTGATACTGGCCTCTGCCCTTGCCACCATGAACGGCACCCGGTTGGCAGGCGTGCTGCTGACCAACGGTTTTATGCCCAACGACAACATGATTGAAATGTGCCGACCCGCGCTGAAAACCGGCCTGCCGGTGCTGGCGGTCGACACCGACAGCCTGACCACCGCCCAGAATTTGAGCCAGCTGAGCAGCGAAATTCCCATGGACGATTTCGAGCGCGCCGAACAGGTCGCCCGTTATGTTGCTGCCCATATCGACCTGGAATGGCTAAAAACCCATCTCAGTCGCGGCTATACGCATCGTCTTTCGCCTTCGGCGTTTCGCCACCAATTGGTCAAGCTCGCTCAACACGCCAAGAAACGTATCGTGCTGCCGGAAGGCGACGAGCCACGCACCATCGAAGCAGCAATTATTTGCCAGCGTCGCGGCATTGCCAACTGTGTGCTGCTGGGTAACCGCGATGACATTGACAACATCGCCCGTAACCGTGGCCTGACGCTGCCAGACGAGCTGACCATTATCGACCCGGAAAGCACCCGTGCGCATTACATCGCGCCCATGGTGGACCGCCGACGCGGCAAGCTCAACGAGCTAACCGCCGAGGCCCAGCTTCAGGATAATGTCGTACTCGGCACCATGATGCTGCAGCTGGATGAAGTCGATGGTTTGGTATCAGGGGCGGTACACACCACGGCCAATACCGTACGGCCGGCGTTTCAACTGATTAAAACCGCGCCAGAATATAACCAGGTTTCGTCGATCTTCTTCATGCTGCTGCCCGAGCAGGTGGTGGTCTATGGGGATTGCGCAGTGAACCCCGACCCGGACGCTGAAACCCTGGCCGAGATCGCCCTGCAGAGCGCCCGTTCTGCCGAAGCCTTTGGTATCGAGCCACGCGTCGCGATGATCAGCTACTCTACCGGTGATTCCGGTACCGGCGCCGATGTCGACAAGGTGCGCGAAGCGACCCGCATTGCCAAGCAGCACGCGCCGCACCTGCCTATCGATGGGCCGCTTCAGTACGACGCCGCCGCTATCGAAAGCGTCGGCAAACAGAAGGCGCCTGACTCGCCAGTAGCGGGTAAGGCCACGGTGTTCGTATTCCCGGATCTCAATACCGGCAACACGACATACAAAGCCGTTCAGCGTAGCGCTCGCGTGGTCAGCGTTGGCCCCATGCTGCAAGGCTTGAACAAGCCGGTGAACGACCTCTCACGTGGCGCGCTGGTCGATGATATCGTTTACACTATTGCCCTTACCGCCATCCAGGCCAGTCAGCAGCTCGCCTGACTCGGCAAAACAAAGCTGCCGCCTGATCGTTGACGATGAGGCGGCAGGCATTTGATGGCTAAAAATATCAACAAGGCAAGACGTCACTGGCTATTGCAGAATACTCAGAATTATCCGCTCACCGTAGCCCCACAGCAGCACCGTCGCTGCTAGCAGCATCTCCAATACCAGCACCCCAATTGCCAAGGTCGCGCTGGAAACGATAAACCCTTGCTCATTAGAGATATCCAGGAAGTTAGGTATCCCCACGTAAAGCAGGTAACCCGACCAGCAAAGGCCAATCACGCCGGCCAGCAGGCAGAGCCATACGATGGGATAAAGTGCCACAATGCCGCTGAGCAGCATGGGGGTCGCGACGTAACCCGCAAACTTGACGCAACGGCTACGATTCGGGGGGGTGTCAACAAAGCGTTGGGCCATCCAGTGGATAACGTTGCCCATGAACAACACGGCCGTGAGAATGACCAAATAGAACACGATGCCCGCATAAAAGGCATCCAGCATATTCAACTGAATGGTGCGCTCGGCACCGAGCCCCCAGCCAAACTGCGTGGTGCCAATGAAGGAACAAACAACGGGTACTGCGCTTAGAATCAACACGTGATGAGCATAAAGGTGAAACACCGTTTCGTACTCGTCGTGCATCTGTTTCCATTCGCGCTGAGGATGGGCCATTAAGCCCCAGACGTGGGTCAACATGGGTACGTCTCCTACTGTCCTTTTTATTCTAACCGACGGGATAGTCGATTAAACCCGAATCGAGCTTACAGACAGTATAGACAGGAGCATTGCACTCCTGCCTAATTTCTGACGTACTTCATAACCAACGGTCTAACAACGGAGGTAACGACAGCAGGCTGGCATCCAGCGACATGGCCACACTGAGCGCCGTAATCGCCAGAATCGATACGCCAAACACGCGCTTGGCCCAGCGGATATCATCACTTCCGTGATAGCCCTGCACGGCTTGGTAAAGCCAATAGCTTCCCATGACCAATGCCACGATCAGATAGCCAATACCCGCATAGCCAGCCAGCGCCAATGCCAATGATGCCGCAATGAACGCCACAATGTAGCCAAGGATATAGCGGCGAGCCGAGGCAATACCACGGACGACCGGCAGAACCGGAATCGAGGCAGCGCGATAATCGTCCATCCGGAAAATAGCAATCGCATAGGAATGCGGCATTTGCCAAAGACAGAAAATCAACAGTAGCGTGAGCGCGCCTGCGTCCAGTTGGTTCGTCACGGCGCAGTAACCCACTACCGGCGGTACCGCACCTGAAAGGCTACCAACCAAAGTCCCGTACTCTGAGTGACGCTTCATGTAAAGGCTATAGGCCCCGACATAAATAGCATAGCCAAAGCCAGCCAGCGCAACCGTCAAGCCATTGGTACCCAGTGCCAGCACAGCGAAACCAGCAATACCCAGTAACGCAGCAAAGCAAAGGGCTGCAAACGGCGTGATGCGGCCCTGAACCAGAGCCCGTGTACGCGTGCGGCTCATCACCGCATCGATATCGCGATCGATCACGTTATTGAAGGCACAGCCCGACGCAATCACCAGCGCCAGGCCCACCACCGCGCTCATAAATAGCAATAGATCAAAATCGCCGCGGGCGGCTAAAAAATAGCCGCCCATCACCGAAATCGTATTACCACCAATGATACCCGGTTTGGTGAGGGCGAAATAATCGCCCATCTTTGCCATAAACGTTACCCGATGTGCAGATTGAGGTGCAGGTTCTGCATGATCCACAACGAACCTCCAACAACCAGGCCGAGAATAATCAAGGTGAAGACGAAGGACATGAAATTCCAGCCTCCCTCTTGCTTAGTGTCCATATGCATGAACATGACAAGCTGCACCAGAATCTGGGCGCTGGCGGTAATTACGATCGTCCAAACGGTGGCATTCATGCTCAGCGCGCCGGTCATTACCACCGTAAAGGGAATAATGGTCAGCACGATGGACAGAATGAGCCCTATCACATACGACTTTACGCTGCCGTGTGAAGCGGGTGAATCACTCATATTACAGAACTCCCATCAGGTAGACGAATGAGAATACACAAATCCACACGATATCCAGAAAGTGCCAGAACAAGCTAAGGCACATAATTCGCGGGCGCGTCATATCGTTCAGCCCCTTGGTGCGCAACTGATAGAGCACCACCAGGATCCAAACCAGCCCGAAGAATACGTGCAGACCGTGTGTGCCGACCAGGGTAAAGAAGGCAGATAAAAAGGCGCTGCTCAAAGATCTCTGAGCCGTCGGGTCCACCTGCCGTGCCCCGAAGGAGCACGGCGAATGTGGCGAATAGTGTTCCGAAGATCACCAAATCGCTCATCAGGTAAACCCAGAAACCGAACACCTTGATGCTGCTGGTATCGTGGTGATCATGCGCATCTGAATGCGCGTGATCGTCGTGGTTACTTACTGCTTCGCTCGCCATGGTTACCCCTGCATCCGGACCTGTAGATGAGACGCTTCTTCGGGATGCCGCTTCACCCACTCCCGATACTCTTCGAGGCGCTGTTTGTGCTTAGTCTCAATACGTTCGACTTCTGCGGCTGGCACGTAGTAATCAATATCATCATTGGCGACGCGTGCGATGAAGGCGACGAACATACCAATGCCACCAACAATCGCCAGCCACCAGATGTGCCATACCAGCGCAAAGCCAAAGATCATCGAGAACAGGCTGATCAACGGTCCCGCAATGGTATTGCGCGGCATATGGATATCCTGATAGGGCCCATTGCCAATCGCCTCGCGCCCTTCTTGCTTCTGACGCCAGAAATCATCGATACCGCTGATTTTCGGCAGATGCGCGAAATTGTAGAACGGCGCAGGTGAAGAGGTTGCCCACTCAAGCGTACGGCCATCCCAAGGATCACCGCTCATGTCAGCATACTTCATGCTATGACGGTTCTTGACGCTAACCGCCACCATGATCAGTGTTGATAAGATACCCAGCAGAATAATACATGCGCCGATTAAAGCGACGATCATCATCGGCTGCCATTCAGTGGGTTCGTAAGACGACATGCGACGTACGGCCCCATCGAAGCTGAGTACATAGAGCGGCATGAAGGCCATAAGAAAGCCGATCAGCCAGCACCAGAAGCTGCGCTTGCCCCACTTCTCGTCGAGTTTGAAGCCAAACGCTTTCGGGAACCAGTAGTACATGCCCGCCATCATGCCGAACACCACACCACCGATAATCACGTTGTGGAAGTGGGCGATAACGAACAGGCTGTTGTGCAGCACAAAGTTGGCCGCTGGCACCGACAACATCACACCGGTCATACCACCGATACTAAAGACAATAATGAAACCGATGAGCCACAGCATGGGCACTGACAACTCAATACTGCCTCGGTACATGGTGAACAACCAGTTGAATACCTTCACACCCGTCGGTACGGCGATGATCATCGTCATGATGCCGAAGAAGGCATTGACGTTGGCACCCGCCCCCATGGTGAAGAAGTGGTGCAACCACACCACAAAGGACAGCAGTGTGATCGCGACGGTCGCCCATACCATGGTTGTATAGCCAAAGAGTCGCTTACGACTGTAAGTGGCTACGACTTCAGAAAATACCCCAAATGCCGGCAGAATCAAGATGTACACCTCAGGATGGCCCCAGGCCCAGATGAGGTTAACGTACATCATCACATTGCCACCAAGATCGTTGGTGAAGAAGTTCATCCCCATGTAACGATCAAGCGTCAGCAGTGCTATCGTCGCGGTCAGAATCGGGAACGACGCGATGATCAGAACGTTGGCGCACAGCGAGGTCCACGTAAAGATCGGCATGCGGAACAGCTTCATGCCCGGCGCACGCATTTTCAGGATCGTCACGAAGAAGTTAATCCCCGTCAACGTGGTCCCGACCCCGGATATCTGCAACGCCCATATCCAGTAATCAACCCCGACCCCAGGACTGTATTCAATCCCCGATAAGGGCGCATAGGCCAGCCAGCCGGTCGTACCAAACTCACCTATAAATAGCGATAGATTGACAATCATCGCGCCTGATACAAACAGCCAGAAGCTAAGATTGTTCAGGAACGGGTAGGCGACATCGCGCGCACCAATCTGAAGCGGCACAATCAGGTTCATCAAACCAATGACCATAGGCATGGCCACAAAGAAGATCATGATCACGCCATGGGTCGTGAACAGCTGGTCGTAGTGCTCCGGCGGCAGGAAGCCTTCTGACCCGCCAGAAGCAATCGCCAACTGCAAACGCATCATCAGCGCTTCACCAATACCGCGGATCAGCATCACCAGTGCCACAATGAAGTACATGATGCCGATTTTCTTGTGGTCGACCGACGTCACCCACTCATTCCACAGGTAGCCCCACTTGCGAAAGTAGGTAATCCCCGCTACCAGTGCCGTTCCGCCTATAACAGTCATTATCATCATCGTGACGATGATGGGATCATAAAACGGAATCGAGTCTAAACCGAGTTTTCCAAACATAGTCTACTCCGCTGCCTCCGCGTTCATCGCCATATCGCCGTCCTGCTCTTGATGATCACTACTGGCATGTTTGTATCCGGTCTCATTAGGAAGCACCTCAACTGGCTCACCGTTGTGATAATTGTTGAGAATGTCGTCATAAAGGGTCGGCGATACTTCAGAGAAGTACTCGACCGGATGGTTACGGCTTGGCTTTAACAACTCGCGATAGCCATCTTCGAAACTGATCGAGTTTGAGGACTCGCTCACTTCGCTAATCCACTCATCAAAGCCTTCTTCCGACGTGGCATGGGCGTTAAAGGTCATACCCGAGTAGCCAAAGCCGCTATAGTTAGTGGATCGGCCTGGATAAACACCCTCTTCATCAGCAATCAGATGAACGTCGTTATCCATGCCGGCCATGCCGTAAATCTGGCTGCCAAGGTCAGGAATAAAGAACGAATTCATCACTGAAGCAGAACTGACTCGGAAACGTACTGGCGTATCAGTCGGGAAAGCCAACTCATTGACCGATGCAACACCTTGCTCGGGGTAGATGAACAGCCACTTCCAGTCCATTGCTACCACCTGAATTTCAAGCGTTTCCTCACCTTCCTCAGCAATCGGTTTGTGCGGATCCAGACTGTTTGAGGTGTACCATGTCAACCCGGCAAGGAAGAGGACAATAACGCATGGAATCAGCCACACCACCACTTCAACCCAGGTATTGTGTGCCCAATCAGGCGTGTAAGCGGCGTTGTGATTACCACGACGATAACGCCATGCGAAGAACAGCGTCATCCCGATGACGGGAAGCACGACGATCTGCATGATGCCAAAGGCTGTCAGAATCAGGGTGCGTTGCTCGACGCCGATTTGACCCTTCGGGTCCATCAACGCCGAGCTACAACCACCCAGCAGTAAAAATAAAGAAAGCAACAGTAGAAGACCTGCCGCTTTGGCGTAGAGGTTTTTTCTCATGTTACGACCTCGTCAGGGCTGGGAGGCAAACATTGTAAACAAGCTGCTAAGTAGCGAGCTAACAAAGTCTCTTGAGCAAACGCAGCCGATAAGCAACTGCTTAACGTCGACGTCAAATCGCGAGAGAGGATCGTTTGGCAGGCTAACACCAAACACAATTACCGCAGGCGATGGCTATTCTCGCATCAATGACGCAGATGAGAAGAGACCATTTGCCGCAGGTAGACGCGTTAAATTTTGCCACGAATGGTCAGTAGCTTAAAGGTAACTTGGCTGATTTAATGAAAATTTAGCTAAGGGGCCGTGATCGTCGTCAAGGGGCTGTGTTCATGGAGCATACCGGGTGCGCTCTCATCATCGGTGACCACCACATCAAACTCACTTACCGAGGCAAAATAGGCTGGCCGCACCACGCCGAATTTACTGGCATCGACGACCAAAAGACGCTGAGTGGCAGCCGCCATCGCCGCCTGTTTGGGCAGCACCTCATGAAAATGAAAGCAACTCACCCCACGCTGCACATCGACGCCCGCCGCCGAAATAAACGCCTTGTTAATACCCAACCGCTCGATGGACTCGGCCATGGTGTCACTGGCAAAAGTCTGCGACGCCGGATAAAACAGGCCACCCAGCAACACCAGTCGCACGTTCGGCAAGGGTGCGACAGCATTCGCGATGTTGAGGGCATAAGTAATCACCGTCAGTTCCTGATAACCACTCAGCTGATTCATTAGCGGCATCAATGTAGAGCCACAGTCGACAAACAGCGTATCGCCGTCTTCTATGAAACGTTGAGCACGTTGGCACAGGCGCCTTTTCGCCTGGTAGTGGCTTGCCTCTTGCTCGCTCAGGTCATACACCGGTGTGACAGTCATTTCGGACACACCGCATAACTCTGCCGCATCGCGCAAATGCAGCGTCCCGCCGCTGGCGAGCGCTTCCTGCAACGTTGCCAAGCGCAATGCGCTTCGGTCTTTCATTGACAGCTTCTCCTGGTAACGGCCTGTTGTCGTTGAATGGGCCTGGGTTATCGCAGGGGCTTTCACCCTTGTTCACTGAGAGCTCTTATCCTTCTCGCTGAGCCCCCATGCTGAGCGAGCACTCCGGGAATTGCCATTAAACCAACGATTCTTGAAATTCATGTCAGTCGTTTTCCATTCAATGACCATTGACGTGATAAAAATTGCAAAATGGCGTTAGAAAAATAACACTAAATGTTATAATTTTAACATTACAACTTAAGAAGCCCGCTGACACGGGTCAACGCCAGCCCTCACGTCCGTCGTCGAGGCGGATCAAAACTGCAACTAACAAACCTGTTGAGGCTACCATGACTGCTCGTACACATTTTACTACTGCTATTCCATCACGCGCGTCTCTCGCCGCGCTTGGCGCTGGCGTGTTGATGGCCAGTACCGCTAACGCTGACACCTTCGACCCGATTTGGTCATTTGCCAATGTTTCGGTCAACTATCTGGACTGGTCTGACGGCACCGAAGACCGCACTGCCAACAATGCTGCCAAGAGCGACTTCATGTTTCTCGAAATTGAAGGCGGCCTGGGCTACGAATGGGGCGAGTTCTACGGCTTTTTTGATTTCGAGAACCCGACCAACGACCAGTTTGATGAAGAAAGCGGCGGCACCGATAACTTCCGCACCGCCGGTAAGATCACCTCGCACATTTATCTGGGCGACAGCCCACTGTCGATTTATGCCCATTTGTACGATTTTCGCGACTATGGCTTTAATAGCCGCGAGCAGGATCAAATCCTCGGCCTGGGTTATCGCACCACCTTTGATAACGGTCTGTGGATTAAGCCATTTATCGGCGCGGCGCGGGTGCAAAGTAACAGCTACACCGGTTCTAACGGCTTTATGGCGGGCTGGGTCGCCGGTTACGATTTCAGCGCCTTTGGTCAGGACTTTGGCGTGACCAACTGGCACGAGCAGACCTTTGGCCGCGACGACGAATATCTGGAGCAGAACTATCAGCCTCCTGAGTCGAAAGCCAACAGCGTCGGCACCAACGGTGCAGTCAGCCTCTGGTGGCACCCCACCGAGCTGGTCACTACCGGCATTCAGTACCGCTATTCTGATGAAAAGCTAGGCACGCCTAACAACTATCAGAACGCGATGATTTACACTGTGAAGCTCAACCTGCTGTAACACGCACCCGGCCCACGCGAAGGATCTTTTTATGACACTCCTGATGAGCTTGGTCGGCATGGTCACCCTAGTGACCATCGCCCTGATCTTTTCTTACGATCGCAAGTCGATTCGCTTACGTACGGTCCTGGGTGCCTTCGGCATTCAAGCAGGTATTGGCGCTTTTGTACTTTATGTGCCTTTCGGCCAAAGCGTACTACAGGCTATTTCGGCCGGCGTTAGCCAGATCCTAGTATACGCCGATGACGGTATCAGCTTCCTGTTTGGCGACCTGGCCAACGCAGACGAAGTCGGCTTTATTTTTGCTATTAAAGTCCTGCCGGTCATCATCTTTTTCTCCTCGCTGATCGCGGTGCTTTATTACCTTGGCATCATGCAGTGGGTCATCCGCATCTTGGGCGGCGCCCTGCAGAAAGCACTGGGCACCTCGCGTACCGAGTCGCTTTCCGCCACGGCAAACATCTTCGTTGGTCAGACTGAGGCGCCGTTGGTAGTGCGTCCGTTCATTGCCAGGATGACACCGTCTCAGCTATTTGCCGTGATGTGTGGCGGCTTGGCGTCGGTGGCAGGTTCCGTCCTGGCAGGCTACGCCGCGCTGGGCATTCCCATGGAATACCTGGTCGCAGCCTCCTTTATGGCAGCCCCCGGTGGCCTGCTGTTTGCTAAACTGATTATGCGGGCGATGCTGCTCGCCTTCATTGCGCTGATCGCCTTGATCAACGGTATTCTTGGCGGCGTCGGCGGCTGGGTTGGCTTCGAATCGCTGAGCCTTGAGTGGATTCTGGGCTGGTTGTTTGCCCCACTGGCGTTTTTGCTTGGTGTTCCCTGGGAAGAAGCGACCTTGGCCGGTTCTTTCATCGGTCAAAAATTGGTGGTCAATGAGTTTGTCGCCTACATCAACCTCGCGCCCTATATTGAGGGTGAGCAAATGGTTGAGGCCACAGGCCAGGCAATGAGCGGGCACACCATGGCCATCCTTTCGTTTGCCTTGTGTGGCTTCGCGAATTTGTCCTCTATTGCCATTTTGCTGGGCGGTTTGGGCAGTATTGCGCCCACTCGCCGCAAGGAAATCGCCCGCTTTGGCGTCAAGGCGGTATTGGCCGGTACCTTGTCTAACCTGATGTCGGCGTCTATCGCAGGCTTCTTTATCGCCTTGGGCAGCGTTGCTTCTTAACGTAACCTTCAACGATTACGCGGGCGCTGCTGTCATATACGGTAGTGCCCGTTTTTTTCAGTCCTTCTTAAACCTAACACTGTGCGAGATGTCCATGACCGCTTCGATTAACATGACCCTTGCCGCGCGCCAGGCGCTTTCATTGATGGACTTGACCAGTCTCAATGATACCGACACCGACGCATCCACCGAATCACTGTGCAAAAAGGCGAAAACGCCCTTTGGCTACCCGGCAGCGGTATGCGTCTACCCCCAGTTTGTCGTGACCGCGCGTCGCGCCCTCACCGCCCACGAACTCAATGGTGACGTCAAAATTGCCACGGTCACCAACTTCCCCCATGGCGGTGACGACATCATGGGTGCCGCCCGTGAGACCCGCGAAGCCGTTGCGTCCGGGGCAGACGAGGTTGATGTCGTTTTTCCCTATCGCGCTCTCATGGCGGGCGACGAAGATACCGGCCGTGAGTTGGTGGAAATGTGTCATGCGGCCTGCGGCGGCCAGGCGCTGTTGAAAGTTATCATTGAAGCCGGCGAGCTTAAAGAGCCTGCGCTTATCAAGCGGGCCAGCGAACTGGCTATTGAAGGCGGCGCCGACTTTATCAAGACCTCAACCGGTAAGGTGGCGGTCAACGCAACGCTGGAATCCGCCGAAATCATGCTCCAGGCCATCAAGGAAAGCGGCAAGGATGTGGGGTTCAAGGCAGCGGGCGGCGTCAAGACGACCGAAGAGGCTGCTGAATACCTGGCTCTCGCCGCTAATATTATGGGTGACCAGTGGGTCTCGCCGCGCCACTTCCGGTTTGGTGCCTCCAGCCTGCTGGGGGACTTGCTGAACACCCTGAGTGGCAACCCACAGACCGCATCGCTCTCGCGTACTGACGGAGGCTACTAATATGCTCCCGCAAGAATTGATTCGTCTTAAGCGCGATAACCAACCGTTGCCGGCAGCGGAAATCAAGGCCTTTGTACAGAGCATTGCTGACGACCGCATCAGCGATGCCCAGATTGGCGCCTTTACCATGGCGGTGTTTTTGAACGGCATGAGCCGCGAGGAAGTCGTGGCGCTGACCACGGCAACCCGTGACTCGGGTCATGTGATGCAGTGGGATTCGCTCAATCTGCCTGGCCCGATCGTCGACAAACACTCTACCGGCGGCGTGGGTGACCTGGTTTCCCTGGTACTTGGCCCCTGGGTCGCCGCCTGCGGCGCTTTCGTGCCGATGATTTCCGGCCGCGGCCTGGGCCACACCGGCGGCACACTGGACAAGCTTGAGTCGATCCCTGGCTACGACCCCTACCCCGAGCCTGATCGTTTTCGTGACGTGGTCAAAACCACTGGCGTGGCGATTATCGGCCAGACCGGCAACCTGGCACCGGCGGATAAACGCATCTATGGCGTGCGCGACGTGACGGCCACAGTGGAATCCATCCCACTGATCACCGCTTCCATCCTGGGCAAAAAACTGGCCTCCGGTCTGGATGCGCTGGTCATGGATGTCAAAGTCGGCAGCGGCGCCTTCATGCCCACGCCGGAAAAATCCCGAGAGCTTGCCAAGAGCATCGCCAACGTAGCAACCCAGGCAGGCACGCCGACTACCGCCCTGCTCACTGATATGAGCCAGCCGCTGGCCCCCTGCGCCGGTAATGCGGTCGAAATCGTCGAAACCCTGGCGCTGTTGCGCGGTGAACGCTCCAACAGCCGGGTGATGCAGGTGACCCGCGAACTGGCGGTGGAAATGCTGATGGCGGGCAAGCTGGTCGCCAACCGCGAGGAAGCGCTAACCAAGCTTGAAAAAGCCCTCACATCCGGTGCGGCCGCCGAGGTCTTTGCCCGCATGGTGAGCGAGCTGGGCGGCCCTGCCGACTTCATGGAGCGCTCGGATCACTATCTAGCCACTGCGCCTGTAATCCAGCCCGTATATGCCGAGCAAACAGGCGATGTACGTAAAATTGTCCAGCGCATTGATACCCGCGCCGTCGGCATGAGCGTGGTGGAGCTCGGTGGAGGTCGCCTGCGTAATGATGCAAGCGTCGACCACAGCGTCGGCTTCAGCGACATCGTCGAAATCGGTGAGCACGTCGATAGCCAGCGCCCCATCGCCATGGTTCACGCCAAAAGCGAAGACGCCGCTGCCCTTGCCGCCGCCCAGCTTCGCGCTGCCTTCACCTTGGGTGACGCCCCCGCGACCGCCGACACGCTACTTCAAGACACCTTCCGAGGAGAAGCCTGATGCGCCGTGCGATTGTTGTTGTCCTCGATTCGTTTGGTATCGGCAGTGCACCGGATGCCGACACTTTCGGCGACCAGGGGTCTGACACCCTGGGCCATATTGCCGCCGCCTGCGCCCGTGGCGACGCCAATACCGCCGAGCGTTCAGGTCCATTAAAACTGCCCAACATGGCGGCACTCGGCCTGTTTCACGCCCACCGCGATGCCACCGGCAATGTAGCCGAAGGCGTTAGCCTGCCTG
>JAIVHM010000226.1 GCA_020201095.1 Halomonas sp. | reverse complement strand
CACCTGGGCCGTGCTGAAACACCGGCTCGGAAATATCCTTGGTGGGGATCGATACCTTCTCGCCCCGCTCCATGTCGGTGATCGAGCGACGGTTGACGGCCTCTTCCACGGAACGCTTGATATGCTTGCGGTAGCGCTCCAGGAAGCGCTGACGATTGACCGCGCTCTTGTGCTTGGCATTGGGCCTGCGATCGATGAAGTAGGTCATGTGACCTCCTTTTTAAGCGCATCCGCTACTGGGACTTGCGTACGCGCAGGTACCACTCGGAGAGTAGCCGCACTTGTTTTTCGGTGTAGCCACGGTCCACCATCCGCGCGACAAAGTCTTCGTGCTTTTTCTGATCCGACTTCGAGGCCTTGGCATTGAACGAGATCACCGGCAGCAGTTCTTCGGTGTTAGCAAACATCTTGTGTTCGATCACGCCTTTGAGCTTTTCGTAAGACTGCCAGCTTGGGTTCATGCCGTTATTTTGCGCGCGGGCGCGCAGCACAAAGTTGACCACTTCATGGCGGAAGTCTTTGGGGTTGGAGATACCCGCCGGTTTCTCAATTTTTTCCAGTTCTTCATTGAGTGACTGGCGGTTGAGCAGCTCACCGGTTTCGGGGTCGCGGTATTCCTGATCTTGAATCCAGAAGTCCGCATAGGTGACATAGCGGTCAAAAATATTCTGCCCGTACTCGCTGTAGGACTCGAGGTAAGCGGTCTGGATTTCCTTGCCGATAAACTCGACGTAGCGGGGGGCCAGAAACTCCTTAATAAAGCCGATGTAGCGCTCGAACACTTCCGACGGCAACTGTTCGCGCTCGAGTGCCTGCTCCAGCACGTAGAGCAAATGCACGGGGTTAGCCGCTGTTTCCGTGCCGTCAAAGTTGAACACCTTAGAGAGAATCTTGAAGGCAAAGCGGGTCGATAGCCCCTGCATGCCTTCATCCACCCCGGCGGCGTCGCGGTATTCCTGCATCGACTTGGCGCGCGGGTCGGTATCCTTGAGGTTTTCGCCGTCGTAGACGCGCATCTTCGAATAGATGCTCGAGTTTTCGGGCACTTTCAGCCGTGAAAGCACCGAGAATTGCGCCAGCATGCGCAGCGTATCCGGCGCGCAGGGCGCGGCGTTAAGCGACGAGTCTTCCAGCAGCTTCTGGTAAATCTTGATTTCTTCGGTCACCCGCAGGCAGTAAGGCACCTTGACGATATATACCCGGTCAAGAAACGCCTCGTTGTTGCGGTTATTGCGGAACGCCTGCCACTCGGATTCGTTGGAGTGAGCCAGGATGACGCCATCGAAGGGAATCGCCCCCATGCCTTCGGTGGGATTGTAATTGCCTTCCTGGGTGGCGGTTAGCAGCGGGTGCAGCACCTTGATGGGCGCCTTGAACATCTCGACGAATTCCATCAATCCCTGGTTGGCGCGGCACAGGCCACCGGAAAAGCTGTAGGCATCCGGGTCATCCTGGGAATAGAGTTCCAGTTGGCGAATGTCGACCTTGCCGACCAGAGACGAAATGTCCTGGTTATTCTCATCGCCGGGCTCGGTTTTAGAGATAGCGATCTGGTTAAGCCTTGACGGGTATAAACGCACGACCCGGAACTGGGAGATATCGCCGCCGTATTCTTTCAAGCGCTTGGCTGCCCAGGGCGACATCACGCTTCTGAGATAGCGTTGGGGAATGCCGTACTCTTTTTCGAGCAGTTCGCCGTCTTCTTCCGGCGAGAAAAGACCCAGCGGTGATTCGTACACCGGCGAATCTTTAATGGCGTAGAAGGGAATCCGTTCCATCAACAGTTTGAGGCGCTCCGCCAGGGACGATTTACCGCCGCCTACCGGCCCCAGCAGGTACAGAATCTGTTTGCGCTCTTCAAGCCCTTGGGAGGCATGACGGAAATAGGCCACGATCTGTTCAATGGCCTCTTCCATGCCGTGAAACTCGGCAAACGCGGGGTAGCGCCGAATGACTTTATTGGAAAAAATGCGCGAGAGACGCGAGTCCTTGGCGGTGTCGATGACCTCAGGCTCACCAATGGCTTCCAGCATGCGCTCGGCCGCGCTGGCGTAAACCTTGGGGTCGCGGCGACAGAGCGCCAGGTACTCCTCAAGGCTCATGTCTTCTTGTTGAACGCGGGCAAAACGGTCTTGAACGTGATCAAAGATGCTCATGGAACTCTCCTGTAGCCCATCCCCCAGGCAATCAACATCAGCGCGATGTGCCAAGCAAGGTGTCGCTTATCAGCATAGTCAGCATTAGCAAAATGTGATGACTCAAACTTCAACGCTGAGGCGTTAATAATATGAGCGTAAGAGAGGAAGATTAGTTGCGTTGACAGGCCCAACGCACAGCGCCGCCAGAACGGCGGCGCTAGGTAAGTAGGTCAGTTGTTGGCTTACTCGAGCACGTCCTGAATATCTGCCAGCAGCTGGTCGAGCAATTCAACGGTGGTGTTCCAGGCGCAGACAAATCGCGCGCCGCCAGCGCCAATAAAGGTATAGAAGGTCCAATCTCTGGCTTTCAACGCTTCGATGGCACGGGGCGGTAATTCAACGAAGACGCTGTTGGCCTGGGTCGGAAACATCAGCGAAACGCCGGGTAACGCCTGCAGGCCGTCTGACAGATAGCGTGCCATGGCATTGGCATGCTGGGCGTTGGTTAGCCAGGCACCACTTTCCAGCAGCCCAAGCCAAGGCGCGGAAACAAAGCGCATTTTAGACGCCAGTTGGCCTGCCTGCTTGCAGCGGTAAGAGAAATCCTCGGCCAGCTCACGGTTGAAAAACAGAATGGCTTCACCAAACGCTAAGCCGTTTTTGGTACCCGAAAAGCATAGCGCGTCGACGCCCACCTGCCAGGTCAACTCGGCCGGGGTGGCGTTCAAGCTGGCGCAGGCGTTGGCAAAGCGGGCGCCGTCCATGTGCAGGCGCAGGTCGTACTTATCCGCCATGGCACGAATCGCCAGCAGTTCCTCCCGGGAATAGACCGTGCCGACTTCCGTGGCCTGGGTGAGCGAAACGACCTTGGGTTTGGGGTAGTGGATATCGCTGCGTTTGGTGACCAGCGCTTCAATGCCTTCCGGCGTCAGCTTGCCGTTGGCACCTGGCGATGTCAGCAGCTTGGCACCGTTGGAAAAAAACTCAGGGCCACCGCATTCGTCGGTTTCAATGTGGGCCAGCTCATGACAGATCACACTGTGGTAGCTACGCCCCATCGCGGAAAGCGCCAGTGAATTGGCAGCGGTGCCGTTGAAGACAAAAAACACGTCGCAATCGAAGTCGAACATATCGCGAAAACGATCGGCGGCACGGGCTGTCCAGCGGTCGTTGCCGTAAGCGAGGTCATCGGCTTGATTGGCTTGTAGCAAATACTCCATGGCTTCCGGGCAAATACCAGAGGTGTTATCACTGGCCAAAAATCGTGGGGTACACTCCGAGGTCATGGCGATAGTCCTTGTGGCTAGTCCTTGTGGGTCGTCCTTTTTTATCTGACGGTCTTGCGGCGTGGGCTGGGTGCCACCCACACCGTTAGCGACTCGTTAGACTTTATAACTAGGTGTCACATCAGTCTATCGCCATTTTGGTGCTATAAGGAAGCGGCCAGCCGGGTTCCCTGGTCAATGGCGCGCTTGGCATCCAGCTCAGCGGCCTCATCGGCGCCGCCAATCACATGAACGCTGAGACCTGCCTGCTCCAGCGGCGCGATCAGGTCGCGCACCGATTCCTGGCCAGCGCAAACCACGATGGAAGCCACGTCGAGCACCTGATCCTGGCCTTCTTGGCGGATATGCAGGCCATCGTCGTCGATCTTTAGATATTCACAGCCGGTGAGGGTTTTGACGCCGCGCTGTTTGAGCGACGCGCGATGCACCCAGCCGGTGGTCTTGCCCAGGTATTTACCCGGCTTGGAGGTTTTACGCTGCAGCATGACGATCTCTCTTGGCGACGCCGGCGGTGCGGGCGCTTTCAAGCCGCCCCGCTCAGCCATCGAAAGATCCACCCCCCATTCCTCACACCATGCGGCCAGATCAAGTGTCGGATGCCCCTGATGGGCCAGCAACTCAGACACATCAAAGCCGATACCGCCCGCGCCTATCACCGCCACCGTCGGGCCAACGCGCTCGGGGTGTTTAATCGCTTCGGCATAGCTCAGCACCTTGGGATGATCGGCACCGGGCAGCGTCAGTTCACGGGGCATGACGCCGGTGGCAATCACCACATCATCAAAGTCTGCTAGCGCGTCGACCGTGGCGTTAGTGTTCAAGCGAACCTCCACGGCATTCTTGTCAAGCATCACGCGGTAGTAACGCAGCGTTTCGTTAAACTCTTCTTTACCGGGAATCTTGCGGGCGTAATTGAATTGCCCGCCAAGCTCGCCGCGACGTTCAAACAGCACGACCTCATGCCCGCGACTCGCGGCAGCTACCGCCGTGGCCAAACCTGCCGGACCGCCGCCGACCACCGCGACTCGCTTCTTCGTGCGGGCAGGCTCAAGCGTCAGTTCGGTTTCGTGACAGGCGCGGGGATTCACTAGACACGAGGTGAGCTTGCCCGCAAAGGTGTGATCCAGGCAGGCCTGATTGCAGGCGATACAGGTATTGATCTCGTTGGCCAGACCCGCTTCGGCCTTGCGTACCCATTCCGGGTCGGCGAGAAACGGCCGCGCCATCGAGACCATGTCAGCATG
>JAIVHM010000143.1:1100-2093 GCA_020201095.1 Halomonas sp. | reverse complement strand
ATTGGCTTGAGCAGCCCGAGATGTTCAAAACCGCCTCGCGTGGGCGGCTGGAATACGCCGACGTGTTCCCGTTGATCTACCTGAAAATGCGCCTGGAAGGCGTCCAGTCCTCGTGGCGTAACGTCAAGCATTTGCTGATTGATGAAATGCAGGATTATACGCCAGTTCAGTACGCGGTTATCGGGCGGCTATTCCCGTGCAAAAAAACCATTCTGGGCGATGCTTACCAGGCGGTGAATCCTTATAGCGCCTCCAAGTCGGAAGAGATTCGCCAGGTACTACGCCAGGCCATGTGCGTTACCCTCAACAAGAGTTACCGCTCCAGCATCGAAATCACTCATTTTGCCCAGCAGATCGCCTACAACCCTGACCTTGAAGCCATCGAGCGCCACGGCGAACCGCCCCGGGTCGAGCACTACCGTAACCGGCAGCAAGAAATCGCCGCGATCGCCGACATGGCAACATCATTTACGCAATCCGAGCACAATACGCTGGGCATTGTGTGCAAGACCCAGAAACAAGCACGCAAGATATTTGACGCTCTGGAGGGGGACTTCAAGCGTCTGCAGCTGTTAAGCGAAAAAAGCACCGCCTTTGGACAGGGCATTATTATTTGCACGGCCCATATGGCTAAAGGTCTAGAGTTTGACAGGGTGATCGTGCCGGACGTCAGCGAAAAAAACTATGCCACCGATATGGAGCGTAACCTGCTTTACGTAGCCTGTACCCGTGCCATGCACCGTTTAATGCTGACTTATACGGGCAAGCCTTCGGTATTTCTGCCCCAACCGTCATGCGACTGACATGCCTTTACCGCGGCGGTTTTACCAACCGCGGCACCCAGGCGAGGTACGCCACCATGCCCAGTAGTTCGACCAGTGACTGCAGGACAATGACCACCACCGCTGCTGCCCAGATATCGGGCAACGCAATCGCTAGCGGGAGCACCACAAAAGAATTGCGGGTGCCGAGGCTGAACACCAGCGTCCGGCC
>JAIVHM010000143.1:0-1064 GCA_020201095.1 Halomonas sp. | reverse complement strand
GTAAAGCTGATGAACCAGTCGGTGCAGGGCACCAACAACACCAGTAGAACGCCGAGCAGCACAGCGCCCTCTAACCCAAACAGCGTGGCTAATCCCCACACGACCAGCGGCATGATAATAAAGTTGCCCAACGCCAGCGCGCTCATAAAGCGTCGGTCTTTAAATGCTTGCGATATATGCAAAAGCGGTACTTGGGTAAACGTCGCATACAGCAACACGCCAAGCAGCGGCCAGAGGGCAACTTCCCACACTTGAACCGCTTCCCATCGAGCGCCAATACCAAAACCAGCAATAATCGCCGTCAGGTAGAGCCAAACTTGGCATTTTTCCAGCGTTTCTCGCGTCAAGATAGTTTGGATCTCAAGATCAATACGATAAGAACGTGCGCGCGCAAACCGACCCTTCAAGAGAAAGGCCGGCTTTTAAGCGCTTAACGCAGTATCAGGACGGGTATTTTGCTCTTACGCAGCATGTCGGTGGTCGTGCTGCCCACCAGCAGGTGACGTATACGCGAATGGCCGTAGGCGCCCATGATCATCATGTCGATGTCATTGTCGGTTGCATAGCTGTGAAGCGTTGCTTCCACTTCACCGGCACGGATTGCCCCTTCGGCTTCATGGCCCGCTTCGCGCAGCGTGGTTAACGCCCACTCCTGTTGCGAGCTATGTTCGCCGGTATCGGCGCCAACGATGACGACGTGACAGGCAATGCCGTTAAATAACGGGCTTTTGGCGAGCATTTCAATACCCTTGCGCGCCGTTTTGCTACCGTCGAACGCCATCATCACCTTTTCAGGGGTTTTGAAGCCGCCTCGCGGCACCATTAGGATCGGCCGATGCATCTCGCGCACTACGCGCTCAAGGTTTGAGCCCAGGTGCCCGCTGGCTTGGTCAGCGGTTTCGCCACGTTTACCCATCACCAGCAAACGCACGTCTTTTTCGAGTTCTACCAGGGTTTCCACCAAGGTGCCGTTACGTTGACGCGTGTCAGGTTCGGCAATGCCGTCTTCAATGGCGCGCGCCTTGGCGGCTTCGAGCATCAATTTGCCTTGCTCGCGGTTAACC
>JAIVHM010000006.1:1133-25954 GCA_020201095.1 Halomonas sp. | reverse complement strand
CGCTGCCGTTTTGAATTGCGGCCCGGGCGCTCAGGGCAGCCTGGCCCATTTGCCACGCGCACAGCACATGCCCTGCGAGATTCAAGAACGGCGTTGCGTAAGCTTGAATAGCGTCTGCACCGCTATCGGGGTCTTTACCCTCTGTCAGCACAATGACTTGGGCCGCTTTTAAATCGTCAAGCCCGGCGGCCAAACCGCTACCCAATGCTGCCAGGGCAGGGTCAGCGTTGAGCTCCTCCACCGTCGCAGCCACCTCTTGCAAGAGCGCGGTGAGTGCTTCGCCGTTATCACGCTGAAGCTTGCGCCCCGCTAAATCAAGCGCCTGAATACCGTTGGTGCCTTCGTAAATGGGCGCAATGCGGGCATCACGCAGCAGTTGGGCGGCGCCAGTCTCTTCCACGTAGCCCATGCCGCCGTGTACCTGAATGCCCATGGAGGCAATATCCACCGCCTGATCGGTAGAGAAGCTTTTGATCCCCGGAATCAAAATATCGGCACGGGCCTGGGCAGACTGGCGGGTATCGCCACTTTCCGCGTGGCGAGCGGCATCCAGTTCGGCGGCGCAGTACAGTGCCAGCGCGCGTAGCGCATCAGTGCGCGCGCGCATGGAGAGCAGCATGCGGCGCACGTCAAGGTGGTCGCTGATTGAGCAATCCTTACCACCGCGTGCTTTAGGTGAGCGGCCCTGAGTGCGCTCCAACGCATAGGCAAAAGCGTGCTGGCAGGCCCGCTCAGCAACGCCAATGCCTTGAATGCCAACCTTGTGGCGCGCTTCGTTCATCATGGTGAACATATGGTTGAGGCCACGACCTTCTTCACCGACCAAGTAGCCGATCGCACCGCCGTTTTCGCCAAAACTCAGCGTGCAAGTGGGCGAGCCGTGAATGCCCAGTTTATGTTCAATGGAGGCGCAGGTAACATCGTTTTGCTCGCCCAGAGAGCCGTCGCCGTTGACCAGGAATTTGGGCACCAGAAACAGCGAAATGCCTTTGTTGCCTTCCGGCGCGTCGGGTTTACGGGCCAGCACCAGATGGATAATGTTCTCGGCGGCGTCGTGCTCGCCCCAGGTGATGTAGATTTTCTGGCCGCTGATACGGTAATGACTGCCTTCGGGGACGGCTTTAGTACGAACTTTCGACAGATCCGAACCGGCCTGGGGCTCTGTCAGGTTCATGGTGCCGGTCCAAGTACCCTCCACCAATTTAGGGAGGTAGATCGTTTTTTGGTCGTCGTTACCATGATGCGCCAAGGCTTCGATGGCCCCGGCCGTCAGCATGGGGCACAGACCCAACGCCATATTGGCGCCGTGGAGCATCTCCTGAACGGCGCTTGCCACGACTTCCGGAAGATTTTGTCCGCCTAGCGCCTCGGAGACACCAATGCCATTCCAACCACCTTCTACGTACGCCTGATAAGCTGCTGCGAAGCCATCCGGCGTTGTTACGCTGCCATCCGCATGGCGCTTCGCCCCTTGCTTGTCGCCAACATCGTTCAGCGGCCCCCAGACATCACCGGCCAGCTTGGCAGCTTCTTCAAGCACTGCTTCGACCAGGTCAGGGGTGGCTTCTTCAAAGCCCGGCAGGTTCAACGAGCGATGCGCTAAAAGCTCTTCAAGCACAAAGCGCAAATCGCGTACCGGCGCGGCGTAATAGTTCATAACAAGACCTCGGGCTGAGAATTTAAACAATTGTTTGAAAGTCTACAGTGGATACTAGTAATCATCGCCACTACACACCATTAGCCCAAGGTCTCAACAAGGCGTCATCGCTTGCTTGCCTGCTCGATGTCATAGTAATAAACAATGTGGTTTTCGTCTTCAGGCGGTGGCCCGACAATAGGTTCTGCTGCGTCTACATCGGGCACCAGGTTTGATAGATCCTCCAGATGCTCGTGCTCTAGCGCCCCCTGCATCAGCTCTTCTGTAACGACCAGCTCGGCACCTGCTGAGCTCATCGGCGTCGTGGCGGTAAACGGTGCCACCGGGACAGGCGCGGGGCGGACGCGTCGACGCCAGCTGAAGAACACCACAAAGAAAAGACTCAGCGAACCAAACGCCCAGAACAGACCCGCATCGCCCATCACCGTCATCACTGGTGAAATCATCAGCGGGCTGATCGTTGCGCCAATGGAGTTGATCAACAGCAGCCCCTGGCTCATGCGCACCAGAGCACCGGCCGGAGCGCGGTCAGCCGCATGGCTGACCGCCACCGGATAAAGCGCAAACACACCGCCGCCCAGCAAGAAAAGCAGCACCGCAAGCATCGGCGTAGAAAGTGGCAGCCACAGCATTGCCGCCGAAATCAGCACGCAGAAAGCGCTGATCGCGATTAACACCATCTGACGGTCGTGGCGATCCGACCAGCGGCCAATGGGGTACTGCAGCAGCATGGCCCCCATAATCACCACGGCCATCATCTGGCCGACCTGGCTGACCGTCATGCCAATTCGCTGTAAATAGAGTGGCAGCAGCGTGTAAGCGGCCGCAACCACCATGCCGGAACCTAAACTGCCCATGACACCCGTCGGCGTCATGGTAATTAGACGCAGAGGAGGAAGGGGTTCGGCATGCTCGATAATAGGCGATACGCGGGGGATCATCGCCATTGGCAGTACCGAGAGTGACGCCAAAAGCCCGATCACCATGAACGGCGCCGTTGTGCCCATGGCATCAGTGACGCCCAGCAGTAGCTGACCCACCACGCCAGCGGCATACAGCGAAATCATGTACATCGCGAGCAGACGACCGCGCACCTTCTGGTCGCCAGAGGTCAACAGCCAGCTTTCAATCACCAGATACACGCCCACTGTGGCCCAGCCGCCGATCAAACGCAGCACGAACCAGGCCCAGGGATCAAAGAACAGACCCTGTAGGAGTACCGTTACGGCAACCAGCGAGGCAAAGCTACCGTAGGCGCGGATATGGCCGATGCGCAGCAACAGGCGATCATTCACCATGGCGCCCAGCGCCAGGCCGATAAAGTAGGCCGACGAGACAATACCGATTAACGTGGCAGACTCTCCCGCCGCATCCAGACGAATGGTGATCAGGGTGGCGAGAAAACCATTGCCGATACCGAGAATAAACAGCCCTAGCAGGGGCGCCAGCGCCATGGCCAACAGTTGCCGCGACATGAAAACCTCACCGTGACCAGAAGGATGAAAACAACATTGCAAATGCAATGATAGGAACCGTCATCTCACCTGTCACATCGCGTCAGGAAATCATGCGGCGCGCAATTATTGCCCTGGGCGGCGTAAAGTCAATGCTTTTCTGACGCCGTCGCCATCGACGACAGCGGTTTACGCAGAATAACCGTGTCAGACCCAGGAAATTCCACTGTAAAATGCTGTTGGGTGGCCCACCAGTCAAAGGTTGCTTCGCTGAAGAAACTAACGTGTGTGGGATCCGCTATATAGTGCCAACGAGCAAACGCTTCGGGCGACGTGACTCGCTTGGTCATCAACCCAAGGTGGCCACCGGGCGTTAGCAGGCTGGCCAATTGAGCCAATACCTGGCCGGGCCGCGCCAGATGCTCGACCACTTCTGTCGCGGTGATAAAATCGTAATCATGGGTTAGCACCTGCTGGTCAGGCGCATAAAAAGGGTCATAAATTGACATGGAGTAACCCTGCTCTTCGAACATCACCGAGAGTGTAGGCCCAGGGCCTGAACCAAAATCAAGCCCACGGGCCTGGGCAGTAAGCTTAGCGCTCAGCGGGGTAAATAAACGCCCTAAAAAGCGTCGATATCCCGTATCATATGGCGAGTTTTGGTGCTTGTCGTATTCTGCTTTTTCAGCGGCTGCACTCAAGTGCTGCTCCGGCGGCACAAAGACCAGCGCACACGTGGCACACTGGTAATAGTCCCGGCGGCGATCTTGATGATAGAGGGCGGCATCGTCCTCATCGCAAAGCGGGCAACGTCGCATCGTCGTCTTCATTGGCTCACTGTTTTGTATTAAGGAAAGTGGCATGCTCTCAGGTCTGGACCATCTCGTTGTGACCGTCACCGACATGGGTCGCGCGGTGGATTTTTACTCGCGTGTTCTGGGACTGGAGGTACGCTACCGTGACGCTCAACGGGTCGATTTACTGCTCGGCGACACCGCGCTACGCCTGCATCAGACCGACACCGATATCGCACCGATTTCCGCAACGCCTACCCCCGGCAGCCTAGATCTCTGCCTGCGCTGCCAGCTACCGCTGGACGAGTTCAAACAGCACCTGTACGTCCTGGGCATTGATATCGAACTGGGCCCGGTGGCACGCCAAGGCGCCAATGGGCCCATCGAATCGATTTATTTACGCGACCCGGACGGCAACCTGCTCGAGATTTGCCGCCCAGCGGCACGCTAATGCCAAGGCTAATCAGGCACGCTACAATAGCGTTCACTGACATACGATAGAGAACCCTTGTTGTTAAAGTGCCAGTTAAAAAACGCAAAAGGAAACATTATGCAAGACAGCAGCCAAGACACGCCGACAGAAGAAACGGTCGTCAACGGAAAGCCCGACACCACCATGGCCATGGTGGTCTATGCGCTCTATCTTGCCAGCTTTATCCTCGGCTTCACGTCGATTATTGGTGTCGTCATCGCCTACGTCTACAAGGGCAAAGGCCCTGAATGGCTGGACGAACACTACCGTTATCAGATTCGCACTTTCTGGATAGGCCTGGTTTACGGGTTCCTGTGTTTGGTCTTGGCCATCATCGGCATTGGTTTCCTGCTCATGCTGGCACTTGCCGTATGGCTCATTGTGCGCTGTGTGAAAGGCTTTAAAGGACTGCAGGAGCAACGCGCACCCTCCAACGTCAATTCCTGGCTGTTCTAAAATGCCTCAGAAGGTGGCGGCGTCAAGCCAACGTTTCTTTCAAGCCAACGCTATTCGTTTGTTCTGGCGCTTCCTTTCACGCTGGCCGTTGGGCAGGCTGTGGCGCTTTGCGGCTTGGCTCGGCCCGCAGATTTACCGGCTGAGCCGGCGTGAACGGCGTATTACCAACGCAAACCTCAAGGTTGCTTACCCACAGCTGTCTGGTCACGAGCGCAAAGCATTGGCCCACGACAGCTTGCGACACTCCACGGCAACCATGCTCGAGCTTGGCCATGCGTGGATGGCTGAACCCGAGCGTGTGGCGCTGGGTATCCTTGCGGTGCATGGCCGCGACAAACTGGACAATGCCAGGGCGGATGGACGCGGCGTGATTATACTGGCACCGCATTTCGGCAACTGGGAAGTATTGGGTTTCTGGCTGTCGAGCCATTTCCCATTTACTGCCATGTATGAGCCTCCCAAGATAGCCGCGCTTGACCCGGTCATCCGGCAGGGGCGAATGCGCATGGGCACCCAGTTGGTTCCCACCAACCCTCGCGGGGTCGCGGGGCTGCTCAAGGCGCTCAAACGCAGCGAGACTGTCGGGATCCTGCCCGACCAGGACCCCGACTGGGGCAGTGGCGTCTTCGCGCCGTTTTTTGGCCGAGACGCCTACACTGCGACGCTGCTGCCCAAACTGGTAGCGCGCACCCAGGCCCGCGTAGTGACGGGGGTGGCGTTGCGTTTGCCTGGCAAAGGGTTTGAGATTCACTTTCTCGACGCTGACGAGCGAGTCTACGAAGCAGACGACGTGCAATCAGCTACCGGCGTCAATGCAAGCGTCGAAGCCGCCGTTGCCCTCGCCCCGGCCCAATATCAGTGGGAGTACAAGCGTTACCGCAAAACCGTCCAGGAGCAGCAGAAACTGGCCAACTTTCGCGACTATCGGATCTACTAGGCTTTGTTTGAACTCTACCGACATAGCGGACGGGCGCCTGGTGTCAGCGGTTGTCGGCGGCGGTAAAATCAGCATGCAGCCAGCGGCGCAGCTGGCGCAGCTCTGCCGCGGGCGTCTGGCTTTCCGGCGTCGGCCACATACCGGGTACAAACCCTCGGGCCTGAAACGGTGCCAGCAAGTCCGGGTCACCGCTGATGATGTGAACAGGCACCGCGCCGCTGGCATCATCGCCCGTAATCATCGGGGCCGGTTGATGGTCACCCAGCACAATCAGCAACGTATTATCATCTACCACGCGCTCGGCCCAGCGGCCAACCGTTTTAATCGAGTAGTCGATCGACCAGGCATAATGTTCGCGGATACGATCAATGTCCTGCCACAAGACTTCAGGCGGATCCCCCGCCTCCTCCCAAGGCGCAAAAATGCTGCCATCGCCAATGCTGGACCAGTCCTCCAACACCGGCAAAATCGGCGTCCACGGCGCATGGCTTGAAATCAGCGCCAACTGTGCAAAAACAGGCGCGGCATCGAGCAACTCACGCTCGGTATAGTCCAGCGTAAACTGGTCCGGCATCGTCACCCAGTTCAGCGGCGGCCCCTGGTAGTCAATATCTTTCTCCGCTACCAGCTCGTCAAAACCATAGGCCGCGCCTTCCGGCCACGGTTGAGTAATCGCTGGCATCACGACCAACGTGCGCTGCCCGGTAGCCCGAAAGTCATCGACTAACGTCGTCGCTTCGCTGTCCAGCATGAGCTGGTACCACAGCTGGTTATCGATGGTGTAGCCACTTAACGCGGTGGCGTGCGCCAGCCAGGATTGACCACCGCGAATCGGCGATTCGAGCAGCCCCGATACCACGCTAATCTCGCGCTCGGCGAGCCGACGCTCGATCTCGTCAAGCGTCGGCGCCAACGTCGGGCGATAGCGATCGTCTTCCAGCACCGTGACACCGTAGGATTCGATAAACGTCATCAGCACCCTGCGTCCTGACAAACCGCTCAGCGCCCGCTGCTCGATGGGCGCTGCCTCGAGCGTTTGCGTAAACGCCTGTTTAGCCTGATGGGTTGTGACCAGTTGCCCCCACTGGACATGGGTTGCGTTCACCACCGGCAAGTTGGCGTGCTCAATGATGGGCTTGCCACCCAGGGCTAGCCCCGCCGCCAGGCTTGAGAACGCCAGCACAGCCATTGCCCATCCTCTCGCTCTCCCCCTAAGCGGGTATCCCTCGCCCGGCAACAGCAACCTGATCACACCCAGCACCAGTAGCATTATCAATATAGTTGCTACCACCACTGCGCAAATTGCCCAAGCTTGGCCTACATTACCAATAAGCAAGTCGACAACGGAGCCCAGCAGCGGCGTGTCGAGATACAGATTTAACGGTCGGCCAAAGGCGGTGTAAGTCGCTGCGTCCCCAAGGTTGATCATGGTGGCCAGGATGAGCCAACTTGCCAGTGCGATGCCTACCCCCAAGCGGACTTTTCCTCGGGGCATCAGCAGCATCAACGGTACGATCACCCAGGCCTCCCAGGCGATCAGGTTCATCTGAATATTACCGAAGCGCCACCATAGCGGGGCGACCAAGCCAATATTGAGCGCTAACGCTCCTATCCATAATCGACGCATTGCAGACGTGCCATCCGTTGCCAATTGAAGTGGTCGAGCGCCGTATCGTCGCACGATAGCGACAATGCTGGTAAACGAACTCAACATGTACTTTACTGGTAAAATGTATAACTATTGTTTAAAAAATGCACGAAGTAGTAGAGGATAGCCGTAGTGAGGACAGATAGCACACGTAGCTGAAAGGACATCACCGTTATGCACCACGACAAAAATGGAAAGTTGCTCGTCATGATCGCCTCGCTGGTCACACTGCCAGCCATGGCAGATCAACACCCCCACTTTCAAGCCGTGATTGAGCAGGCAAAAGAACTGGCCGACGCACCTTACCAATCGCCAGAGGATGACTTGCCCGAGGCTCTCCGCGAGATTGACTACGATACCTACCGGCAAATTCGCTTTGATCCCTCAAACGCTTACTGGCGTGATGACAGCCCTTTTAGTGTGCAGCTGTTCCACAGTGGCTTTTTATTTGATACGCCTGTTCGTATTAATGTGATCGAGAACGATAACGTTGAGCCTTTGTCTTTCTCGACGGATGACTTTTCCTATGATGGGGAAGCAAGTGCGTTACCGGATCACGACTTGAGTGGCAGTGGTCATGCGGGGTTTCGTCTGCACTATCCCTTGAATAGCGATGACTATGCTGATGAATTTGCTGTATTTCTTGGCGCCAGCTATTTTCGGCTAGTCGGCCGCGACCAAATTTACGGCTTATCGACCCGCGGGCTTGCCATTGATACCGCCTCAAGCGACGGCGAAGAATTTCCTGCATTCCGCGAGTTCTGGCTACACAAACCCGACGCGGACGCCGAACAGGTAGAACTGCTCGCGCTGATGGATAGCCCTTCACTCAGCGGCGCCTACCGGTTCGTGATTCAACCTGGTGACAATACGCAAGTAGAGGTTGAAGCAGAACTGTTCGCGCGTGACGATATCGACAAACTAGGCGTTGCCCCGCTGACCAGTATGTTCACCTATGGTGAAGCCAGTCGCGAACGTCCGGATGATTATCGCCCCCAAGTGCACGACTCCGATGGGCTGCTGATTCAAACCGGTGCCGACGAATGGATATGGCGGCCGCTAAGCAATCCTGAGAGCGTGCGTATTTCATCGTTTATCGACGATAACCCTCAAGGGTTTGGACTCATGCAACGCGAGCGTGATTTCAACCGCTACCTGGATACCGAAGCGCAGTACCACCGACGCCCCAGCCAATGGGTCGCACCGATTGAGGACTGGGGTGAGGGTCGCGTTGAGCTGGTAGAAATCCCCACCCCGGACGAAACCCACGACAATATTGTTGCTTATTGGGTTGCCGAAGAACCTCTTGAAGCCGGTGACTCCCGTCACTTGCACTACCAAACCCATACGCTTAATTCACAGCCAGAAAGCCACACCTTAGGCCGGGTGGTGCGCACCCGTCATGGCCGCGCCGAAGTGCCAGGGCAAACGGAGGCCACCAACGCGGGCGAACGCCAGTTCATAGTTGACTTCCAGGGTGGTGAACTTGACGACATCGCCGCCGATCAGCCCGTTGAGCTGGACATCAGCCTTCAACAAGGTGAGATAAGCCTGCCTCAGGTCACCGCGTTGCCCAACGGTGGCTGGCGGGCGAGTTTCCGGCTGCCTGCAAGCGAGCAGCCCAGCGATATTCGCCTACGGTTAACCCTTGAGGGTGAGCCCATCAGCGAGACCTGGAATTACGTATGGTATCCCGATGATTGACACCAATCCTTTGATACCCTCGATCCCCTGGCTCAAAACCCGCCGGGCCTTGTTAGCCATCGCAGCATTGGCATCGAGTGGCGCAGGATGTGTCGCCATGTATCGGGTCACGTCGAGCCTTGCGCTGGGCTGGCAGATATCGATGCTGGTATTGTTTGCGCTGACGTTCACCTGGATCGCGCTGGCGTTCTGGAACGCCTTGTGCGGTTTTACGGTGTGCGCGCTGAACTTGGACCCGCTCAGCCTACGCAGACTCAATCGTGAAATACCCAACGCGCGGCTATTGGTCAGTCGTACGGCACTGGTTATGCCGATTTATGCCGAACCCCCCATCCCGACATTCGCGGGGCTAGAAGCCACCTGCCGTTCGCTCTTACAGCATTCACTTGACGACAAAGACGAGGATGAGACGACACACCGGCTAAACGAGCATTTTGATGTCTTTATCCTAAGCGACACTCAAGACGTTGCTCAGGCTCAGGTAGAAGAAGCTCACGTAGCGGCTTTGCAGCAACGCTTTGCCGGTGAGCTTGCCATCCATTACCGACGTCGCCCCAACAACCGCGGCCGTAAGGCGGGCAATATCGCCGAATTCTGTCGCCGCTGGGGGAAGCACTACGACTTCATGGTCGTGCTGGATGCCGATAGCCTGATGAGCGGCGCGACGCTGTTACGCATGGTTCAGCGTATGCAGCGTCAGCCGGGCATTGGCCTGATCCAGACCGTTCCCATCCCGGTGGGTCAAAAGACGCTATTTGGCCGCTTCACCCAGTTTGCGTCAGCGCTCTATAGCCCAATGCTCGCGGCAGGTCAGAGCTTCTGGCAGGGCGATACGGCCAACTACTGGGGGCATAATGCGATTATCCGCACCCGAGCGTTCATGGAGCACGCAGGTTTGCCCACACTGCCCGGCAAACCGCCGCTGGGCGGTGAGTTACTCAGTCATGATTTTGTCGAGGCCGCCTTGCTCAAACGCGGCGGCTGGCAGGTGCTGCTGGACACCACCATGACCACAGCAGTCTCGCGACACGATCCTTACGTCAGCGCTTCACACAACAGCTTTGAAGCCATGCCGAGTAACTTGCTTGACTTTGCCAAACGCGACCGCCGCTGGCTGCAGGGCAACCTTCAACACTTACGCTTGCTCAGCGGGTCAGGCCTGCATCCGCTTAGCCGGCTGCATTTTTTCTATGGCGCCTTTGCATACTTATCCTCGCTGGTATGGCTCGGTTTGCTGATCTGTACCAGCATATTGGTGACCTATCACGTACTAGGCAATGTGACGGGTAGGCCGCTGCCCCAACCGCTTTCGGTCGGGCTGCTGTCGATTACCCTGTGCATGTTACTGGCCCCCAAGCTGCTCGGGTTGCTGCTAGCCTTCTGGCAAACACCCCACGCCTTTGGCGGTCGGCTCCGTTTGCTAGTGAGTACCTGCCTGGAAATATTGTTTGCTGCGCTGATCGCCCCATTGATGATGGCATGGCATAGCCTGTTCATCATCAACGTGCTGCTGGGCCGCGCCATCGAATGGCAAACCCAGCCTCGGGGCGAACGCTCGCTGAGCTGGCGGGAAACCTGGCAGCACACCGGTTGGATGACCCTGAGTGGGTTACTCTGGGCAGGGATCATGGTCGCCTTTTCACCCACGGCGTTTGGCTGGCTGACGCCTGCCTGGCTTGGGCTGGTCGGCGCGGCCCCATTGGTCAAATATTCCAGCAGTGCCACCTGGGGCGGTGTTATCAGTCAACTGGGGCTACTCAAAACCCCCAGTAGCACGTTCATGCCACCGTTACTGGATGCCTTTGAAAGCCTGGTAGCCAATAGCGATCCTTATCCGCTGGACACCACCACCCAGCGGCCCTTCCCGCTGGCGACGTTACCCGCTGAACGCAGTGGTGAGATGCCCAGTCAGTCCTTCAAACACTTTGATCAAAAGACGCTCACCGCACCGTCAGCCACTTTTGAGGAGCCTCGTTAATGCAGCTCGGTTATTGGCAACGGCTTCGTCAAGCGAGCGGGCTTGCTCGCTCGCTGTTCATCTACTGGCGGCCAGGACGCCAGCGGGGTCTCAAACAGCTTTACCAGCCATTCATTGTGCCGGGTAAACCCGCCTTTGATATTGGCGCCCACTTGGGAGACCGAAGTGCTGCCTTTCATGCGCTCGGCGCCCAGGTGATCGCCCTTGAGCCGCAGCCAGTGCTCGCCCAGTGGTTCAAAAGAATGGTAAAAACGCCCCCCGTCACCTTGCTGCCGGTGGCTGCTGGCCCCACTGAAGGTGTTGCCGAGATTGCTATTAGCAGCGCCAATCCTACGCTCTCGACGCTCGCCAACGAATGGCGCGAGCAGATCGGTCAACGCAACGCGGGCTTTAGCCAGGTACGCTGGGAGCAACGCCTGAGCGTACCGATAACCACCCTGGATCAGCTCATCACCGACTACGGCGAACCAAGCTTTATCAAGATCGACGTAGAAGGCTTTGAAGCCGAGGTGCTGGCTGGGCTAAGCTACCCCGTCGCGGCGCTATCGGTGGAATTTGTGACCGGTGCTCTAAAGGTAAGCCATGAATGCGTCGACCAGTTAAGCCGCCTGGGGAATTATCGCTACAATGCCGTTGCTGGCGAGCAGCGCCATTTCCTGTGGAAAGAATGGCAAACACCGGAAGCGATTCGCCAGTGGTTGAATGATGGGGCGGATGCCCTGCCTTCCGGCGACCTTTACGCCTGCAGGTCAGACCACCCGCATCTCTCGACAGCGCTTTGATGCTGCTCATCACTACCCAATAGGCCCTTCACGCAATGATTCACCACTGGCAGCAGCTCACCGCCCCGCAGTTAGCCGAGATCGCCCAACGCGATCCGGTCGCCGTGTTGGTGCTCGGCGCCGTTGAGCAGCACGGTACCCACCTCCCGTTAGCCACGGACCTGATGATTGGTGAAGGGCTACAAAGCGCGATGCTTGAGCAACTGTCGCCGTCGGTGGAAGTGATTTGCCTGCCGTCGATCGCCGTTGGCGCAAGCGATGAACATGCCAGCTACCCTGGCACCTTAAGTCTGCCTGCGCCAGTGGCCATTGCCACACTCGAAGCCTATGGCGATAGCCTGGCCCGCACGGGCATCCATCGCCTGGTATTGATTAACAGCCACGGCGGTAACAAGGCCGTGATGGATCTGGCGGCACTGACATTGCGTCGCCGTCACGGCATGCGCGTGGTAAAAGCGACGTACACGCGGCTCCCACCCCTTGATGGCGCCATTGACGCCGATGAACTGCGTAAAGGCCTGCACGGTGGCGCGCTTGAAACCGCCATGATGCTGCATTTAGCACCAACACTGGTTCAGCTGGAGGGTTATCAAGCCCCCTCGCCGACTAATGCTCAAGATGATGCCCTAGTAGGGCCAGAAGGTGCCGCCGCTTTCGCCTGGCTAGCAGAAGATCTAAGCCGTCAGGGAGTGGCAGGCGATGCCCGGCTGGCAACCGCTGAGCTAGGCGCGCGATTAGTCCACCATTACGCACGCCAGCTCGCCAAGGTCGTGGCCGAAACCGCCAACCTGCCACCACTTAAAAAAACCTAACCCTGGCGGCTTCTACCTTTCCCCAACTGACTTCTTCCCTCTTGCTTCTTCCCTCTTGCCTCTCACTTACTACTCAACACCTCTTCCAAAAAGTGCCCGGATCGAGTGGCCTTGGCATTGAGATAACGATGGTTCTGATCGGTTAGGCGGCCATACAGCGCCTGGCGAGCAACCACCTCAATTCCGCCTTCATTCAGTGCCTGCATTTTTAGCGGATTATTGGTGAGTAGCTGCACGCGGGAAATACCCAACGCATGCAGCATGTCGACTGCCACGGCGTAATCGCGCTCGTCATCGCCAAAACCCAGCACCTGGTCGGCATCGACCGTATCCAAACCATCATCCTGCAAGGTATAGGCGCGAAGCTTGTTGGCCAGACCGATGCCTCGCCCTTCCTGAGCCAGATACAGCAGCACCCCGCCCCCCATCGCCTCGATATCGGCGACGGCATTTCGCAATTGCTCGCCGCAGTCACAGCGCAAGCTGCCAAACAGGTCACCGGTCAGGCACGCCGAATGCATGCGCAGCGGCACAGCCTCGGTATGCGCCTCAGGCCGACCAATCACCACGGCCACGTGCTCGCGCAGGCCATCCGGCTCACGAAACAGCACAAACCGACTCTCAGCGGCGTCTTCAAGCGGTATACGGGCTTCACTAACTCGCTTGAGCATGCCTGGTGCCCCGGTCAGGCAAGACGCTGCATCGTTTGCATCCACCGCCAGCAGCTCGCCTTTAGCTAACCGTTGAGCGATTCCTTCAGCGGCTTTGTCACTGACCACGGCAATCAGGGCAGCGGGGATCAGCAAGGCCCGACGCATCAGCGCCAGGGCACCGCGCTCGGCAGTGCCCGCTGGCTGCAAACCACTAAGCAGGGCCGGCGCATCGCCTGGCAGCGCATGGGCGACAGCAAGCGTATGCAGGGCCCGCTCGTCCATCTGGGCTGCTAGAGGAAGGTAGGCAGCCTCTGCGGTAATCGAAACCCCCATGGCCTGCAACCGGTGTCGCGTCAATACCAGTGAGGGGCGTGAACCTGACAGCCGGGTCAGCTCATTCACCGACTCGCCGCCCTCCAAGGCCTGAACCAGCAGTTGCTGTTCTCCCGCCTTGACCAACACGGGTAGCCCTCGTCGAATATCAAAGATGGCGCGTTCAATGTGATACATAGAAGCCTCCTGGCTGACTGGCGTGACGGGCGAGTGGCGCTTGCGCCGGGTCGCCGTGCACCGCATGATGCAACGGTTGATCCCAAACGGAGGCGTCATGCCCGACTCCATGGAACGTACAAAGAAATTGAGCCCCCACACTGACGTCATTCCGGATGCCATCTGGCAGCAACTGCTGGCAGGCCAACTCCCGGATGAAAGTGATTCGTTGGCCACGGAAGCCAGCGAGTTGGTGAACTGCCTGGCCCCCCTGGCAACAACGACGTCGTGGGTGGTGGCCCAGTTGGGGCAAAGTCTGGATGGACGGATCGCCACTCTGAGTGGCCACTCTCACTACATCAACGGTCGGGCGAGCCTTACGCACCTGCACCGGCTGAGAGGGCTTGCCGATGCGGTGGTGATCGGTGCCGGAACGGCCGATGCGGATGATCCGCAGTTGAACGTGCGCCACGTTAGCGGCGCTCACCCCACCCGCGTTGTGCTCGACCCACGCGGCCGTGTACCGATGGACCGGCAAGTGTTTCAGACCAACGTGGCGCCGACGCTGCATGTGGTCGGCTCGGATGCCTTGCTTCCCGAACCGCCCGAGACCGTCAAGCTTCTGGGCGCCCAGGATTGCAGATGACTCCGATTGAAACGTTGGACACTGCGCTGCGTCCTGCGCTGCGAACCTTCCGCTGTGGTGAAGACACCCTGTTCGACGTCCTGCTGCGTCCGGCCGCTTTCGGGGGGGTAGCGCCGCATGGCGACGACCGATAGCCACCCAAAGGCCCGGCAGACTCGATAGCAACACGACCACACCGTAAGCCAGCGATACCGCCACGCCCTGGGCGGCGGGCAAACCCACCCATACCCAAATGCCCGCCGCGGCACCTTCACGCACACCCCAGCCGGCCACCGAAAAAGGCACCAACATGGCAAGTAACACCACCGGGGCAAGGGCCAGCAAACTCAGCGCCGGTAGCTCAACGCCTATCGCCCGCGCCGCACACACCATAACCAGTCCATAGCTGAGCACGATGGACAGCGAAGACAGCAACTGAAGGGGCCAGACACCCGCGGATAACAGGCCACGCTGAATATCCCGGCCAACGGCCAGGCACCAGCCAGGCAGATTAACCGACCCTTTACGTGCCAGACCGACAACCGTCGCAGTGAACCCCACCACCAATGCCCCTGCGACGCCAATGGATAACCACACCGACCAACCAAGCGCTGCATGCCACAACGGCGACAGTGCAAGCGCCACAAGCGTCAGCAGCCCCAAGGCCACCTGGCCCGACACCCGCTCGATAATCACCGCGCGCCACGCCCGCCCCCTTGAGACCGATTGGCTGGCATGCCGATGGGCACGCCCCGCATCACCCAACACGCCGCCCGGCAATAACTGGTTCACCAGCAACGCCAGATAGTATTCGCGTAACGCGTAGCTAAAGCGCATGGGTACCTGGATCAATTTAGCGGTAAGTTGCCAGCGCCAGGCGCTGAGGACGACTTGCCCCACGCTAACCAATAGTGCCAACAGCACCCAGCCAGGGGAAAAGCGCTGCACCTGCGCGATAATCGCCTGGGGGTCGACCCAAAGCGCGACGGCCCCCAGCAGCAAACCGCTGACGACCACGCGACGTAGCCACGAGGTGTGCCACCACTGCGCCTTTGCCATGGCGTTACCCTTCCCCCTGGGGTTGAGCGTCTTTAGGCACGGCCAGCAGATCACGATGGCCAACCCAGATGCCCAGCTCGCCACAGTCGACGGCTTGACGGCGTTCGGCGGCCCAATCGGCAATTCGGCCAGCGGCGTCAGGTGCGTGCTCGGTGGCCGCCGACGCCCAGCCGTCGATCAATGACGCCATGAGTGGCTGATGGCCAGGGTTTCCCGCCGCTAACTGCCACGGCGTATCTGCTTCTTCAACATGGTAATTGACGACTTTAAAGGCAGCGGCAAGCGTGGCATGCGCGCGCCCCCCGAGGGCATCACCAAGGCCTTTATCGCGCTGCTGATGGGCACGAAACAGCTCGAGCACCCATTGATCCTCGTCATCAGCAACCGGCCGTTGATGACGGTCGATGAACCACCACTCGCCGGTGACGCTGAGCGCCATAAGCAGTCCCTGACGGTGCGCAGCGCAGTGGGCAACCAGTTGATCAACCCAGGATTTCGAGACCAAATCGAGCAGTGCCGAAGCGGTGATAAGGTGCGCGCCATTTATCGCAGGTGTGTCAAGACGGGCGAAAGAAGCCGTCTCAGTATCAGCCGCCATTGAGTGTCCACGTGCATCGCGCAGGGTCATCACCCGCGCTCGGGCTTCACCAAGCAATTTGGCGTCGTGGTCGATCAAGGTCCACGTTTGTGGGCCGGGTAACCGAGGCGCCAGGTAGTGAACATTGCTGCCCCGGCCACAGCCCAGGTCTACCAACCGATAGGGCGTGGGGCAGGCAGACAGCCATTCGCCGGCAAGTGTGGCCAGGTGTTGGGAACGGGAAGCACGATCCACCGGCTCACGCAGCGCAAGCCAAAAGGCCGCAAACTCACTTCCCGATGCCAGTGGCGGGGGCGTTGAAGGCAGCGCACTGGCAAACGCCTCGGCGGCGGCGGGCCAGTCCTTGAGCGTCTGGCGAGCAGCAATCGCTCCCTGGCGCAATGAGGCACGTAGGTCGGCATCATCACAGAACCGCTCAATAGCGCCTTGCAGAGCATCGACATCGCCAGGTTCAACGCTTAAACCCGCACCGGCAGGCAAGGTATCGCGTAATGCGCCGCCGGTCGTGGTGATAACGGGCAGGCCGTGGGCCAGGGCTTCAGTCACTACCATGCCATAGCCTTCGTACCAGGAAGGCAGCACCAAAGCATGGGCGTTCTGATAAGCGGCTTCGAGGGTGTCATGGCCGCACTCGCCATGCAGGGTGATGTGGCCTTCAAGGTCATGACATTCGATCAGATACTGCAATCGCAGGGTAAACTCGGCATCCCGTGCGCCACCAAAACAGTCGCAGCGCCAGCGGCTCGCCGTGAGACCAGACAGCGCTTCAATCAGCACGTCTTGCCCTTTACGGGGCGTCAAGGTCGCCACGCACAATAGGTTCAGTGGTTCACCCGGCTCACAGGCCGGGCTCACAGGCGCCTGCTCAACGCCGGGTTCGACAACGGTTGTACTCGCTTTGAGTGGAATCGCATAAGCATCCGCCAGCGCCGACAGGCGCCGGGCGGTAAAGTGGCTGGTGACGATAATCTGCGAAACAGCCGCCAGGGCGTGCAGCTCGCTTTGGTGGAGCCGCTTCTGATCATCCGCGTCCAGGCCCAATTCATCGCCCAGCGGGTGATGCACCAGCGCGGTGATAGCCAGGCGCTCAACGTGGCGGGTCACCACGTCGGGCAATGCTCCCAGGGCCAACCCATCAATGACGACCGTCGCGCCATCGGGCTGGGCCGCCAATGCGTGCTCCAACGCCTGAGCCGCGGTGGCGTCGGCGTCCGGGAACGCCCCGTCCAGCCCGATCACCTCGACCGCCCAACCCTGCGCCCGCAACGCCGACACGATGTGAGCATCGTAAAGGTAGCCGCCGGTACGCTGGTTCGGATCGCCCGCAACCATCAAGCTAAACCGTTGGCTCATAGCGCGCCTTCGTAGCTGGCCCACGCCACGTGCGACTCATTCAGTTTGACCTCCAAATGAGTCAGTCCGCGGGCCGTCGTGCCCATCTCACCGGCATTGATCGCGGCGGCAAGCTGGTCATAAATGACCTTGGCCATGAATTCAGTGGTGGTGTTGTGGCCCTTAAGCTCGTTTACCTCATCCAGGTTCTGGTAGTTGTAGCCTGCCAACACGGCTTTGAGGGTATCGCCAGCCAGGCCGATATCGATCACCAGACCGTCATCATCCAGTTCTGGCCGTTGGAAGATAACGTCCACTACATAGGTTGCGCCGTGGGTGCGCTGGGCCGGGCCGAAGACCTCACCCTTGAAGCTATGAGCAATCATAAAATGGTCACGAACACATAAGCGGTACATAGACACTCCTGTCATATTATCGTTAGGAATAGCGCAGCCGGTGGCAAAGCTCGGTGCTGTCGGATGAAAACAGCCGCGGGGCCAGGTCAGGCATGCGGGTAAAATCGCTCTCCCCGCTGATTAGGGCATCCAGGCGATCATCCACCAGCAGGTTCAGCGCCAGGCGCAGCCGTCGCTGATAATCCCAGCGGGGCTGCAAGCGAGGCGGCAGCTGGCCCACCTGACTGGCGCGCAGGGTAAGCCGCTGAGAATGGAAAGCGCCACCCAACGGCACCGACACCTCACTTTCGCCAAACCAGCTCATTTCGATAATGCGGCCCTCGTTGCCCGCGAGGCTCAGCGCTTGGCGCAAGCCGTCTGGGTGGCCGCTCGCGTGAATCACGCAGTCCTGTTCGGCGTTAGCCTCTTCGGGCAGCCGAAACGGCACACCCAGCGCTGCTGCCAGCGATTTGCGGTGAGGATTGATATCCACCAGCTGCACGTCGACGCCGGGTATCTTTGCGCATAAGTAGGCTACCAGCGCGCCGACGACGCCGGCACCGATGACACTGATCCGCTCGCCAAGCACGGGCTCGGCATCCCAGACACCGTTAATCGCGGTCTCCATGTTGGCGGCCAGCACGGCGCGCTCAGATGGCAAGGCATCGGGAAGCGGCAGCACCGCCGACGCGGGTACCACGAAATAATCTTGATGGGGGTACAGGCAAAACACACGCTGATTCAGCAGCTTAGGCGGCCCCTGCAGCACATGACCAACATTGGCGTAGCCGTATTTAACAGGCGCCGGGAAATCTCCTGCCTGAAAGGGGGCTCGCATGCGGGTAAACTCGCTTTCCGGCACGCGGGCATTGAATACCAGCGACTCGGTGCCACGACTGATCCCACTATAGAGAGTACGTACAAGAACGTCGCCCTCACCCGCCGCTGACAATGTTTCCTGCCTGAGTTCACCACGGCCTGGGTGGGAGACCCAAAACGCCGTGGCGTTATTGGTGTTGCTCATCAGCACTCCTTCCCTGTGCCGCTCGCTTTTCCTGGGGTGTACCGATGTGAAATGCCTGGCCAGTCAGACCGCGCTGGCGTCGAATTGTGTTCACTGGCAGCACCCTTTTAGCGTAGCGTTAAACAAACGGATAATCGACATAACAGACTAGACAACCCTACCTTCTTCTACAAGAATGGTACATATAAAAATATTTGCATCGAATTATTTTATCGATGCCATGAATGTGATGGCGGGAGTGCCATGAATTTGTTCACCAATTCAACATCGACTGTTCCGGCCACCAAGCGCTGGCAAACGGCCATGGAAGTCGTCCTGGGTGGCATCGCGCTGGGCCTTTCGGGATGGTGGTTACCGACTTTGTTATACGGGCCGCTTAACTGGGGCATTGCCCTTTTGTGCTTTGCGTTGACGGGAGGGTTGGTGATCACTTACTGGCCGTATGGCCCACTCGGCTGGGCAAACCGGGTGACGCTGGCTCGCGCAGTACTGGTCGCGCTGGTGGCGGGCGCACTGGCCTCCCAGGCGTTCGTGGTGGCGGTATGGTCTTGGCTAGCCATCGCTGTTCTAGCCCTGTTATTGGACGGCGTTGACGGCTGGGTGGCGCGGCGCACGCAAAGCGCTTCATCGTTTGGTGCGCGCTTTGACATGGAGCTGGATGCCCTGCTGATCATGCTGCTCTGCGTAGGCTTGTGGCTTGAATCGTTGGGCGGGTGGGTGTTGCTGATTGGCGGCATGCGCTACCTGTTCGTGGCCGCTGGCTGGCGGTTCGCCTGGCTGGCCAAACCGCTGTTTGCCAGCATGCGCCGCAAAACCGTATGCGTCTGGCAGGTGGTTGCACTTCTTCTAGCGCTGACACCGCTGACCTCTAGCCTGGCCACCGAGATGCTGGCGTTGAGCGCCCTGCTGTCTTTAATTTATTCGTTTGGGGTAGATGCGTGGTGGCTATACCGGCAGGCACACGCCCGCTAGTGCCTATCTGCCTGGGTTACTGCGCAAGCCCGAGGCGTTGATGCCATTCGGCCAGGCTCTCGTCAGGGTAGGCATAAAAGCACTTGTCCTGAATCGGTGCGTTGACTTCGACCCATTCTGCTTTGCTGCCCAGCATCATGTGCGTTTTCTTTGGCGGCGAAGGCAACGGCGTATCGATCGCCGAGGCGAAAGGGTGAATCAGCTCAGGCCATTCAGGGTCGTAAACCCATAGCGCACTGGCGCAATGCTGGCAAAAATGCCTCTCGGCAGTACTTTCCTCGCCGTCGATCACAGCACGGTAGATGGCGATATGCGCGTCACCGCTAACCCTCAGCGTACTGCTATCGGCACCCAGGTTGATCGCATAGCCGCCTCCGCCCGCCGTTTTGCGGCACACCGAACAGTAACAGCGATTAAAAGGATAAGGATGGTGCGACTTGACGCTGAACGTCACTGCCTGACAGTGGCATGATCCTTTGAGCAGCATAGCTACCTCCGTTTGCAGCGGTTACCCAGGATGAGTATCAAAGCGCGACTGCATAAAACGAGTAGGGTCTTAAGCTGTCTTTAACCATCATAGCGTATCGGGTCGCTACCCCCTTCAACGGCAGCTCGCCTTCAAGTTCGCCAACTACGTTGCCCCGCTAACCTTGTACACCGCTAAACAACTCTTTTGAGCTTTAGCCGGTTGGGTAAAAAGCAAAAAGCTAAGCAAGCGCCGCTAAAATCATGACGCACATAAACAGCATGCACACCACGCCAACGGCGTACCCTATCGTTCGCCAGGGCTGGAGCGCTGCCAAGTAGCTGGCAGTGTGCATATAACGGCCAGCCGTAAAAATCATAAATAGCCACCCTGCCAAGCCAGGTGCCGCACCTACCCATACGTAAGCCACGCCCAGCGCCAGAAAGATGGGAATGTTTTCAACATCATTCGACCAGGCCCGGGCCGCGCGCTGCACCTGCGGCAGTTCCTCTTGCGCGGCCTTTTTGCCCACAAAAGCGGCATCTTCCGGGGTCTTGAACGTCATCTTGCCAATGCGGTGAAAGCCCTGGTACGCCGCAATGGCGAGCATTTTAAAGAACAGCAGCACCGACGCCATCGCGTACCAATACACTGCGTTATCCATCGTGTCTCCTTAAATTGGTCGCTATGCAGTCGAATAGGATAGCACTCATGTGCCGAGCTCCTTTGTTGAATAGCGCTAGAGCTTATGAGCCCGATAACACCCCCACTTCTCCGCACTGATAGTTGCAGCACCCAATGACTAATTTCTTCGGCTTCAATAATTGACAGGCGTACCGCTCAATGGTTTACGTTTGAATAACCGATATTCTTAAAGGGCTGAGCAATGCCATCCGATGCACGAATCGAGGAAATGCAGCGTCGTCTCCAGCGCTGGTTGAGTAAAGGGCCAGTCGGCACTGAAAGTGAAACGTATGGCAGTATTGATGGGTTGGACGATGATATTCGGGCACTGGAAGCGGAAATGCGCACCCTGTTTCCTGGCCGCGAATCCACCCGCGATGTGTTCGAAGCCCTAAGAGACCAGTCCATGTTCCGCACGGTTCTTGAGTCCGTGGTCGAGGGCGTAATAGTTGCCGACATGGAAGCCCGGCCCCTTGTCTTCAATCCCGCTGCCCAGAAACTACTGGGCAAGGCCCCCGAAGAAGGCGACGACGATAACTGGAGTGAGAATTACGGCTTTTTCCATCTCGATGGGAAAACGCCCTGTCCCACTGAAGAGCTACCGCTCAGTCGGGCAATGCAGGGCGAGATGGTGGACGGAGAGGAACTGATTGTCCGCACATCAAATCGGGACGCGGATGTTTACATACACGCAACCGCCAGGCCCCTTTTCGATGTCGACGGCAAGCAGATGGGTGGCGTAGTGGTGTTTCATGACGTAACAGAGTCCAGAATCGCCGAGCAGGAGCAGCAGCGTGCCCGAAAGGCCGCCGAGGACGCATCCCAGGCGAAGAGTGAATTTCTCGCCAATATGAGCCATGAAATCCGCACTCCGCTTACGGCTGTGCTTGGTTTTGCGGATCTGCTGATGGATAGACAACTGGGGGAGAGCGAAAGGCTCAACTATATCCAGGCGGTCAGACGAAACGGCGAACACCTACTTGCCCTTATCAACGACGTTCTGGACATATCGAAGATCCAGGCGAACAAAATGCACGTTGAACAGTTGAGCTGTTCCCTCCACCAGTTGGTGCACGAGACCGCCTCCATCATGCAGGTACGGGCCCACGAAAAAGGGCTGGATTTTGAGGTGGAATATGAAACCCCCATTCCGGTTCACATCCATAGCGACGCCATGCGGGTGCGTCAGGTGCTGCTCAATCTTCTCAGCAATGCCATCAAGTTTACCCGCCAGGGCCGTGTCCGGCTCACCGCGCGCTGCTTTGACCCAGGCACTGAAGGCTCTCGGGTGGAACTGGCGGTCAGCGACACCGGTATAGGGCTGAGTGAGGAAGACCTTGGCAACTTGTTCCAGCCCTTCCACCAGGCAAGCCCTTCCACTACCAGGGAATACGGCGGTACCGGTCTTGGCCTGGCCATTTGCCGGTCGCTTGCCGAGGCGCTGGGGGGTGAGATCAGGGCTAGCAGCAAGGCCGGTGAGGGCAGTACATTCACCTTTGTGCTCTACCACCCGACAGACGAAGACACCGAGATGGTCTCCGAGCACGGCCTCGCCCCCAGTGACCTGCACATGGACACGCCAGTAGGGATATCAGCGCAGATGCTCATCGGGCGAATACTTCTGGCAGAGGACGGCACCGACAACCAGTTGCTAATCTCGACTATTCTGAAGCGCCATGGCCTGGAAGTGGATATCGCTGAAAATGGTCAGATTGCTGTCGATGAAGCGATGAAAGCCCTGGAAAACAACATGCCCTACGACGTTATATTGATGGACATGCAGATGCCAAAGCTGGACGGCTATGGCGCCGCGGCCAAACTTCGCTGCCAAGGCTACAGCGGGCCAATCGTTGCATTAACCGCCCACGCCATGTCTGGCGAGCGAGAACGCTGTATCAGGGCCGGTTGCGATGACTACCTCACAAAACCTATCGCACACGGGATTTTAATAGCTGCGGTGGAGAGCCACATTAACCGGGGCCGGGGCGTCTTTTCCGGCTCCGCCGTGCTGGAGCCGCCTGTGGGCGAACCGTCGAAAAGTAGACAACCGGGAACGGGAGATGCCCCTGGGTCTGACGAAGATAACCTTTACAGCGCGTATGCCGATGACCCCGACATGGATGAGTTGGTTGCCGGCTTTGTAGAGCGATTGCCTCAACAGTTGGCTGATTTACGCTTGGCCGCTGACGAAGGGAATAGCGCCAAACTACAAAGCCTCGCTCACCAGCTTAAGGGCGCTGCCGGCGGCTATGGTTTCATGCCCGTGAGCGAGCAGGCGGCTGCGGTGGAGGCATCCGCTCAAGATGAGGGGCAGGCAAGCGAGATGCAAGCAGCCATGGCCCGGCTTGAACACATCTGTAAATACGTCCGCTACAAACCGTTAAACGGAGGATAAGCCCATGAACGATATGGTGCATCAGTCCGTTCTGCTTATTGACGACTCGCCGGACATCCACCATCTGGTAGGCGCTAGGCTGCGCTCCGAGCGGGTGAATCTGCTTCATGCCCACGATGCGTCCGAAGGATTTCAGCTTGCCGCGTCCAAGCAGCCCGACCTGATCCTCCTTGATCTGGACATGCCGACAACCGATGGCATAACACTGTGCCGCCAACTCAAGGCCGAGCATGAGCTTTCTGACATACCGGTGATTTTCCTGACCGGAACGATGGATGTGCAGACCAAGGTCCTGGCCTTCGAACTGGGCGCAGTAGATTATGTCACCAAGCCATTTGATGCTGTGGAGCTAAAGGCTCGGGTGCGGTCAGCTTTGCGGACCAAACGTTATCACGACCTGCTCACCACCAAGGCTCAGATTGATGCCCTCACCGGCCTCTGGAACCGCGGCTATCTCAATGACCGGTTGGCCGTCGAGATGTCAGTGCTAGAGCGCAAAGGCCTCCCGGTGGCCGTCGCGATGATAGATATCGATCACTTTAAGCCAATCAACGACACTTACGGTCATCCTTTCGGAGATGCGGTGATACAGCGCATTGCGGGAGTGCTCGGCAATACGTCGCGGGACAGCGATGTTGTCTGCCGCTACGGTGGTGAAGAGTTCGCTATCATTCTGCGGGACACACCGTCAGCCGGGGCAATGCTCGTGGCTGAGCGCATGCGCAAGGCGGTGGAAACGCTGCAGCTAACATCCGGTCAAACGCCCGTGCCGTTAACGGTGAGTATCGGGATAGCTGGCAGCGACCGGGTTGACGATACTGCCACAGATTCAGGGAAGCATCTGCTGGAAGCGGCTGACCGAGCGCTCTATCGCGCCAAAAAAGCAGGCCGCAACCGCGTTGAGGGATAAACCCGAATGCATGTGATGGCCAACGGAATCGACACCCCGAAAACAGGGCTGCTAAGCGGCTAACGCAACCATGTGAGCCGCTATCTCGGTGTAACCATTGCCACTTTCCGTGCGATAGCTGGTAAAAATAGCCGCATAGTATGTAGGTTCAGCCATCGCTTGCCTTGACCCTGAGATTAATGACATGCCCCTGCCTGCCCCACCACCCACTGCCTGGATCCGCTTTCTCGCCCACCTGCTGTTTATCCTCGCCGCGTGGACGCTATTCATCAAATACCTGTTTCCCTTTGGCTATGCGCTGGCATACGGGGAGCATTGGGCGCGCTATATCTATTGGGACTTATGGCCAGTGGCACACGCCTGGCTAGGCTGGGCGCTGCTCAAACGGCCTCGCTACACGCGCGCTTTGGCGATAGGCATGTCGGTCATTGAAATTCTCATCATCGGCACCCTGTTCGTGCGTTTTCTCGGCGACCCGGAGTGGTCGATCTGGCGCACCAACTGGTTTATTAATAAGGTGTTCGT
>JAIVHM010000006.1:0-1063 GCA_020201095.1 Halomonas sp. | reverse complement strand
GCTATCCCAACAAGCATCCCATCAAGCATCGCATCACGCGCAGACAAAGCCTTGCGCTCATGGGTGCCACGCTTACCGCCATGATGCTGCCAAGCGTGCCGCTGCTTGCTAACACCGGCGGAATGCAGCGAAAGTCCTTCGCGGAGAGTGACAAAATGCTGCCCGTGATTGGGATGGGTACCTGGCGCACGTTTAACGTTGGCAGCGACGAGACGCTGCTCGATGCCCGCACCGAAGTGGTTAAGGCATTTTTCGAGCATGGCGGTGGCCTGATCGACTCTTCGCCCATGTATGGCTCGGCACCAGATGTGATGGGCTATGCCCTCCAAGAGCTCGGCACGCCCAAGGGCCTGTTTTCCGCCGAGAAGGTCTGGAGCCCCGCCGGCGGCTCAGCCCGCGAGCAGGTGGCGGAACTGAAAGCGCGCTGGAAGGTGGAGCACTTCGACCTGGTGCAGGTCCATAACCTGACCGACTGGCGCGAGCACCTGGCCGCGCTGCAGGAAATGAAAGCCGAAGGCACCATTCGCCATATCGGCATTACTACCTCACACGGGCGCCGCCACAGCGAGATCGAACAGATCATGACGTCTGAGGATATCGACTTCGTTCAGCTCACCTACAACATCACCCACCGCGAAGCGGAAAACCGGCTGCTACCCCTGGCAGAAGAACGGGGCATCGGCGTGATCGCCAATCGGCCTTATGATGGCGGCAGCCTGATCAATAACCTCAAGCGCCGTAACGCGCCGCTGCCCGAGTGGGCACAGGAGGAATGTGGCTGTACAACCTGGGCGGACTTTCTGCTCAAATTTATCGTCAGCCACCCGGCCATCACCTGCGCGATACCCGCCACCACTCAGGTCGAGCACCTGCGCGAGAACATGCGTGCTGGCCATACCCCCATGCCGTCCCCCGACGCCCGGCAGAGGATGGCCGACTACATCGAGTCGCTATGAACGGATGGACAAGCTACCAGCTGCAGGACTTTATTCCCTTCACAGCGGATGTTTACTTTCGCCTGCTGGAGCGTATGGGCGAAACATTCTGGCCGCTGCATCTGCTG
>JAIVHM010000225.1 GCA_020201095.1 Halomonas sp. | reverse complement strand
GCGAAGAGAGGGTGTGATGTGCAAACTGTTTATCGATGCGGACCCTACGCTTTGGCAAAGCGCTAGCCATTCGCTGCGCATTGACGGCATGGTCACCAGCGTACGGTTGGAGAACTATTTCTGGCAGATACTCGGTGAAATTGCCCAGCGTGATGGTATGAACACGGCGCAAATGATCACGCGGCTGTATCACGAATCGATAGCCGCCGGGCATGATGCGGGGAACTTCACGTCGTTTTTGCGCGTATGCGCACTGCGCTATCAGGCCTTACAGCTAAGTGGAGAGATTCCGAAAAACCTGGCGGTGCCGATTGGGTCAATTGATACCGAGCAGGTTGTTTGCCGAGATACCACCGTGCGAAGCAAGCAGGTGCACTGACGGCCGACGTCAGCCACTTATCCAAGCCGATACGAGTTCAAGCCGACAAGAACGCTAAACGACGATGACCGGAAACGATACAGCTACAGAGGTGCGCGCATTTCTGACAAGCGCGCCCCGCGATGCATTGCCCATAACCTATCAGCAGCTGGCCAGCGCCCTTGGGCTTAGGCCGCCACGCACGATTCAGCGCGTTGCTCAGGCGCTCGAGCAGCTGATGGAAGAGGATGTAGCCGCCGGTCGGCCCATGATCGCCGCACTGGTGGTCAGCCGCCGGGGCGATAACTTGCCTGCTGCTGGCTTTTTTGAGCGGGCAGTGGCGTTGGGGCGTTTCCCGGCTGACACCCGCCAACATGAAGCGCTTTATATCGTTGAGTACGAAAAGGCGCTTGGGGATCGCCACGCTTGAGTCTCGAAACGACTAAAGACGATTACGCTATTTTTTGCGCAGTGGGTCGAGCAGGCTACCCAAACCGTTGTGATCGATTTCATGCATGAGATGTAGCAGTTGGCCTATCTCGCCTGTTGGAAAACCTTCCCGCGCAAACCAATTCAAGTACGGCCCGGGTAAGTCGGCAATCAGCCAGCCTTCGTATTTGCCGAAGGGCATCTTACGCGTCACCAACTTTTCCAAGTCTTCTGGGTTCACCTGTTGATTCCTTTCATGCTTGATTGAAGTGAAGCACTTTTTAGCGTTTTAAAACGCTATTATCAACGCGACATGGATTTTATTTTTGCGCTGCGCGCTCTAGGATAAGGTAACTCGGCGTGGCTGGCGCAAGGCGTTAGTCAATTCAAAAGTGCTATGAATACAACTTACACTTCAGGAGAACACCATGAGCCTTTCCCCGTTTCATCTGGCAATTCCCGTCTACGACCTGAATGCTGCGCGGGCGTTTTATAACGACGTGTTTGGTTTGTCTGAGGGGCGCTCAAGCGATCACTGGGTCGATTTCAACTTCTTCGGTCACCAATTGGTGATTCATGAGCACCCCAAAACACCGGGCCAGGAAGAGGTCCATACCAACCCGGTCGATGGCCACAATGTGCCGGTGCCGCATTTCGGTGTGGTGCTCGGCTGGGATGAATGGGAAGCGCTGGCAGAACGTCTCAGGGCACGTGAAACCGACTTCGTGATTGAGCCTTACGTGCGCTTCAAGGGCGAGGTGGGCGAGCAAGCCACTATGTTCCTGCTCGATCCGTGTGGCAACGCGCTGGAATTCAAAGCCTTCAAAGACATGAGCCAACTATTTGCCAAATAGCCCTTTTTTCGAAATAACACAGTCTCAAGACCGCATGGCCTGCTCGTGGCGACGATGCTGCAACGGCGCGTCGCCAAAATAGCGCTTATAGTCGCGGCTGAATTGCGGCACGCTGCGGTAGCCCACCGTTTGTGCCGCCTGACTGACGTTATGGTCGTCCTGAAGCAACAGCTGCTGGGCTTTGATCAGCCGCAGTTGCTTGATGTACTGCGTTGGCGATGCGCGCGTAATTTGCTTGAAGTGCTGGTGAAACGTCGAGGGGCTCATATGCGCCTGCCGGGCTAGCTGGTCAACGCTGTAATCGTTGGCAAAATCACGGTGCAGCAACGACAGCACTTGAACGATGCGTGCGTAATGACCGTGACCACGTACCAACGCCTTAAGCGCCTGCCCCTGTTCTCCTTTCAATGCCTCAAATACCACGTCGCGTATCCGTGTGGTGCCCATTGTGTTGAGCTCTGTGGGCTCGCGAAGGGCATTCACCAGGCGCAAAACGGCTGCCTGCATGCCCGCGGTCATGGCCACCGATGCCATGGGCAGCGTGGTCTGGTTGTGGCTGGGCGCAGCATCGCCCATGGTGGTCACCATTTCACTGAGTAGGGCGGGTTCCAGTTGAATGGAAACCCCCAGCAAAGGTGCTTCGGGCGAGCCGTGGGTTTCACATTCAAACGGCAATGGCAGGGTTTGCACCAGGTACTGCCCCGGATTGTAATGAATTTCTCTATCGCCCAGGTAACCGATTTTGCGCCCCTGGGCAATGATAATCAGACTAGGCTGGTAAAGCAGCGGCGTTCGCGGTTGGTGGCGGTCAAGGCTGAGCAGCGATACGCCGCTGAGCGCGGTAGGCGTCATGCCTTGCTGGTGCACCAGCGGGGTAATCAATTCGGCCAGTTCGCTGATGACGGGTGCCTCTTCGACACTAGGGTGGGCTATGTCGATGTGCATGGCGACCTCATGATAAAGTTTTAGTAATAGGATGATTGTGACAGGTTTTTAAAAATCTTTTGTTATTTTATAGCAATTATATAGAGGATCGTGCAAAAGTTTCGTAGCTTCAATCATCGCTAAAAACGCCATTGAGGTCGATACTAGGTAGCAGTCCCTAAGTTTCAGGGAATTATCCGAACATGGAGCTTTATTTGATGAGCGAAGCAAAAGCCTACGCCGCCTTTTCTGCAGAAAAACCGCTAGCCCCGTTTACCTTTGACCGCCGCGATCCTCGCCCAGACGATGTCGCTATCGACATCATGTACTGCGGTGTTTGCCACAGCGACCTGCACTTCGCTAAAAATGATTGGGGAATGACGCAGTACCCGATTGTGCCCGGGCACGAGATTGTTGGCCGCGTGACATCCGTTGGCAACAAGGTAACTCGCTTTAAAGAGGGTGATATCGTGGGTGTTGGCTGTATGGTCGATTCCTGCCGTACCTGCTCAGCCTGCCAGGATGGCGTGGAGCAGTACTGCCTGAACGGGTTTACCATGACTTACGGTAGCGAAGACCGTCAGGATGGCACCATGACCCAAGGCGGTTATTCCAACAAGATAGTGGTCAGCGATCACTTTGTGATGAACATGCCCGATGGCATTGACCTGGCCTCTGCGGCGCCGATTCTATGCGCCGGTATTACCACTTATTCGCCGCTCAAGCATCACGGTGTGGGTGAAGGCCATAAGGTTGGCATCATCGGCATGGGTGGCCTGGGCCATATGGGCGTCAAACTGGCCAAAGCGCTGGGTGCCGAAGTCACTGTATTCACCCGTTCGGATGCCAAGGTAGAAGAAGCCAAACGCAACGGTGCTGACCACGTGGTCGTATCAAGCGACCAGGAACAGATGGACGCCGTCGCAGAGACTTTCGACTTCATGCTCGACACCGTGCCGGTCCAGCACGACATCAACCCGTATCTGGCGTCTCTCAAGTACGACGGCACGCATATTATTGTGGGTCTGCTGGAGCCGATTGAACCGGCCATTGAAGGTTTTAATCTGGTCTTCAAACGCCGCGTGGTCGCTGGGTCGTTGATCGGCGGTATTGCTGAAACTGAAGAAGTCCTGCAGCTGTGTGCCGACCAGGGTATTACCTGCGATGTTGAAATGCTGGATATCAACAACATCAATGAAGGTTTCGAGCGCATGGAAAAAGGCGATGTTCGTTACCGTTTTGTGATCGATATGGCGACCATCTAACGTCGCTAGGTTTAATCCAAAACGCGCTTAAATGACTGCCCGATGGCGAGCTGCACGCTCGCCATCGGGTTTTTTATTAGACTAAAGTCTATATTTTATCAATGCGACTTAATTTTCAGTACTCTCTGCCGATAGCCGTTGATATCCATGTTTAAAAAAGCACATGTTTAAAAAAGCACATGTTTAAAAAAGCAAAGGGATCAACAGGATGAAGCACCTCTCGATTAAATGGAGCCTGACTGCTGCGTTGGTCATCTTACTGCTGATGATCGGATTGATTAGCGGGCTGGGCTTCTATTCGAGCACCACCAGTGAAAACGCGCTGCACGAATTAGCGACCAACAACGGGGAGCTGGCCAACGCCGCCAACCGCACCCAGGTCAACGCACTGCGTGCCCAGACGTTTCTCGATCGCTATGCCAGCTTCAGTACGCAAGGGAATCCGGACAAAGGCCAAGAAAGTCAGGCGATGGCCCAAGCCGCCGTTGAGGCGGCCGACGAACGTTTCGAGCAGTTTCGCCAGGTTGAGCTTGCCGAAGATGATCCCCGCACTGAATACGTTAACGACATGGTAGCGGCCTACGATGCGTTCGTGACCGAAGGTATTACGCCGTTGCTGGAGGAGGCCCCGTTTCAAGTCCAGCGCAGTCAGGAAGAATTAAGTGAACTGGGAATCGCCTTCGACGATGCCATGCAGGCGTTTACCAATTACGCCAACCAGCGTAGCGATGCCATGCTGGTCGAGGTCACTTCGCTGAATCGTATTGTCGGTATCATCGCCATTGTCCTGTTGGTCACGGCCGTACTGGCGACGCTGATCATGCGCATGGTGATTGTACGCGGGCTGGTCAGGCCGCTACGCGAGGCGGTGGGGCACTTTGAGCGAATCGCCAGCGGTGATTTAAC
>JAIVHM010000224.1 GCA_020201095.1 Halomonas sp. | reverse complement strand
GATCAAAACGGGCATCACTGTCCCCGAGTTCGGGGTAAGTTAATGACATGAGCCGTATACGTGGCCCGTATGTACGGTTCTGTGAGAGGGATGAGGCGGTAACGCCTCACCCTACTCGATTTGTGCTATTGCCTGCTCTTATCGGCGGTCTAGGTCGCTACGTTAAGCGCCGGTATGCGCAGTAGCTGGCGTAACTGCGGCAAACGATCTTCCAGTAAATCTGCCAGGGTGTAGCGATCCAGTACTGCAAAAAACGCTTCCAATGCTTCATTGAGTACAGGCGGCAGACGACAGGCGGGCGTGATCACGCAGGCATTTTTGTCACGAAAGCATTCCACCAAACCAAATTCAGGTTCGGTATCGCGCACCAGGGCACCGAGTTTAATACTGGCAGGGTCGCGCTTCAGCCACAGGCCGCCGTGCTTACCGCGGATTGCGGTGAGGTAGCCCTTTTGGTTGAGCTCCTGGACGATCTTCATCACGTGGTGGCGCGACACCTTATACATCGAGGCGATCTCGTCGATTGTGGCGCGTTCCTCGCCCTTTACCGCTAGATAGAGCAGCACGCGAATGGAGTAATCGGTAAAGCTGGTCAGGTGCATATGCAGTCCGCGGCGGGTCGAAGGGCGATCGATCAATCCGCCATTGTACGGTGAATCGAGGCCAAGGCGAAGCGCCTCCAAGGCAAGCAGTCAGGCCCAGTGAGCCGAGTGATGTGGCAGATTGTCGCTGAAGATTGGCGACAACGTTTAAAGATGTATTATAAATACTACTTTAATAAAAAAACGTTGCTCATATCACTTAATCAGCGAGGCTCACCATGCTTACCCAAGACCAAGAAGCGTTAATTGCCGCCACCGCCCCCGTCGTGGCTGAACACTTGAATACCATTACCCAGCGTTTTTACCCGCTGATGTTTGAGCGCTACCCAAGCCTCAAGCCGCTGTTCAATCAAGTTCATCAGCAAAACGGCGCCCAGCCCCGGGCACTCGCGGGCGCGGTGTTGGCCTACGTGGGCCTGCGTGAAGACCCTGACAAAGCGCGTCAAACGCTTGAAACGGTGGTCAACAAACACGTATCGCTGGGTATTTTGCCCGAGCAGTATCCGATTGTGGGTGAGTGCCTGATGATGGCGATCGGCGAGGTGCTGGGCGATGCGGTTACCCCCGAGATCGCCGATGCCTGGGGGGCGTTGTACCAGGAGCTCGCCGATTTATTGATTGAGCTGGAAGAAAATCGCTACCAGGAATTTGAGCAACGCGAGGGGGGCTGGCGCGGCACGCGGCGTTTCCGCGTGGCGGATAGCCAGCAGGAAAGCGCGGTGATTCGCTCGTTTATTCTTGAACCTGAGGACGGCGGCCCTGTCGCTGCGCATGCGCCTGGGCAATATATCGGGGTCAAGGTAACCATCGACGGCGAGCCAGTGCACCGCCACTATAGTCTGTCGGCAACGCCCAACGGTCGCGCTTATCGGGTGTCTATCAAGCGCGAGAGCGACGGCCGTGTCAGCCGCTATTTCCATGATCAACTGGCTCATGGCGGGGTGGTCGAGCTGCTGCCACCCGCGGGCGAAATGACGCTGGTGCCGGGCGATGCACCGCTGTTACTGGTAAGTGGCGGGGTGGGGCAAACACCGCTACTGCCGATGGCCAAACAGGCGCTCGGCGAAGGGCGTCGGGTTGTGTACCTGCACGCGGCGCAAACACCCGCACATTGGGCCTTTGCCGACGAGCTACGGGCGCTGGCAAAGGCTTATCCGGCGCAATTCAAGCTGGTGACCGTGTTCGAGCAAAGCGCTGCGGGCGATCACCAGGGACGGGTCGATCAAGCGCTGCTCGCCGATTACTTGCCCGCAGGGGCGCACTGCTATTTCGTTGGCCCCCACGGCATGATGGAAGGCGTCGAGCAGGCGCTCAAGCAACTGGGCGTGGCGGATTCCCATCGCCACTACGAACACTTCGGTCCCGCCATGCCGCTTAATGCGGCCTAATCGGAGGCCCAGTGGGCGAACTGCCGCCGGTAATCGGCCTGGGCCTGGCTGGCGCTGACCGGCGTCAGCCATACCTGAGTGCCGGGCAGGCACTGGGCAAGCGTGGCACAGGCGGATGGCGTCAAGGCCCCCAGGCGTGGGTAGCCGCCAATGGTCTGGCGGTCGTTCATCAGCACAATGGGCTGGCCGTCGGGGGGCACTTGTACGGCGCCCAGCGGTATGCCCTCCGACACGATGCCCTTCAGCGTGCCGCCAAGCACCGGTCCGGTCAGGCGAACGCCCATGCGGTCGGCGCGGTTATCGACCTGCCAGGGCGTATTAAACGCCTGATACAGGCTGTTACCCGAAAAGCTCGCCACCTGCGAACCCAACACCATGGGTAGGCGACAGCCGGAGGTTGGCATGCGCAGGGCCAGGCCTTCAGGCAGTGTGCGCGGCTGATGAGTATTTCCCCGCCAGGTCAAACGCTCGCCCGCTTTGAGCGGCTGGCCGTTCTCCTGCAGGCCGCCTAGCTGCTCGCGAACTGTGCACGAACGGCTGCCGAGTACCTCGGGTGCCTCCAGGCCACCGGGGAAGGCGAGATAGGCGCGTAGGCCCTGGCGCGGCTGCTGAAAAACCAACTGCTGCCCTGAACGAAGGGTCACGCTAGCGTTGGGGGCGAGCGGCTCGCCATCAAGGGTGGCGGCCAGGTCGGCGCCGGTCAGCGCCAACGTTACCTCGCCCTCGGCTTCCAGCGTCAGGCCACCCCCCATGACAATTTCCAGCGCCGCGCTGTTGAGCGGATTGCCCAGCAGCCAGTTGGCCCAATAAAACGCGATCCAGTCGGCGGCTCCGCCTTGGGTGATGCCCAGATGACCCACGCCAAAACGCCCTGCGTCCTGAATCAACGCCAGGGGCCCCACCTGATTTACCACTAAGGATGCCTGGCTCACGAGCGCTCCTCCATCGGCGTGGTATCGCCACCCTGGGCCTCAAACTCGGCGCGGGAAATCGATCGAAAGCGCACGCTGTCGCCTGGGCGCAATAGCGGCTCGCCGCGCTTGGCATGCTCGAATAGCGGCACCGCCGTGCGGCCCAACACGTTCCACCCGCCGGGCGAGGGCAGTGGGTAAATGGCCGTTTGGCGATCGGCGATGCCTACGCTACCGGCCGCCACGTGGCGCCTGGGGGTCGTGAGTCGCGGCGTGGCAATAGTGTTATCCACCAAGCCCATGAAGCCGTACCCCGGCGCAAAGCCCAGCGCGAACACGCAGTAGTCGTCTTGGCAGTGCTGCTCGATCAGCTCGGCAACGCTGATACCCGCGCGCTTTGCTACCCGCTCAAGATCCGGCCCGACGCTCTCGTCGTACCACACGGGAATCTCATGGCGCTGGCCCTGCTGGGTATCGGCGGGTGTTAGGCCCGTCAGGGCGTCTTGAATACGAGCCTGGGCCTCGGCATGGCTGAGCTTTCGACAATCGTAATGCAGCAACAGCGTGGTGTAGGACGGCAGCAAATCGACCAGCGCCTCGCCAAAAGCATCGCGCAGCGCGTGGTCAGCCGCCAGAATCCAGGCCATGTTGGTGACGTCGATGGTATCGAACAGGCGTACCATCAAGGCTTCCATCCCGGCGGTTTCTATACGCAGTTTCACGCTGACCCCAGAGTGTTAAACGCATCGCGAATGGCGCGTACGGCGGCCACAGACTCAGGGTTGTCGCCGTGAACGCAAAGCGTATCGCAGGGTAACGACAGCGAGGTTCCGTCGCGGGCGGTGAGGGGTTCACCCTTGGCCAACATGACGGCCTGGTCGACGATCGTTGCCTGGTCGTGGTGAACGGCATCGGGCAGGCGCCGCGAGGCCAGATGGCCGTTGGCTTCGTAAGTCCGGTCGGCAAAGGTCTCAAACCACAGTGAAATGCCTAGCTTGGCGGCTAACTCGCGGTGCGGCTCGGGGTTGGCCGTGGCCATGATCATGAGCGGCAGGCTGGGGTCATAGGCATGCACGGCGCGCATCACGCCTTCCAGTAGCTCAGGCTTGGCCGCCATGTCGTTGTAGAGCGCACCGTGGGGTTTGATGTAGCTCAGTTGGGTGCCCTCTGCCTGGCAGATACCCGCCAGAGCGCCAATCTGATAGAGCACGATATCCTCGACTTCGCTTGGTGAACAGGCCATTGAGCGGCGACCAAAGCCCATCAGGTCAGGGTAGCCAGGGTGCGCGCCGATGCGCACCTCGTATTGAGCCGCAAGTTTGACGGTGCGGCGCATCACGTGGGGATCGGAGGCATGGTAGCCACAGGCAATGTTGGCGCAGTCCACAAAGGGCATCACCTCGTCGTCCAGGCCAATCGACCAGTTGCCAAAGCTTTCACCCATGTCGCAGTTGAGCAGCGGAAGGGGCATATGGCCTCCTAGGATTATTATAGAAAAACGTGATAAATCATCTTCAATATATGAAGTCGTTGGCGGCACTGCCAAGCATTTTGGTGACGTTAACCTTTAAGACACTATTTATCGTACTGTTATTTCGTGGAAAAAAGGTTGACTCAAAACACCAAGCAGTTCGCCGAGGATGTCGCCGAGGCAACGGATGGAGACTTGACCATCAACGTGCAAAGCGGTGGTGCCCTCGTTTCTCACGGTGAGATCAAGCCATCGGTACGCCGTGGCACCATTGCCGCTGGGGAAGTGTTTCTCTCGGTACTCTCCAATGACGACCCGATTTTTGAGGTAGATACATTGCCCGGGGTGGCCGGAAGCTATGACGATGCCTATGCACTTTGGGAAGCCACCAAGCCGATGATCAGTGACCTGTTTGAGGAAGAAGGCCTGATCCCGCTGTACGCAGTGGCCTGGCCTGCCCAGGGTATCTATACCGCTGAAGAGTTGACCGACCCGGATCAGTTTGACGGTTTGCGCGTGCGGGCGCCCAATATCAATACTCAGCGGTTTATCGAAAACCTGGGCGGCAGCCCGACCGAGACAGAAGAGTCGGATATTCCCACTGCCTTCAGCACCGGTCGCGTGGATGCCATGATTACCTCAAGCTCTACGGGTAACTCGATGGCCGCCTGGGATTACGTCTCGCATTACACCGATGCCAACCTGTGGCTGCCGAAGAACATCGTGTTTATTAACCAGCAAAGCTTCGACCAGTTGGACGAAGGTACCCAAGATGCTCTGATGGAGGCGGCCGAGAAAGCCGAAGAGCGTGGTTGGGAAATGAGCCAGAAAGATAATGAAGAAAGCTTGGCAAAACTGAAAGAAAACGACATTAACGTTTCCGAACCCAACGATGCAGTGTCAGAAGCTCTACAGCAAGCGGGTGACGAACTGTTTGCCGATTGGGAGTCACGCGCTGACGATCAGGCCAAGGAAGCGCTTGAGGCGTACCGCGACGAGATTGACGACTGACGCTCATCAAATAGCGCGGGGTTAACGCCTTTGCGCTATTTTGCGCTTAGAGGCCGAACCCATGACGTTTAAATTCGACAAACTCTACCGGCTAGGTGCCTGGGGCGCGGCGGGGTGCATGATTGCGATATGCGCGTTGATTGCGTTCCAGGTGTTTTTTCGTTTGGTCGATGCGCTGTTGGTGATGGTGGGCTTTGGACGACTCGGCATCAGCATTACCGGCGTCTCCGAAATGGCCTCCTACCTGTTGGTAGGGGCAACGTTTTTGGGGCTCGCCTACACCTTTGTTCATCACGCGCATATCCGTGTAACGCTTTTGATTGCGCGGCTGCCATCGGCGATCAGAGTGTGGTTTGAGGTATTTGGGCTGATAGTTGCCATCGCGCTGAGCCTGCTGCTGTGCTACGGGCTGATTGGCTTGGCAAGAGAGAGCCTTGCTTACAATGATGTGTCGTCTGGATTTTTGTCGATACCGTTGTGGATCCCACAAACCGTACTGGCAACCAGCGTGGCCCTGCTGTGCCTGGCGCTTGTAGAGGCATTAATGATGGCACTGCGTATAGCGGCCCAGGATCCTTCGAGCTTTCGCGAGGCCACCGCTCACGATGACCAAGACACGCCCTGATTGGCTGTAATTTTGGAGGCACGCTGTGCTATTACTCAGTTTTGTCACCATCGTGACCCTGCTAGTGCTGTTGGGCAGCGGCGTGTGGATCGCCTTTGCACTGATTGGCACCGCCTGGGTTGCGCTTTCCATGTTCAGCACCTTTGCGCCTGGTCCGGTGCTGGCATCTGATTTCTGGGGGGCGAGCTACGGGTGGGATCTCACCGCGCTGCCGATGTTTATCTGGATGGGGGAGATTCTGTTCCGCTCGGGGCTTGCCGACAATATGTTTCGCGGAATTTCGCCCTGGTTAAATCGTTTCCCAGGGCGGTTGCTGCACACCAATATTATCGGCAGCGGCATGTTTGCGGCGGTGTGCGGCTCGTCGGCCGCTACCTGCGCCACGGTGGGCAAGATGACCTTGCCAGAACTTGAACGGCGGGGGTATGACCCGCAGATGGCAATCGGCACTTTGGCCAGCGCCTCGACGTTGGGGCTGTTGATTCCCCCGTCCATCGTACTGATCGTCTATGGTGTTGTGACCGAGCAATCCATCTCGCGGCTGTTCATGGCAGGTATTGGCCCGGGGATCATGATTCTGGCGATGTTTATGGGCTATCTGGTGCTGTGGTCGCTGCTCAAAGGCAACCGCGCCGGGCTAACTGGCGAAGACGAATCCAGCATGTCCTTCGGCGGTGGGTGTGGTGCTGTCGATGTTGATTGCGCGCTGGAACGGTCATTTCAACCGCGAGATATTTCAGACCTCACTTTTTGCGGCGGTGCGCACGGCCTGCATGATCGCTTTTATTATTGCTGGGGCGTCGTTTCTTACCTCGGCCATGGGTTTTACCCAGGTGCCGACGAAGCTGGCGCAAGCGATTGGGGAAATGGGACTGTCGCCCACCATGTTGCTATTGGCGCTAACGCTGCTGTTGCTGGTGATGGGCTGCTTTCTGGACGGCATTTCGCTGATTCTGCTGGTCACCTCGATCATCATGCCATTGGTAAGCGCGGCCGGGTTTGATCTGATCTGGTTTGGTATTTACCTGGTCATTGTGGTGGAAATGTCGCAAATCACCCCGCCCGTAGGCTTTAATCTTTTTGTGATACAAGGTCTTACAGGAAAGGACATCTTGACCATTACTAAAGCGACGTTACCGTTCTTTTTACTGATGCTGGTGGCCGTTGCCTTGATGCACCTTTTTCCGAGCATTGCGCTGTACTTACCTTACGCAATGAATCGCTAACCCAGGGCCTCACCATGAATCGTTAATGACCATAAAGGGAAATGCCGCCGCGCCCATTGCGCTTGATAAAGTACATGCTCTGGTCGGCGGCATCGATGAGTTCTCTACCGTTGCTAAAAGCGCCGTCGCTGAGACAGGCAATGCCAATGGAAACCGAGATGAATAGCGGCTTGCCGTCGAACGTTTCCATCGGTGTTTCCGCAAGGCGCTTGGAAATCCGCTTGGCGAATCGTTGTGCTCCCTTGGCCGACTCATCGGGCAGGATAATCAAAAATTCTTCGCCCCCGTAGCGGCCCGCTAAGTCCCCCTCGCGAACCAGCGAGCCCAGCACGTGGCCAAAACGTTCCAGCACGCGATCACCGGTTTGGTGACCAAAGCGGTCATTGAGCTTTTTGAAGTGGTCTAGATCGATAAACACCACCGACATGGTGCGGTCGTATGCTTGGCAATATTCAAACCATTTGTGTAGCTGTTCTTCCAGCCAGGCGCGATTGGCAAGTCCGGTAAGCGGATCACGTCGACTACGTTCCTCCAGTTCTGTTTGGCGTTGCTGGAGGTCATCAAGCTCCTGCTGCTGGGCGTTCAGTCGAGCGTTGAGTGACAGCGTTTGTTGAAAGAGCAACTGCTGCGCCCGGATGATCAACCCCTCGGTATCGTGTGAGGACGGGACGGTGAGTTCGAATAGATGGGTTAACAGGGGTAGCTGGGACTGAACGTTGTTCAGTAAGTCGCTAAGTGAAATAGCCGGTGTGGTCACGACCGGGCCAAGCTGGCGCAGTAGAGTGGCCAACGATTGACTAGGGTTGGCCGATAGCCACGTATCGGCGATAGGGCCTGAGAGACGTAGGCACAGTAAGGGCGTCTCTTGTTGAGTGCCAATCTCATCGTGGCTGGTGCTAATCGCTTGGGCCAGTGAGACTGGCACCCCCCATTTAGCGGCGAGCCAACTGCCGATCGACGTGTGGTCACAGCCAAAGCGCTTGCGTTCGTTACGGCTCAGTTGCGCATGAGAGAAAGAGGTATTCGTGTATAAATCCTGGGCGTCTTGGGGATAAGCCGCCAACAACGCCAGCATGCCGATGTCCTGGAGCAGCGCTGCGGTAAATACAAAGTTTGCCTGCTCGGGGCAGAGCTGTTCGGCAAGGGAGCGGGCGGCCAGGGCCGACACGATGGAGCGCCCCCAAACACGCTGGATTTGATCTTCTGACTGGCGGTCACGCCATAGGCTAAAACTCAACACCACGGCTAGCGTGGCATCCAGCCCGAGTCGCGACATGGCCTCTCGGCATGTATGCGCTTCGGTATGGTGACGCGCGTAAAAGGCACTATTGGCCAGCGAAATCAAACGCAGGGTTAATGCCGGATCCTGCTCAATGGCATGAGCATAATCATTCAGGGTCGCATCGGGGTAGCCCGCCACTTCCAGGATGCGAATCGCTACTGTTGGCAGCGATGGTAATCTAGTGCACTCTGCCAAGTCGCGCTGCAGAAAACCTGGTAAGGCCGGGATGGCGAGGTGATGTGTGTTGTCGCTAATCATGATACCCGTCATATCGGCTCCTTTAATGATGCTAGCTTAAAGGGCCAGTTGCTTTTTTTCATCTTATATTGTGAGAAAGCAAGCTAATACCTTGGGCGGGCGCGGCATTTATTGGCTAAGCGTTGAGTGTCAGGACTTCACCGTCAAAGCGGTTCACTATAAGCTGATTCAAACTGGGCAGCGAGAAAACCAATGCAGACGGGGATTGAAGCGGCCGATATTTTTCGGCAGTTGGCTGAAGGGATGGGACAAACAGGCACCCCTCAGTTTTACCCAACGCTAGTGGAGCGGCTGGCAAACTTGTTGGGCGTGGATCATGTATTGGTGGCCCGCGTTAATATTGAAAATGACCCACAGACGAGAGTCGCCGAAACACTGGCGGTTTGGTCCAATGGAAGACTTCTGCCTAATGTTGCCTACCCATTGGCTGGCACGCCCTGCGAAACTGTCCTGGGGCGCGAACCGTGCTTATACCC
>JAIVHM010000061.1 GCA_020201095.1 Halomonas sp. | reverse complement strand
GCAAAATACCCTGCACCCGCTGGCGATGGTTGTTGACGTCGCGCTCGATCTGGTTGGCCTGGGTACGCAGATGCTCTTCAATGCGTTGAAAAATCTGCGTTTGAAACAGCTGAGAAAAGATTTTTTCGCGGTCCTTCGACTCCGCCAGCAACATCTCGCGAAACTTGCCCTGGGGCAACACCATCACCTGACGAAACTGGTTGGCATCGAGGCCAATCAGGCCCTGAACCTGAGTCGTTGCGTCATTGACGCTTTTGGCGACCAGGCAGTCGCCCTGCTTACCTTCAGCCGTCAGTTGCCAAAGCTGGGCTTCCGCATTTTGCGTGGTGGTCCCTTCGCCACGCGCCTTGGGGCGCTCCTGCTGGGGCACGCGACGGACCCGGTAGGCGTTGCCGCGCAGGCGAAAGTCCAGCGTCACTTCGGTAAGCATATCCGCCGCGGACTGGTCGCAGCGCATCTGGGTGGCGTCACGTTCAGCGCCGGTGGTTTGGCCATAAAGCGCAAAGCACAGCGCATCCAGAATCGAGCTTTTGCCCGCGCCGGTGGGGCCATTGATCAAAAACAGCGGGCTTTGCCCCAGCGCGGTGAAGTCGACGGTTTCCCGACCGGCGAAGGGGCCAAAGGCCTGCATGGTCAAGCATAGCGGCGTCATCGGGTTTCCTCGTCACGGTTGAGCTGGCTAATCAGCTCGTTCATGGCGTCGGCCTGCTCGTCGGTCATCGCCTCGCCGCTGGTCTGGGTAAAGAAATCGCTGAACATATCCAACGCGCTAAACCGCAACCGCTCGCGATCCAGCTGCTGGCGGCCGCGGGATTCCAACATGCCGGGCTTCTCCAGGTGCAGTACGTTGGGGTAGACCTCGCGCAGCTTGCCCATGGGGTCGAGGATGGCATGGCGGTCGGTCAAGCGAACCAGCAGGTAGTCGTCGGCATTGGGGTCGCTTAGCCCCTGGGCGATGAGCGCGTCCAGCTCGCCTTCCAGAATTCGCACGTCCAGGCGCGGCGTCAGCGGATGGTGGTCTATATGTCGAACGCCCTGTTCATCGATATCCACCAGGGTAACGCCTTTGCGCTGACTGGCTTCGGAAAAGCTGTACTTGAGCAGTGAGCCGCTGTAGCGGATATGCTCACCGCCACGGTATTGGGGGCCGTGCAAATGCCCCAGCGCCACGTAGTCGAACGATTGCATGGGCTCCCAGGCGACGCTCTCGGCCCCACCGAGCGTCAACGGCCGCTCGGAGTCGGACGCGCTGCCGCCATCCACAAAGCAGTGGCTCATCAGCACTGTGGGGCGTGTTGGGTGGCGCTGGTCGTTGATCCGCTCGACCAGGTAGCGATGGGCGCTGTCGAAATCGCGCACATCCGCGGCCAGCTGGCTGCGCACATATTCCGGGTCAGCGTAGGGAATGCCGAAAACATCGACCTCCACGCCTTTGGCAGACAGCGTGACCGGCCGCTCGATGTCAGCCAGGTCCGATAGGATATGCAGCCCCGCCTGGCGTAAATGGCGCGCGCCAAAGCCCAGCCGCTGGGCGCTGTCGTGGTTGCCGGAAATCATCACCACCGGCAGATTGCGCTCGCTGCACAGTGCGGCCAGCACCTCGTCCAGCAGCGCGACCGCCGTGGCAGGCGGTACCGAGCGGTCATAAATATCCCCGGCGATCAACACCGCATCGACGGCCTCCCGATCGATGATGTCGATCAGTTGATCGAGCACATAACGCTGGTCATCGATCAGCGAAAGGTTGTGAAACAGCCGACCCAGATGCCAGTCGGCGGTGTGCAGCAGGCGCATGGCAAACTCAGCAACAAAGAAAAGTACGGCATCATACCAATCTCATTAACAAAACGCCCCGCTCGTGGCGGGGCGTTACTGGGCAAGGTCATCCGTCAGTGAATCAGTCACGAAATGCGTCGGGGTAGCTGGTCAAATCAACGCCCCACATCATCGGCAGCAGGAAGTAGACCGCCGCGACGATCAACACAAGCGCCAGGATATTGAGCCCGAAGCCATTGCGCACCATCTCGGCGATCTTGATTTTGCCGGTGGCGAAAATGATCGCGTTGGGCGGCGTGCCCACCGGAAGCATGAAGGCGCAGTTGGCCGCCATGGCCGCGGGCACCATCAAGACGAACGGGTGCACGTTTAGCGCCAGCGCCAACGACGCTAACACCGGCAGAATCATCGTCGCCGTGGCGGTATTCGAGGTGATCTCGGTCAGGAACAGCACCATGGCACTCGCCAGCAAAATCACCATCAGGAAGTTGACGCCTTCCAGCACGTTCATTTGCTCGCCGATCCACTCAGCCAGACCCGTGGAACTAAAGCCCGCCGCAATCGCCAAGCCGCCACCGAACAGCAGCAGAATGCCCCAGGGCACATCCTTGGCGACCTCCCAGTCGAGCAGGCAGCCGCCCTGGTTTTTGGAGGGAATCAAAAACAATGCAATGGCCGCCACCATGGCAATCATGGTGTCGTCGATGCCGGGAATGGTGAGCAACTGCCCTTCCCATAAAAACGAACGCGTGATCCACATGAAGGCCGCGAACAAAAATACCCACAGCACCGCTTTTTCTTCAAAGCTGGTCGTGCCCAGCGCCTGCTTTTCTTTCTGGATCACTTCTTTGCCGCCCGGCAGGTCGGCAAATTTGACCGGGTAAATAATTCGCGTCAGCAGCAGCCAGCTGGCAAACAGCAGAATCACCACCACGGGAAAAGCAAAGAACAGCCAATCGGCGAAGGAGATCTGAACCCCGAAAAGTTCAGACACGGTCGCTGCTAGAATGATGTTCGGCGGTGTGCCGATCAAGGTGCCCAGGCCGCCAATGGTGCCGCCATAGCCGATACCAAATATCAGCGCCTTGCTGAATTTATCGATATCGTCACTGTGGTCGCCGTCAGATTTGCTTAGCTCCTGGGTAACCTGATACACAATCGCCGTGCCAATCGGCAGCATCATCATTACCGAGGCGGTGTTGGACACCCACATCGACAAAAACCCGGTGGCCGCCATAAACCCAAGCACAATGCGATTGATACTGGTGCCCAGCAGGCCAATAATCACTAGCGCAATACGCTTGTGAAGCCCCCATTTCTCCATCGCCAGGGCGATCATGAAGCCGCCCAGGAATAAAAAGATAATCGGGTTGCCGTAGGCCGCCGTTACGCGGCTGCCCTCAAGCGCCCCGGTGATGGGGAGTAGCACGATAGGTAACAGCGACGTCACCGGAATCGGAATCGCCTCGGTAATCCACCACACCGCGACCCACAGCGTTGTGGCCAGCACCATGCGGCCTTCAATACTGAGGTCGGCAGGATGGAAAAACAGCAGCACAAAGGCGAACAGCAGCGGCCCCAACAGCAGCCCTACTTTTTGCGGCTTTTTATACGCTGGCGGACGGGGATCTCCGCCCGAGCCATTGCTTGAAGAGGAACCGGCCCCCGACCCACCTGAGGTGGGCAACGCGCACATTAAGAGTGTTTTTGCCTGTTGGTGTGAGACCCAAAGCTGGTCCCAAACTGTCATCATTCCATTGCTTCGCATACGACGACTTCGCTCATGGAGTAGGGTGTAAGGTATTAAACAATGCGCAAGACTCAGCATTGAATGTGAGCCGAACAATTCACGCGCATTTTCGGGCCCCCGTTTTCCACTTCCCTACGCCTTTAGTCCAGTAATTTATGAAAAATTAATACCAAAGTATAACGACTTTAGTTCTAACAAGTACGACGAACCACTACACCTAATCGCTGACCTGCCGGCATGTTAACTTGCTGTTTTCTATCTTGAGGAGCCTCGCATGCTCGACCGTTGGACCATGCCGCTGTTCCCCAGTATTTTTGAGGCAGCCTTCCCGATCACCACCACACATCGACAGGGCGGTTACCTAACGCTTAAACGTGATTAGACGCTCCCTCCGTCAGGCTTTTGACGACAATAAAACTTTCTTTAGCCGCTCGCGTTCGTGCTCTTCATAGAAGCTGGGGTCATTAAAGAGATCGCCTTGGGTACCATCAGCGATCAATTCCAGTGCCTCTGCACTACTTTGTACCATCGGCTCAAAATGCGCCGTTTGGGTCACTAGCGCCGTTACGCGGCGGCGGCGGTAAATGGCGTAACCCCATAGCAGGAAAAAAACGCAGGCGATGTAGAGCGGCAGACCATGACCACCGAAGGCTGTCATCAGTGACCCCGCGGCAATCGGCGCGACCGCGCAACCTGCCCCGTGCATCACCAACATATCCGCCGAGCCAGAGACAATTTCATCCGGGTGCAACTGATCAATCAACTGCGCGACTGCCAACGGGTAGAGCGAGAACGCCAAACCACCCCAGATAAAATACAGCCCCAATAGCACCTCGTGACTTGGCGCAAAGGGCATGGCCGCAGCAACCAGCGCCGCGAGCAGCACCACCCAAGTCATGACCCTTGGTCGATCATGTTTATCAGAGAAGCGCCCAATGGGGATCTGCAGCAGCGCCCCGCCAATAATCGCCACGCTCATTACCAGCCCCACAAAGAGTAAAAATCCCTGCGGTGACGAGAGCCTCAGTAGTTGCTGAGCAGTTGCCAGCGCGCCCAGGTTGACCACCATATAAACGGCAAAAATGCGCCCTCGCTCTTGGCTGGCCGCTTGGCTATTCAGCCAGCTCTCGATCACGGTAATCAAGGTAATAAATGAAAGCCCATACATAACGCGCAAAGGCAGCCATACCCAAGGGTTGATAAACACCAGGTGCAACAGCGCCACCGATGCACAGATAGAGGCGCAAAAGCCGAAGGTGCGAATATGCCCCATGCGCCGAATCAAGCGCCCACTTACCCAGGTGCCGCAGATGAAGCCAACAAAGTAGCCGGACATGATCATCCCCAGCACAGCGCTGGAGAACCCCTCCCCCGTGCCGCGCAGCGTTAGCAGCGTATTCAGCAAGCCGTTGCCCAGCAGCAACAGCGCCACACTATAAAGAATCGACTTGACGGGCTTGAGCATTGCCAATGAGCGCATGACGCTTCCTCGCAGCAGGCGACCTAAAGGTAATGCATAAAGGGTGCCATTCCCCACAGGCACTATCATTGAGGGGCTGAATGGTTGACAGGCTAACGTTCTTTATATAGAACGTTCTATAAAAGGAACATTTATAAAGCCAACAGGCGGCGCTCTTATGGATCCACTTTCCCTCAACACCCTTGGCCACCACTTACAAAGACTTCGCCTTGACCGCGGCTGGTCGCTGTCAAAGCTGGCCAGTGAGGCGGGCATCGCCAAATCCAACCTGTCACGCTTAGAGCAAGGCAACGGCAACCCGACCTTGGACACGATCTGGCGCCTGGCCGTGCACTTGAACGTGCCCTTCGGCACCTTGGTCGCGCCTATCTCCGAGCCGCTTGGCGAAGACGGCGTCGAGGTGCGCTTGATCGATCAAGGCAAGGACTACCCCCAGGTGGATGCCTACTGGATGCGCTGCGCACCCCATACGTTGCGGCAAGCCGAAGCCCATACCCCAGGCACGCGAGAATCCCTCACGCTGATCAGCGGCTGGCTGGAAGCAGGGCCTGAAGGCGACACGACAACGCTGACGCCTGGGTGCCATGTCACCTTTTGCGCTGACCGACCCCACCTCTACCGCACCCAAGCGGCGGCGGCCACCCTGTTAATGACCATTACCTACGGTAAAGAAGGCGAAACACCATGAGCCAGCTTGCCCAACATTCTCCACTGCAAAGCGCCTGGCAAGGCGTTCGTGAAGCGATTCCACTGCTTGGCGGCTATATCCCCGTCTCGCTCTCGTTTGGAGTCATTGCCACGCAAGCTGGGTTTAGCATGTGGGAAGCCGCCGCTATCTCATTGCTCGTCTACGCGGGTGCCTCGCAGTTCTTATTCGTTGGCATGGTGGCCGCGGGGTCTCCATTGTGGCTTGTCGTGGCAATGACAATGCTGATTAACGTACGCCATGTGGTTTACGGCCCTAACCTGGCGGCGTTATTACCGCGCAGCCGCCACTGGTCCTGGCTGATGCACGGTCTGACCGACCAGGTATTTGCCCTGGCACTCACCCGGCTGCCCCAGTTGCCTGAACCCAAACGCTTTGGCTGGTTTGTTGGCGCATCGCTGCTGGCCTGGGGTGTTTGGATAGTGGGCACAATGGTAGGTGCTACGGCAGGGGAAACGTTAACCGCCCGCTGGCCGCTACTCGGCGAAGTGATGCCCTTCGCGCTACCCGCCCTATTTCTTACCATGGTGGCGCCGCGTTTCACCGATAAACGCTGGGCATTGGCCATGGGGCTTACCATTCTGGCGGCGCTAGGTTTAACGCTTGTCGGCTGGAGCAATGTGGCGATTCCGCTGGCCGCCGCCTGCGGCGCGCTATGCTTCTACACGGTAAAATTCGAAAAAAGGAGGCGTGACTCATGAATACCGCGCTTTGGCTCGCCGTCGTGATATCGGCCTTGGGCACCCTGCTGATGCGGGTGGTGCCGTTTATGTGGATGCAACGCCGCCTGGATAGCGACACCGGCATGAACGCCATGCCGCAATGGCTTGGCATTCTCGGCCCGCTGATGATTGCCGCCGTGTTAGGCGTATCAATCGTGCCCGTGAGCCCAAGCATGATGTCCTGGATCGCAACCGCCATCGGTCTTAGCGTTACGCTGCTGGTGTGGTGGCGACTTCGCTCGCTGGGGTGGCCGGTAGCCGCTGGCGTCAGTGTGTTTGGCCTGGTGGAAGTCGTCGCCGTTTTAGTGGGATAAGCTCTCGTCAAATCGTCGCGCACACTGAGGACTCACAAGGCTTATGGGACGACTGCTGCACTTGAAGGGCGCTTGGCCCTATCTGATCGCCATCTTTCTCAATGCCTTTGTGGATCTGGGGCACAAGATCGTCATTCAGAATACGATCTTCAAAAGCTACGATGGCGAAGCACAGGTCGTACTTACCGCGCTGGTTAACGGCCTTATCCTGCTGCCGTTTATTTTGCTGTTTAGCCCGGCGGGGCACGTGTCCGACCGCTACCCCAAAGTGCGCGTTTTACGCGTCTCTGCCTGGGCCGCCGTGGCGGTTTCTCTGGGCATTACGGCTGCTTACTATCAGGGCTGGTTTTGGCTGGCGTTCGCGATGACACTGCTGCTGGCTATTCAGTCGGCTTTCTATTCACCGGCTAAATACGGCTTGGTCAAAGGGTTGTTCGGCAAGCCGCGCCTGGCAGAAGCCAACGGGTTGATCCAGGCCGTCACCATTGGAGCCATTCTGGCAGGCACCGTGGCGTTTACCGCCCTGTTTGAAACCTGGATAACACCGACTGATCAAACCCCAGCGCAGCTGTTGCGCCAGATAGCGCCGCTGGGCTGGCTACTGGTGCTCAATAGCGCTATTCAGGTGGCAACGCTTTATCGCCTGCCGCTGGATAACACCTCGCGACCTGATACCCCGCTCACCTGGCAGCGCTACATCAAGGGCACTGCCCTGAAAGACAACCTACGCATCATCGCCCGTCAGCCCGTAATCAGGCTCTCGATTATCGGCCTGGCCACTTTCTGGTCGGTGGGCCAGGTGCTGCTGGCGGCCTTTCCTGCCTATGCCAAAGAGGCTTTAAGTATCGATAACACCCTGGTGCTGCAAGGTATTCTGGCGGCTAGCGGTATCGGGATTGCGCTGGGTTCTATGCTTGCCAGCAAGTTTTCACATAACCGCATAGAGACAGGCTTGATCCCTACAGGCGCCGTCGGGGTCGCCGTGGGGCTATGGTGTCTGCCGCTGTTAACCACGCCTGTTGGCCAAGCGCTGAACTTTGTGTTTATCGGCATGATGGGAGGGCTGTTTATCGTACCGCTTAACGCGTTAATTCAGTTTCACGCCGCCGACAACGAGCTAGGCACCGTGCTGGCCGCCAACAACTGGATTCAAAACATCGCCATGCTGGGCTTTTTGCTGCTCACGGCGCTGTTCGCTTTGGCGGGTGTGGATAGTCATTACTTGCTATTACTCATTGCCACGGTGGCGATGGTCGGCGGCGGTTACACCATTGTTAAGCTGCCGCAAAGTCTGGTGCGCTTTCTTTTGAGCTTCCTGCTGACACGCCGCTACCGGGTTGATGTCCATGGGTTGAAAAACCTGCCCACCCAGGGCGGCGTGCTGCTACTCGGCAACCATATCAGTTGGGTGGATTGGGCCATGGTCCAGATCGCAAGCCCTCGCGCGGTGCGCTTTGTCATGCTCAGATCGGTTTATCAGCGCTGGTACCTGCGCTGGTTTTTAAAATCCCTGGGCTGCATTCCCATCGAGCGCGGCAGTGGTGCCGAACAGGCGCTGGCCGATGTGGCGGAACAACTTAACGCGGGCGAGGTGGTGTGCCTGTTTCCTGAAGGGGCGATCAGCCGCACAGGGCAACTGGGTGAATTTCGCCGCGGCTACGAGCGCGCCTGTG
>JAIVHM010000152.1 GCA_020201095.1 Halomonas sp. | reverse complement strand
GAATTAACACCCATAATGAGGACACCACTATGACCTCGTGGTTGCTAGGGACTGGCATCTTACTGATCTATTTGCTGGGGATTGTTTCAGCGGTGATGGCGTTGATGTCCAGCCGAACCTCTCAGGGGGCGGTCGCCTGGATTATTTCACTGCTCACGTTTCCATACGTCGCCGTTCCCGCCTACTGGCTATTTGGAAGGCCGCGGTTTTACGGATACGTCACAGCCCGCGGGGTGCGTGACAATATACTACGCCGCATGCTTGTCCGTTATCGCGCCAACGTCGATCCTTATGGTGTTACGGCTAAAAGCTCGGATATTCAAGCCGTTGAGCAGTTAGCCATGATGCCGATGACACAGGGTAATCAGGCTACTCTGCTGATTGACGGCAAGGAGACCTTCGATAGTCTGTTTGCAGGCATCGAGCGTGCACAGCGCTATATCCTTCTGCAGTTTTTCATCGTTCGAGATGATCGGCTTGGACGTCAACTGATGGCGTATCTTCAACAGGCGGCAAGGCGCGGTATCCATATTTACTTCCTCTACGACGAGATGGGCAGCCGAAAGCTCAGCGATCGCTATTTAAATGATTTGGCGCAGTCAGGCATTGAAGTCAGTGCGTTTCGTTCTTCGCGGGGCTTCAAGCATCCTTTCCAGTTGAATTTTCGTAATCATCGCAAAGTGATGGTAGTGGATGGTCAGGAAGGTTGGCTTGGCGGTTTTAACGTGGGCGTTGAGTATCTGGGAGAGGATGCTAATCGCGGTCCTTGGCGTGATACCCATCTTAAGCTTGAAGGGCCGAGTGTTATGGGCCTCCAGGAAGCCTTTTTGGAAGATTGGCATTGGGCCACAGGGGAGGTCATTACGCTGGATTGGCAGCCATTGAAAACTTACGCCAGCAATCACCATGTCGTGGTGGTTCCCTCAGGCCCAGCGGATCGCCAAGACACAGCGAGCCTGCTCATACAACAGGTTATCCAGAGCGCCGAAAAGCGGCTATGGGTCACTAGCCCCTATTTTGTCCCGGATCAGGGAGTTCAGGATGCGCTTCGCCTGGCTGCCATGCGGGGAGTGGATGTGCGAGTCATGATGCCTGAACGCCCCGATCATTTGCTGGTTTTCCTATCAGCTTTTTCATTCCTACCTGATATGCTCCGTGCCGGTGTAAAAATATACCGTTATCTTCCTGGCTTTCTTCATCAGAAAGTGATGCTTGTTGACGATAAGGCGGCCACCGTCGGTACGGTGAATATGGACAACCGTTCTTTCCGGCTCAACTTTGAGATTACCGCTTTTATGCCCAGTGCAGCAGTCGCATCCCAGGTTAGCTTGATGCTCGAAAACGATTTCGCAAACTGTCGTCGTATTAGCCTGGATGAAATTGCCCAGCGTCCCTGGTGGAAAAAAGTGGTCTCACGGGCAGCCTATTTAACAGCACCCATCCAATAGGAAGATGGCTCGGTGCTAGACCAATTCAAAAATTTCGGGTGACAAGGAGTCGTTGGTGAACCTTGAAACAAAATGGCTGGAAGATTTCGTCGCATTGGCCAATACGCGTAGCTTTTCAGCATCGGCCAGGCAACGGCACGTCACACAGCCAGCGTTTAGCCGGCGTATCCGCGCTTTGGAGCAGGCGGTGGGGGTAACATTGGTTGACCGTTCGACCACGCCGGTGGGCTTGACCTCTGAAGGCCAGCTGTTTCTGGTCACCGCGCGAAACCTTGTTGAACAGCTTACCGAATCATTAGGCCATTTAAGGGGACTCTCGATTGCTAATGAGGCGCTGGATATTGTCGCCGCGCATTCGTTAGCGTTGAGCTTTTACCCGCCGTGGATATCTCGGCTACAGAAAGGCCTGGGTGAGCTGCCTACCCGATTAGTCGCCATGAACGTCGGAGAAGCGATTCACGTGCTGCGTGAAGGCAACTGTGATCTCATGCTGGCTTACTATGATCCTTTCGCCACCATGCAACTGGATGCCGAAGTATTCCCGTCTTTTTCGATCGGCAATGTCAATATGCTTCCCGTGTCATTACCTGATGCCCAGGGCAAGCCCTTATTTTCACTTCAGCAAGACGACTCAGTGCCCTATCTGGCTTACACGCAGGGGGCATTTTTGGGCCGCAGTGTGCGTATGCTGCTGAAGAACGACCCGCTGCGCATGAAACTGCGAACCGTCTACGAAACCGCCATGGCGGAGGGGCTGAAAGGGATGGTATTACAGGGTGTAGGGATCGCCTGGATACCGGATTTCTGTATACGCGAGGAGCTCAAAAGCGGCCGATTGGTGCGTGCAGCCGATGCCAATTGGGATATCCCGCTGGAAATACGGCTGTACCGTTGTTCGTTAGTTCACAAACCGGGTGTCGAGCGTTTGTGGCGCCAAATGATGAAGCTGCCACGGGACTTTCTGCAGGGCTAAGCGCCTTTTCTTTCAAATTAGTGCGCTGGCTCGCTGCTGAAGTCGGCAGGCAAACCCAGAAAATTTTGAATAATAAAAAAATGATCTTCAAACAGGCTGTCAGGTTGAAGGTCAGCAAGGGCGACCCAGCGGGCATGGTCACCACCCTTGACGGGTTTCAATCGAGGCAGCTGCTGGTCGGGGCGCAGAGCAAAGTAAAACGCTTCGGCCAGCGTGCGGCCACGCCAGCTGCGGTGGGGTTCGTCAAACAGGCGCTGCCCCCTCAATGAACCTTTCAAAACCGGTTCAGGTACCTTCAAGCGGATTCGTTCACGCAATTCCCTCAAGCAGGCGTCCAGTAAGCGTTCGTGGGGGTTGATAAAACCACCCGGCAACGCGAATAGGCCCTTACCCGGTGCCGCGGTACGGCGTACCAGCAGCACATGGCCTGACTGGACCACGACAGCATTGACCGTGACAAAAATGGGTGGGTAGGGCGCTTGTTGCCAGGCCTGACGGTACTGATCCAGTAACTGCTGCTCTTCCAGCAGCTGTTCGTAGTCGCTGCCGCGGCAAAAATGTTGCACGCGCTCAACCACGCCTGGCGGTAGGTCGTGGTAGGCCCCTGTGCTGAGATAATCGTCGGTCGAGCCAGGTGAGCGGAATAAACGTTCACGAATCTGGCTTGCCGAAATGCCTTCGACCAACGCGACACTCACCGATTCCCATTGCGGAAATAGCGATAGGTAGTAGCTAGATTGCCCTCGGCTAGCCCCAATGAGGCCGATCCGAGGCAACCTGGCATTTGCCGGCGCAGCCAAATCCCGTACTTTACGCTGAACATCACGAACCCATACGTCATTATTGTAAAGCGCATCCAGCAGCGGTGTGATTTCCAGTCGCTGGTTTTCCTCCTCGTCAAAGCCTGAACGCAACATCATCTGGCGCTCTTCAAAACGCCATGGGTTACGCAGCGAGCGTGCCTGCCAGGATGAGCCGACCAACACGATTACCTGACGGGCTTGTTTCAGCGCCTCACGAATGACGGCTAAATGGCCCAGATGAGGAGGCTGAAAACGGCCAATAAAGACGAGGCAGTCAAAGTCATACGCCTGACTCGGCTGTGAGGCATCAGTTGGCATGCAGGCTGTCCTTTGTCTGTAAGTCATGGCCCAGCATTATGGTGGGCTTGGCGAGGCGGCGCAATCTAGCTCTGCAACCAACGCTGCGATTGGGTATGCTAGTTAAATTAGGCCATGGATAGTTGGCTCTATATCAATTGATTAGGGAGTTTTCATGCTCAAACGCAGCGCTTATTTTTGGGGCAACGTGATTAGAGATTCGGCGTCCCTATGGTTGAAACGCAATGCTTTCAGTTATGCAGGCTCCTTGGCGTTTTACACGCTCTTTTCACTGGCGCCCACCATTATTATCGCGGTCACCGTCATTGGTCTTGTGTTGGGTGAGGAGGCCGCTCAGGGACAGATTGTGGCGCAACTGCAAGGCACTATCGGCAGTGAGGCTGCGTCGGTAGTGGAAGAAGCGGTCGCTCAATCGCGCATTCAGGAGGCGGGCATCATGCCAACGCTGTTGGGTGTTGGCGCACTTGTCGTTGGTGCCACGACGGTGTTTGCGCAAATGCAGTTCTCGCTCAATACGATCTGGGGCGTCACCGCCAAGCCGACCGCTAACGGGGCGCTGGTGTTTATTAAAAATCGCATCCTTTCGCTAACAGTTGTGCTGTCGATCGGGTTTATATTGCTGGTCTCATTAGTGTTGGGAGTGGCCATTCGGGGGGCACTCGGCGCGGCGGATCAATTGCTGCCTTACGTAGGCTTTCTTAGCCAAGTGGCCGAATCGTTGATTTCATTGTTGGTCGTTGCACTGCTTTTCGCGACGATTTTTAAGGTCTTGCCCGATGTGGTGTTGAGTTGGCAGGATGTTTTGATCGGCGCGGTGGTAACTGCCGTATTATTTACCATTGGTCGGAGTGTCATCGCTGTCTATCTTGCCTACACGGCAACGGCCTCCACATACGGAGCGGCGGGTTCTGTGGTGATGGTGCTGCTATGGGTTTATTATTCATCCCTTATTTTGCTGTTTGGCGCCGCCTTTACACGCTCGCTTCTGTTGCGCAGAGGTCGGCCGTTGGTGCCACGCAATAGCGCTGTGGTTATCAAATATCAGGAAAATGACGACGGCTAAACAGGAGGCGACAATGGCAGATTGTTGTGTACGCGCGTGGGTGACAGGAAAGGTGCAAGGTGTTTGGTTTAGGCGCTCTACCCAACAACAGGCACTTCAGCATCGACTAACGGGTTTTGCAAAAAACCTGCCTGACGGCCGTGTTGAAGTGTTGCTTTGCGGCAGTCCGGAAGATGTGAAAGCCGTTAGTGAGTGGTTGTGGAAAGGCCCTGAAGGGGCGCAGGTGACCCACGTCGAATTGAACGTCTTGGATCAGTGCCACGCCCCGGATCATTTTTCGACGTATTAGTGGTTTGCTTGCCACTCCCGGATATTATCAACGGTCAAGCTGACAATGTTTTGCCTGGCTTCTGGTGTAATCCAGGCATTATGAGGCGTGACAATCAGGTTAAGTGCTTCATTCAACGCGTCTAGCAGAGGATGCCCTTCGCGTGGCGGTTCTTGGGGCAGCACGTCGACGGCAAGCCCGCCAATTTGACCGTCCCTGAGTGCCGAAAGGGCGGCGTGTTCGTCAATAATACCGCCTCGTGCGCAGTTAACCAGCAACATAGAAGGCTTAGCCTTACTCAGGCGTGCTGCATTGATCAAGTGACGGGTGGCATCATTCAGCGGGCAGTGAAGACTGATAACATCGGCTTCCGGCAGCAAGGTATCAAGCGATGCGCGGGTGTCGTTCGCTTCATTACCTGGGCGAGCTGCAAAGGTGACACACATTCCCAGCGCTTCAGCCAGGCGCGCCACTTCAGAGCCAAGCTCTCCTTGGCCGACCATCACCAGATGCTTGCCCGAAAGCTGCATCGTTGGATAATGCTGCAGGCAGAAGAAATCGCTGTTTTGCCAGGCGCCTGCGGCGACATCTCGTTGATAAAGCGGCAGTCTGTTTGCCAATGTCAGCATTAGCATCAAGGTGTGCTGCGACACACTGGCGGTGCCATAAGCGGTGACGTTTTTAACTGCTATACCCTGAGCATCGGCAGTTTCCAGGTCGATATTGTTAAGCCCGGTAGCCAGCACACAGATTAATTTGAGCGAGGGCAGCTGTTTAAGTGTCTCCGCATCCAGGACAACTTTATTGACAATGGCAATGTCGGCATTGGCAAGTCGCTCACGCGCTTGTTGAGGAGTGCTTTGGCCAAACACTTCAAGATGCGACACCGCCTGGCGGATGGCGGTTAAATCAATTTGCGGGCCAAGACTCTCGGCATCCAGTATCACTGCATTAGACATTTTCTGACCTCCACTGTCTGCCGATGGCGTCTAGCCTTGCTCGGCAGGGGGCACAAAAGGGTATAATAAGCTGGCGTGAATAATCATCGCCTTGGAATTTATCCCGACGGGCCGCATATCGCAGCTTGATAGCACTTATGTTGCTGTTTTGTCGGAGTTGAGCTTTTCTGGAGTCATCAACATGCCCATCTATGAATACGAGTGCAAGGCCTGCGGCCATCGCATGGATAAATTGCAAAAAATCAGTGCCGATCCGCTTACGGACTGTCCAGCTTGTGAAAGCGCCAGCTTGACGCGGCTAGTATCAGCCGCGGGATTCCGTCTGGCAGGTGGCGGCTGGTATGAAACTGATTTTAAAACCGGCAGTAAAAAGAATTTAGCTGCTGATGCAAAAAGCGCAACACCCGAGACCGGTAGTCAGAATGGCACCAGTCCAGCGCCCAAGAAAAAAGACACGGCGGCCTAGCCGGCGGCGTCGGGCCGAATCAAGGTCCACAATTACCTTTTGCCACGAAACACAACAGGATGAAACATGCGCAGTCATTATTGCGGCCAGCTAAACGAAACATTGGTAGACCAGACGGTCACCGTATGCGGTTGGGTGCATCGCCGCCGTGACCATGGTGGGGTTATCTTTCTCGATATGCGCGATCGCGATGGCGTCGCACAATTCGTCGTGGATCCAGATACCGCCGAGGCGTTTGCCAATGCCGACCGTGCTCGCAGTGAATTCGTTCTGCGCATTACCGGGCGGGTTCGCCTGCGTCCCGAAGGCACGCAAAATCCCAACATGCCCACCGGAATGATTGAAGTACTGGCAAAAGATGTCGAAGTGCTCAACACCGCTGTGACGCCGCCTTTCCAGCTCGACGAGCATGGCAAAGTCGGCGAAGAGGTGCGCCTTAAGCACCGCTACATCGATTTGCGCCGCCCGGATATGATCGACAAGCTGCGGCTGCGTTCGCGCATTTCACACACCGTCCGCGCGTTTCTTGAAAACCAGGGGTTCCTGGATATCGAAACCCCGGTATTGACTCGTGCGACCCCCGAAGGCGCGCGCGATTACCTGGTGCCGAGTCGCACCCATGCGGGTAGTTTCTTTGCCTTGCCGCAGTCACCCCAGCTTTTCAAGCAGCTGTTGATGGTGGCGGGTTTTGACCGCTACTACCAGATAGCCAAATGTTTCCGGGACGAAGATCTGCGTGCTGACCGTCAGCCCGAGTTCACGCAAATCGATATCGAGGCCTCGTTTGTCGAAGAAGATGACATCATGGCGATCACCGAGTCCATGATTCGTCAACTCTTCAAAGAAGTGCTCGATGTCGAGCTGGCTGCGTTTCCGCGCATGACCTGGCAGGAAGCCATGGACCGCTTTGGTTCCGACAAGCCAGACTTGCGGATTCCGCTTGAATTGACCAATGTCGATGACTTGATGCAACAGGTCGACTTTAAGGTATTCTCTGGTCCGGCGAATGCGGCAGACGGCCGCGTTGCGGCGCTGAAAGTTTCCGGCGGGGCATCACTTTCGCGCAAGGAAATCGACGAATACACCAAGTTTGTCGGTATCTACGGCGCCAAGGGGCTGGCTTGGATCAAGGTCAACGAGCGCGCCAAAGGGCTTGACGGTCTGCAGTCGCCAATCGTCAAGTTCATGGAAAACGTGGTTGAGGAGCTGCTCGACCGTGTTGACGCCAAAGACGGCGACATTATTTTCTTTGGCGCAGACAAAACGCGTATCGTCAACGAAGCCATTGGCGCACTGCGCGTTAAGCTGGGGGCAGATCTTGATCTGTACACCCAGGCCTGGGCGCCGCTCTGGGTCGTCGACTTCCCGATGTTCGAAGAGGACGATAACGGCCGGCTCAGCCCGCTGCATCACCCCTTTACTGCCCCGTCCTGCTCACCTGAAGCACTCAAAAATGACCCGGCCAACGCGCTGTCGCGCGCCTACGACATGGTGCTGAATGGGACAGAGCTTGGTGGCGGCTCAATCCGTATTCATGACCAAACCATGCAGCGCACCGTATTTGATATTTTGGGGATTGGCGAGGAAGAAGCCCAGGAGAAGTTCGGCTTCCTGCTTGATGCTCTCCAGTACGGTGCGCCGCCTCACGGTGGTTTAGCCTTCGGTCTGGATCGCTTGGTGATGCTGATGGCCGGTGCCAAGACCATCCGCGAAGTGATTGCGTTCCCGAAAACCCAAAGCGCCGCCTGTTTGATGACTGATGCCCCTGGTGAAGTCAGCTCAGAGCAACTTAAAGACCTGAATATCCGTTTGCGTCAAAAAGCCAAAGCAGATACCACGGTCGAATAAGCGCTCTGATATACCTCCTTACACCGGCGTCTAGGCGTCGGTGTTTTTGTATGGACGACTTGAGTGCTGTTATATGCAGACACCTGCCTTATCCAATCCGCTGCGTATTCTGGGCATTGACCCTGGTTCACGCATTACCGGCTATGGTGTCATTGAGTTGACGGGGCTTGTTCCCCGATATGTTGCTAGCGGCTGTATTCGCACTGCTGAAGGTTCACTCGAGCAGCGTTTGGCTCAAATCTATGCCGGGCTTGGCGAGGTAGTCGGATTACATCTTCCGGGCGCTAACCACGCATGGGGGAGGGCGACGCCGTTCCACCGGGCGCTGGCGACTCTGATAATCAGCCGCTAACCACTGGTCACTTGTACAGAGTGGCTTTATAGTGACGGCTGGTTTGGTTTAGCGCGAGCGTAACTATGATTGGACGGCTTAAAGGCCAGTTAATTGAGAAACAGCCGCCATGGATTGTGGTGGATGTACACGGTGTGGGTTATGAGCTTGAAACATCGATGACAACGCTGGTAGCGCTGCCGACGGTGGGTGAAAACATTTTTTTATATACCCATCTCACTATCCGGGACGACGCACACCTGCTGTATGGGTTTGGCCGCGAGCATGAACGTTCCCTGTTTCGTGCCTTGATCAAAGTGAACGGTGTAGGGCCCAAACTGGCCCTCGCCATTTTATCGGGTATGGACGAAGACGCCTTCATGCGATGCGTACGCGATGATGATAGCAAGGCGCTCACCAAGCTTCCGGGCGTGGGTAAGAAAACCGCCGAGCGATTGATCATCGAAATGCGTGACCGCTTTCCAGAGTGGGAAAGTGGCCGAGATGCGATGCTGCCTCTCGAAGCCGCCAACGGACAGGCTGATCAATCCCGCAATAGCTTAGCTGACGCCGAGGCAGCCTTGGTAAGCCTTGGCTATAAACTGACCGAAGCTTCAAAAATGCTGGCCGATCTTGATGGCTCTCAGTCGACCGAGGCTTTGATCAAAGCGGCACTCACCCAGCGCATGAAAGGCTAATTGCGGTTTAACCAAGGACGTAAAATAGAGCGCTTATGCTAGAGCACGATCGACTGATTGCCGCTGAGCCAGAGCAAGGGGAAGTCCGCATCGACCATGCGATTCGCCCTAAACGGCTTCAGGACTATATTGGCCAACCCCGCGTTCGCGAGCAGTTGGAAATTTTTATTGGTGCTGCCCGCCTGCGCGAAGAAAGCCTCGACCATACGCTGGTATTTGGCCCGCCAGGCTTGGGTAAAACTACCCTGGCCAATATTATTGCCACCGAAATGGGTGTGGGACTCAAATCGACGTCTGGCCCTGTACTCGAGCGTGCCGGTGATCTGGCCGCCATGCTGACCAATCTGGAGCCCGGCGACGTTCTGTTTATTGACGAAATTCACCGCTTGTCGCCCGTCGTCGAAGAAGTGTTGTACCCAGCGATGGAAGATTTTCAGCTCGATATCATGATCGGTGAGGGGCCAGCGGCACGCTCGATCAAGCTGGATCTGCCGCGTTTTACGTTGGTGGGTGCTACCACCCGGGCGGGGCTTCTTACATCACCGTTGCGCGATCGGTTTGGCATCGTTCAACGGCTGGAATTTTATAACCTTACCGAGTTAACCGAAATAGTGACCCGTTCAGCCAAGCTGCTCGGTGTTGAAACCCACCATGAAGGGGCCGTCGAAATTGCCCGTCGCTCAAGGGGCACACCGCGAATTGCCAACCGCTTACTCCGCCGGGTTCGCGACTATGCCGAAATGAAGGGCGATGGCACCGTCAATGCAACGCTGGCAGACGCTGCGCTTAATATGCTTAACGTGGATCACCATGGGCTGGACCATATGGATCGTAGGCTGTTACTGGCAATGATCGATAAATTCGACGGCGGGCCGGTAGGTGTCGATTCGCTATCAGCGGCGATCGGTGAAGAGCGCGATACCATTGAAGACGTCATTGAACCTTATTTGATCCAGCAAGGGCTGATGATGCGAACCCCGCGCGGTCGCGTCGTCACGCGGCAGGCCTGGTTGCATTTTGAGCGTGTTCCCCATGAAGCGTCCATTGAAGCCCAGGGGGAACAGCGCCCATGAGTCAGTCGCAGCATTACCCGGTCCGCGTTTACATGGAAGATACAGACGCGGGGGGGATTGTCTACTACGTTAACTACCTGAAGTTTATGGAGCGCGCCCGCAGTGAATGGTTGAGATCCTTGGGGCTCAACCAGCAGATGTTGCTGGACTCAGGTGCTCAGCTAGTGGTATATCGCTTGTCCTGTCATTACACCAAACCTGCACGATTGGATGATACGCTTAACGTAAGTGCCGATGTCGTCAGCATTGGCCGTTGCCGCATGACATTCGAGCAGCACGTATGGCGGGGAAATGAACGTCTTTGCGCCGCCACGGTCGAGATTGCGTGCTTGAGTGCGCAGTATCTGCGCCCAATGGCATGGCCGTCTGAGCTCAAATCGCTGATGTAACGTACGATGCGGGCACCTAACACCACATTTACTGATGATTGATGAGGGCACTTGTGAACGATAATGCCATGTCTATTCCGCACCTGATTATGAATGCCAGCACGGTGGTTCAGCTGGTCATGTTGCTATTAACAGTAGGATCCATTCTCTCGTGGATAGTGATTTTTCAACGCGGCATTGCCCTGCGTCGCGCGCAAAAAGAATATGCCCAGTTTGAAGAAACGTTTTGGTCAGGCGTTGACTTGAATGAGCTTTACCGTGAAATCCCGGCTGACGATCCGCGCCACGGTGCCGAACACATTTTTCAGGCTGGGTTTCGCGAATTCAATCGCCTGATGCCCAAAACCCGTAATGCGGGAACGGTTCTAGAAGGTGTTCAGCGCAGTATGCGCGTAGCCTGGTCACGTGAAGAAGACCGCCTGACCCAGCACCTTGTGTTTCTCGCGACGGTGGCTTCCGCAAGCCCCTATATTGGCCTGTTTGGCACCGTGTGGGGCATCATGGGGTCTTTTCAGTCGCTATCCATGACCCAGCAAGCCACGCTGGCAACGGTTGCCCCCTGGATTGCAGAGGCGTTGATCGCGACCGCAATGGGCCTTTTCGCTGCGATACCTGCAGTGATTTTCTACAATCGACTTTCCAACAACGCTGGTCGTCTGTTGGGTAAGTACGAAGATTTTGCCGAAGAGTTCCACGCTATCTTGCACCGCAATCTGCAAGGACGCGATAGCGCGTCAAGCTAAGGGAGTTGCCCCATGCAAGGACCGTTTAAACGTGGCGGACAGCGTAAGCCCATGGGCGAAATCAACGTTGTCCCCTTTATCGATGTCATGCTGGTGTTGTTGGTTATTTTCATGATCACCGCTCCGATGTTGAACCAGGGAGTGGACGTTGAACTGCCTCAGGTGAGTTCCGAGCCTATTGAAAGCCAGGAAGACAACGACCCGATCATGATTTCCATCGACCGTGAAGGGCAGTATCACCTTAGCTTGGGGGACGATTCGACCCAGGTTTCTGCCGATGATATCACTCGCCGGGTTAGCGCCATTCTGGAGCAACGGCCTGATGCCCCGGTGATGGTTCGTGGTGACCAGAATGTGGCTTATGGTGAAGTGGTCGTGTTGATGAGTAATCTGCAGCGCTCGGGCGTGGCCAATGTGGGGCTCATTTCTGAGCCACCACAGAATGAGTAAGGACGCACAGGGCATGGCTGTAAAACATCCTCGTGATCCTCAAGATATTGGCTATCTATGGCCGGCGGTTTTTGCGATTGCTGTGCATTTGTTGATTGTGCTGTTCTCTTTGGTTCAATGGCCTGAGGGGGAAGCCGAACCGGATTCCTCTTCTATCGTCCAGGCAACCCTGGTCAGCACAGAAGCATTCACGAACCAGGCTCAGCAGGCTAATGATGAGTCAGCGGCCATGGAAGCGGCTGACGAGTCGGTAGAAGAACCTGACACATCGGCGGCCGAAGAAGAAGCGGCTGAGGAGCAAGCCGCAGCAGAACAGGCCGCGCGCGAAGCTGCTGAAGCCGAGCAAGCCGAAGAGCAAGCCTTGGAAGCTGCCAGGGCCGAAGCCGAGGCGCAGGCCCAGCGCCGACAGGAAGAGGCCGAAGCCGAAGCTGAGCGTCAGCAAGAAGCCGAAGAGCAACGTCGCCAGGAAGAGGCCGAAGCAGAAGCCGAGCGAGAACGCGAAGCCGAAGAGCAGCGTCGACAGGATGAGGCGGAAGCCGAGGCCGAGGCCGAACGTGAACGCGTAGCCGAAGAGCAGCGTCGCCAGGAAGAGGCGGAAGCCGAGGCCGAGGCCGAACGTGAGCGTGAAGCCGAAGAGCAGCGCCGCCAGGAAGAGGCGGAAGCCGAGGCCGAGCGTGAGCGCGAAGCCGAAGAGCAGCGCCGTCAAGAAGAGGCAGAAGCCGAGGCCGAACGTGAACGAGAAGCCGAAGAGCAGCGTCGTCAGGAAGAGGCGGAAGCCGCGATGCAGCGACAGCTGGAAGGGGAAGCCCAGGCAGCCGCTGAAGCGCAGCAAGCCGAGCAGGCCGCCAATAGCTTTTTGACAATTGTTAAGCGTGCCGTCGAGCAGGCATGGATTATTCCGTCAAGTGCAAGCGACTCAATGAGTGCTACGCTTCAAGTCAGGTTAGGGCCGTCAGGCGAAGTGCTGACCACGTCGGTGGTGTCGTCAAGCGGTGATAGCAACTTTGATCGGTCGGCGATGCAGGCAATCGAACAAGCCGCACCATTCGGTGAACTGCGTGAGCTGCCGACCGAACAGCAGCGCAATTTACGTCAATTCAATCTGCGATTTACCCCGGGGGATGTTCGCTGATGCACACCATAACCAAGCTATGGCTATTCTGTCTTTTGCTGGCAATGAGCACGGTCGCCAGCGCCAATCTGACTATTGAAATAACCCGCGGCAGTGATCAAGCCCTTCCCATAGGCGTGGTGCCGTTCGAGGGGTCAGAAGGTATGCCCGAAGACGTATCACAAATCATCCATGACAATCTCGATCGCAGCGGTTTTTTTGACCCCCTGGATCGTGATTCGATGCCTGAACAACCTGGCGAGGCTGACGATGTTCAATACAGCACATGGCGCTCTTTGGATCTTCGTTATCTGGTCGTGGGTAAAGCCGAGCGTACCGACAACGGCTATCGGCTCCAGTACGACCTGATGGACATCAGCGGGCAGCGGCGCTTGATGAGCGAAACTGTCAACGCTGACGAAGATGACCTGCGTGGCGCTGCCCACTATATTAGCGATCAGATTTTTGAAGAAATTACCGATATTCGCGGTGCTTTCTCGACGCGTATTGCCTACGTCACTGCGCAAGGGGTCGGCGATGACACCGACTATGGCCTGTACGTGGCCGATGCAGACGGGCGCGATAGCCAACAGATTCTGACGTCCGATGAGCCCATTTTGTCGCCTGCCTGGTCGCCGGATGGTGGCAAACTTGCCTATGTGTCATTCGAGAATGAACGCCCGGAAATCTATATTCAGGAAGTGAACAGCGGTAATCGTGCGCGGATTACGTCATTTGAGGGGATTAATGGCGCCCCTGTGTGGTCGCCAAACGGTCGCCGGCTGGCCATGTCATTGTCCAAAGACGGTCAACCTGAAATCTATATCATGGAAATTGCCGACCGCTCGCTAACTCGCGTTACGGATAGCAATAGTATCGATACAGAGCCCGCTTGGTCGCCGGATGGCAACCAGCTGGTGTTTACCTCTGACCGCAGCGGAGGACCGCAAATTTACCAACACTCGTTGGGTAGCGGCGAAACCGAACGTATGACCTTTACCGGTAATTATAATGCCCGCGCGCGTTTCTCGCCGGATGGTGAAAATCTGTTTTTGATCCACCGTTCTGACCGTGGTTTCCAAGTTGCACGCCAGGAAATCGACAGTGGTCGTCTGGTAACGCTGAGCGATTCAACCCAGGATGAATCGCCTAGTGTTGCGCCGAACGGGACCATGGTAATCTTCGCTACCCAACAGGGTAACAATGGGGTGCTGAGTGCGGTTTCCGCAGATGGTCGCTCGTCATTCAGGCTACCCGCCGCTCAAGGTGATGTGCGCGACCCCGCATGGTCACCGTTTTTAAACGAATGAAGTCCATTCATGTTTTCAGGCAAGGAGTCTGATTATGCAACTTAAACCGTTGGCTCGCTCATTGGCAGTCGTGCTATCAATTGTCGTTATCGCAGGCTGTTCCAGCACCGGCGGCACTCAGGACGGTGATTCATCTGGCAGCCAGGACGGCCGTGATGGAAGTTCCAGCAGCAGCACCTCGGGAGCCGGATCCAGTGGCCAATATGGCAGCGGCTCATCCAGCGCTGACGGCAGCCAGCAAGCTGATTCGCGGATTCCGGATGTCAAAACCATTTACTTCGATTACGACCGCGACACCATTAAAGGCGAGTACGAATCCGTTGTAATGGCCCACGCGCGTTACCTTCGTTCCAACCCCGACGCCGACGTCGTGTTGCACGGGCATACCGATGAACGTGGTACACGTGAATACAATATGGCGCTCGGTGAACGTCGTGCCAACGCCGTAGAACGCTTTCTAAACATCCAGGGCGTTTCATCATCACAAATGAGCGTAGTGAGTTACGGTGAAGAGCGTCCCGCAGAGCGTGGTGACAGCGACGATGCGTATTCACAAAACCGCCGCGTTGTGTTCAATTATTGATGACCCGCGTGGCCGTTAACATGCACGCGTAACAGTTATTTTGGAGTCATCATGAATCACAGTCTCAAGCATTACATTGAGAGGCTGTGCGGTGCGGGAGCCTTGGTGCTCCCGCTATCCGTATTGCCCCTCGTCAGTGTTGCCCAGCAGCCCGTTGTCGACGATCTCTCAGGCTCAGGCAGCGGGTTTTATGAACAAGCCCAAACTCAAGGAGGCAGCTCCAATGGGAGCCTGGTGCTGTTCAATCAGGTGGAGGAGCATCAGCAAGAAATTCAGCGGTTGCGTGGAGAAATTGAAGAATTGCGCCATCAAATGGAACAGCTTCGCCGCCAATCGCAGCAGCAATACCTTGATATCGAAGACCGCCTGATGAGCAGTGGCCCGAGTGAGATTGAGGAATCAACACCTGAGGTTGAACCGGAAGCTGCCCAAGAAGTTGCTAATGCACCTTCCTCACGCGACGTCAGTGATGAGGCTCAGCAGGCCTATCAAGATGCATTTGCTCATGTCCAGGCGCGCCGTTTCGAAGAAGCTATCGCTGCCTTCGAAGATTTTGTGGAAACGTATCCCGATACCAGCTTGACCGCCAATGGTCATTACTGGCTGGGTGAACTATACGCTGCAGAAGGCGAGCTGGATGCCGCTGAACAAGCATTCACCCGCGTTATTGACAACTACGATGGTAGTAGCAAAGTACCGGATGCTATGTACAAGCTTGGCTTAGTCAAGGCCCGGCAGGGCGAAGCGGAAGAAAGCCGTGCGCTGCTGGAAAAAGTGCAGGATGATCATCCACAAAGCAGTGCGGCGGGGTTAGCCGATGACTTTCTTCGTCAGGGCAGTTGATGACAAAAGCCGTCTGGAGGGTCTGTGATGACATGTAAAATTGATTATCAGCCAGCGCCCGATCTGCTCCATGACCGTGTTGTCTTGGTCACCGGGGCAGGTGACGGTATAGGCCGTGCAGCGGCGCTCAGCTATGCCCGTCACGGTGCGACGGTGATCCTGCTTGGCCGGACCATTGCCAAGCTCGAGCGCGTTTATGATGAAATTGAGGCGCAGGGAGGCCCTCAACCGGCCATTTTCCCGCTCAATTTTGAAGGTGCCAAGCTCAAGGATTTTCACGACATGGCCGACACGCTCGAAAAAGAGTTCGGCTGTCTCGATGGTTTGTTGCACAACGCCGGTCTACTGGGTCGTATAACACCTTTTGAACAGTATGATGCTGCACTCTGGGAACAGGTCATGCAGGTCAATATCAACGGCCCCATCTGGATGACCCAGGCGCTATTGCCATTATTGCAGCGATCCGAAGACGCATCGGTCATCTTTACCTCCTCAAGCGTTGGCCGCAAAGGCCGCGCCTACTGGGGGGCGTACGCGGTGTCGAAATTTGCCACTGAAGGTTTCGTGGAAGTATTGGCTGACGAGCTGGATAGCGAACCCCACCTGCGCATTAATACACTTAATCCAGGCGCTACCCGGACTCAGATGCGGCGCAATGCTTATCCCGGTGAAGACCCTGCTAATTTGCGTACACCTGATGACATCATGCCTACCTATTTGTGGTTAATGGGCCCTGACAGTGCGGGTACCCATGGTCAGAAAATCGACGCACAACCTCCAAGGCAGACCTGACGTTCAAGGGTTGTTTGAACTCAAGTGATAGCTGAAAGCGCATCGACCAGCTCCGCGCACTGCTGATACCAGCAGTGCGCCGGCCATAGACGATAATCATCGCCTTCTGCAATATACCCGTAGCCAACCGCTACCGCTGTCATGCCAGCCGCCTGGGCAGCTTGCATATCCCTGAGATGATCGCCGATGTACCAGCAATGCTGAGGTTCGACGCCCAATCGCCGAGCGGCCTCAAGCAGTGGCAACGGATCGGGTTTCTTGGCCGTCAGGTCATCTGCGCAAAGCAGGGCGCCGGGCGTCAGCGACAAGGCCTCAATCAGTGGTGTGGTGTAGCGCCGTGGCTTGTTCGTGACAATCCCCCAAGGGCGCTCTTGGCGCTGCCAGTCTGCAAGCCATTGATCGAGGGGAGAAAACACCCGGCTGTGAACCGCTACCGACGCTTCATAGGCATCCAGCAGGAACTCACGAGCCTGGGCCTGATGGGTAACGCTAAGATCATTGCCCAGTGCCAGGTTGACCAGCGCGTTGCCGCCATTGGAGACCTGGGCGCGGATGACGGCAAACGGCAACGGTGTCAGGCCATGGTGTTGACGCAACGCGTTAGTGGCAACCGCTAAGTCCGGTGCGGTGTCCACCAGAGTACCATCCAGGTCGAACAGTATAGCGCTGGGTGAGGCCCGCATCAGGCCTGTACCTTACGGCAATACATCATGTAATTGACCGAAACGTCGTTCTCAGTCAGCCGATAGCGACGGGTGAGAGGGTTGTAGGTAAGGCCGATCTGCTCGCGAATTTCCAGGCCACTACTGCGATTCCAGCTTGCCATTTCGGAAGGGCGAATAAATTTTGCATAGTCATGCGTTCCTCGGGGCAGCAACTTCAGTACATACTCAGCCCCCAGAATGGCAAAGGCGTAAGACTTCGGTGTGCGGTTAAGGGTCGAGAAAAATACATAGCCTCCCTGGCGCACTAAAGCCGCGCAGGCGCGCACGACCGACGCTGGGTCGGGAACGTGCTCCAGCATTTCCATGCAGGTGACGACGTCATACTGACCTGGCTTTTCATCTGCCAGTGCTTCGACACTGATATTTCGGTAATCAACCGTCACGCTTTGCTCTTCTGCATGCAATCGGGCAACCCCTAGAGGTGCTTCGCCCAAGTCAATGCCCGTGACCGTTGCACCACGATGCGCCATGGCTTCGCTTAAAATCCCGCCGCCGCAGCCAACATCCAGTACTTTCTTGCCTGCTAATCCAGCCCTTGCATCGATAAAGTCGAGCCGTAACGGATTTATATCGTGCAATGGCTTAAATTCACTTTGTGGATCCCACCAGCGACTGGCAAGTGCTTCAAATTTCGCCACTTCGGCGTTATCAACGTTGCCTTGGTATTGGTGAGCAGTGCTATCCTTTGGTGTCGCTGACATGTTTTGACTCCATCAACATTGAGCAAGCATGGGAAAGACCATGGCCTGATACTTGCAGTGTAACGGCGAACTGGAAACCCATCGCGCGTTCAGTATGATAGGTATTCTAACCACTCCTGAACCGGAACGCATGAAAAGGACCTCTTATGATTCGTAAGGCTGTACTGCCTGTTGCGGGGTTTGGGACCCGCTGCCTACCTGCTTCCAAAGCTATTCCCAAGGAAATGATCACCATTGTGGATCGGCCGGTCATTCAATACGTGGTCGAGGAGGCGATTGCCGCGGGTATTCGCGATATCGTGTTTGTCACCAGCAGCAATAAAGGCGCCATCGAAAACCATTTTGATACCCACGCTGAATTAGAGGCGAGCCTTGAGGCCAAGGGGAAGCATGACTTGTTGGCCTCGCTAAGGGCGATGGTGCCTGACGACGTCAACATCATCAGCGTACGCCAGGGCGAGCCCCTGGGGCTTGGCCATGCCATTCTTTGTGCGCAGCCTATCATTGGTGACGATGAACCCTTTGCGGTGCTCTTGCCGGATGTGCTGGTAGACAACAGCGACACTCCGCGCAGCGATCTGCAAGGAATGATCGAAGCTTACGAACAGAACGCTACCGCTCAACTAATGGTCGAAGAAGTCAACTGGGAACAGGTCGAAAAATACGGCATTGTCGCCCCCTCAGGTGATGCGCCGGCCCCCGCCAGTTCTGCTGACCTGGTCGGCATGGTAGAAAAACCTGCACGCGACCAGGCACCCTCGAATCTGGCAGTGATCGGCCGCTATGCCTTGCCCGCCGCGATTTTTCCTATCCTTGCCAAGACGCCGCCTGGGGCAGGCGGGGAAATTCAGTTGACCGACGCGATTGAGACGCTTCGTGAGCAGCAGGGCGTTCAAGCCTATCGCATGCGAGGAACGACCTACGACTGCGGACAACCGCTGGGCTATCTAGAAGCGACGCTTGCCTATGCGCGTAGGCATCCCGAGTTGGGTGATGACTTTAACGCGCTGCTTGCACGCTACCAGCAGGGAGCATAACGGATGCGGGTGCTTTTATACGGCAGTGAATTAAGCACCGCAACCGCGGCGGCAGCACTCTCCTCTGTGGGGCATTTGGTGACTTGGCTTCCCCATGAAGACGCACCCTGGTCGACGCTGGTCAATGAAGATTGGCTACGCCGCGAGCCGCTAATCGTTGAACAAATACATCAGGCTGAACAGAGCGGTGCTTTAACATTCATCGCTCAACCTGAGGCGAATCTGGTTTTCGATGTATTGTGGTTAGCGCTCTCACCGTCACACCGCGAATCAGCCGCTGCTCTACTGCAGCATCCTGCGATTGAGTGGCAGGAAGGAAGCGTGCTGGTCAATAACTCGACGTTTCCAGTCGGTGACACTGAACGGTTACAGCACCTGATGGGAGAGCATACTCTGAGTGTTGCTTTGCCGGATACCTTAGAAGAAGGCCGTGCCTGGGAGTCGTTTACCCGCCCTGGACGCTGGCTGTTAGGTTGCGATGACCGACTCGCCGAGCAAAAGCTAAGGGAGCTGCTGAGAGCCTTTAACCGTCGCCGTGACGCTTTTCAGGTGATGCCCAAGCGTGCTGCCGAGCTAACCAAGCTGGCCATTAACGGCATGCTGGCCACGCGTATCAGCTACATGAATGAAATTGCCGGTCTGGCGGATACTCTGGGCGTTGACGTCGAACATGTCCGGCAGGGTATGGGGGCCGACTCGCGCATTGGGTACGAATACCTTTACCCAGGCTGTGGTTTCGGCGGCCCAAGCTTTTCGCGAGACTTGATGAGACTCGCTGATGTTCAGGTGGCCAGCGGTCGACAGTCGGCGTTGCTTGAGCACGTGCTCGATATCAATGAACAGAAAAAAGAGACGCTATTTCGCAAGTTATGGGCTTACTACGGTGGAGCGCTTGAAGGGAAAACGGTTGCTATTTGGGGAGCCGCCTTCAAGCCAGGTACTGCGCGTATTGATCACGCGCCGGTACTAACACTGTTAAACGCCCTATGGGCACAAGGGGTTCACGTCAAGCTTCACGACCCAGCAGCCACACCAGCGTTAAAGGCAGTTGTGGGCCCAAGGAAAGATTTGGTTACCTTTGTCGATAACCCGTACGATGCCTGTGACAATGCCAATGCATTAATGTTGGTAACGGAGTGGAAAACCTACTGGAATCCCGATTGGCACCGCTTGGCTTCGCAGCTCGGCGATAAACTGATATTGGATGGCCGTAACATTTATGACCCTGAATTCGTCGCCAGCTGTGGGTTACAGTATCGAGGAATCGGTCGGCGCGCCGATCCAACATCGTTGTGAGGAAACTGCATGTCCGATAAAGCCCCGTCTTCGCGCATCGTACCGGATGCCGATCAAAGTATCGCATCGCAGCACGTCAAACACCGCAAGGGGCCTTCACTGTGGCCGCTTTGGCTATGCATATTTGTGCTGATTGGCCTATTGGCAGCGGCTGCAGGAGGTCTGTATCTGGAACGCGAACGGCTTCAGGAAGAACTACAACGGGTCAGTGGCGAAGTCTCCAACATGCATGCTCGGCTAGACTCAGGTGACAGTGATGTACAAGATACGTTAACCTTTGTTCAAGCTCAGATGATTACCTTGTTCCAAGAGCAAGAGCAATTGTCGATAGCGCTAACGGATACCCGTACTGAGCTCTATGACGTCCTCACCGAAAACGAAACGTCTATTTCGAGTGACACGATTGATCCATTGCTTGAGCGACTTGAAGACCAGCGCGAGCAAGCGGCCCTTCGCGATAGTCAGCTTGCCGCTATCCATACTTCTTTGGATGCGTTGGAACAAGCCGGGACATCAGGACGCACGTCATTAGCTGAAGAAATCGCCCATGTAGAGACCCAAAGCCTTGAAGAACTTGAGGCATTGGAAGCGTCAGTGTCTGAACTGGCTGATGACATTGATGAGCGTTTCAACACCCGAGACGTCGAGCAGCAAGAACAGTTGTCGCGCCTGGAAGCATCGCTGAGCGAACTTGAAGGTTCCAGTGGTGATAACGAAGCCCTCGAAAGCCAGTTGTCACAGCGACTAGATGAACTCGAAAATGATGTACGCCAGGTTCGCCAGGCGCAGTTGGCATTCAGCGCACAGCTTGAAATGTTGCGTTGATTTATATGACTGGCTGAAAGGCAGCACGCCGATGATTAGATTAGGAAAAATGTATGGGAAGACAACGGCAATGGCTTTCAGCAACCGTTATCGCAAATTTGATAACGTTGCCGCTATGGATGGCTGCCCCGGCCGTATGGGCGCTGAGCGCCACCCTTGAAGGGGTTGAGGGTGAGGTGGCGCGCAACATTCGCGCCTACCTGCAGAATATCGAAGAAGACGAATACACCGAAAGCCGCTTGGAAGGTGAAATCCGCCAACGCACACAGGAAGCAATGCGTGTTTACGGCTACTACGAACCTGATATCTCCATTGATTTACCAGAGGATGGTAGTCCTAGTCTGACGATTGAACCTGGTCCTCAAGTCACTATTGAAACACTGGAAATTAATATACTTGGCGACGCCGCAGAAGATGAGCCCTTTGAAGATGCGCTTGCGGGGTTCTCTCTAAAAGAGGGCGATACCTTGCGCCATGCGCCCTGGGATGCTCTGCGGGGCGAGTTTTCGGGTTTGGCCATTGAACGAGGTTACTTTGACTGGGGGTTCACCGATCGTCGAATGGAGGTGCGCCCCTACTTGCAGAGCGCACGGCTGTATATGGACTTTGACAGTGGCCCTCGCTACCGGTTTGGCGAAACGCTGATCACTGGCAGCCACATTCAACCCGAACGCCTGCAACAGATGCGTACCTATGAGGTAGATGAACCCTACTTGGCTGAATCCTTGGCGCGTTTTAATCAACGGCTCGCCGAGACTGGATGGTTTAGCTCTGTATCTGTCAAACCACGCTTGGAAACTGCGCAGGAATTGGCAATGGCCCCGTCAGGCGGCGGAGATCCCTGGTGGGAGTCAGCCACCGAGTCACAACCCAAGCGCCCAAGGGTAACCAGTGCGGCACTTGCCAGTGCATTGAGCATGCAGCAATCCGACGACACATCCTTACCTATTGATGTCAACGTGGAGCCTGCCAACCGCCATCAGTTTGAAACAGGCATAGGCTTCGCTACAGACGTAGGACCCCGGTTGCGGTTCGGCTGGGACCAGCCATGGATTAACCGCTATGGTCACAGTCTCGATCACGATCTTTATCTGTCAGCGCCTGAACAGCGCTTTACTGGCGTTTACGATATGCCCCTGGATGACCCGCTACGCGATAGTTATCGCCTGCAGTATGGCATCCGCAACATTGATGACAGCGATACCGATTCACTGGAAGGTACCGTGGAAATCGCTCGGCGCTGGGAGTTTGACAATGACTGGGAGCAGTCGCTGTATTTCCGAACCACCTATGAAGACTTTACTCAGGGCGGGGAAGCCGACCAAGTGTGGTTATTCTATCCCGGCATTCAATGGTCAAGAACTCGCACCAGGCCGCAGCGCTTTCCTTTGTGGGGTGACCGCCAGCAGTTCTCGGTAGAGTATTCAGACCCGGCCTGGGGGTCGGATGCTCAGTTTTTACGCTTCACAGGTGACACAGAATGGATTCGTACCTACGGCGAAGATAACCGCTTTTTGGCGCGCATCAGTTTCGGGGCTATCGAAACCCGAGACTTCGACAAGCTTCCACCGTCGCTACGGTTCTTTGTAGGCGGCGATCGCAGCGTACGTGGTTATTCCTACGAAGGGCTGTCACCCCGCAATGAGGAAGGCAAACTGCGTGGTGGCCAGCAAAAACTTACCTCCTCCCTCGAATACCAGCGTCGCGTTACCGGTGCTTGGTGGGGGGCTGCTTTTGTCGATGCCGGGGATGCCTTTGACAACTGGGGCCCCGCTGATCTGAAAAAAAGCGCGGGCTTAGGGGTGAGATGGATATCGCCAGTTGGCCCTATTCGTTTTGATGTGGCGCATCCGTTTGATGACCCCGATGATAACTTTCGATTGCACTTTTCGATTGGCCCCGAATTCTAGGAGAGCGATGTGTCTCGAGCTACGCAAACGCCTGCGACTGATCGCCGACCGTTATCACGTCGCTACCGACTGTGGTTGCTATGTTGGAGTGCGCTGCGACTGTTGTTGCTACTTCCGCTATGGTTGATTGGCGCCGTGGCACTATTGATGGGGGTGGCGCTTTCACCCTGGGGAACCGGCGTATTGTTATCCCAGGGCCAGGATCGTGGCTGGTTCAGCGTCGAAGAACACACCGGTGGTGTGCTCGATGAATTTCAGCTATCTGGTTTTCGGCTCGATGCAGCAGGCGCAGAGGTTCGGGTCGAAGAGCTTGAGCTTGCATGGGCAGACGACTGTGTTCTGTCCGGCAAGCTCTGCTTGGATACGTTACGCGTAGAGGGCGCCGATATTCGCCTGTCGGGCGGAGGTAGTG
>JAIVHM010000060.1 GCA_020201095.1 Halomonas sp. | reverse complement strand
TGCTGGGGCTTTGCGAAATCATCAGCTGCCGCCGCCAGGCACTGCTCCACTACTTTGGCGATCATCTGGACGCGCCCTGCAGCAACTGCGACAACTGCCTGACCCCACCCGAGACCTGGGAGGCCACCGTGGCGGCGCAAAAGGCGCTCTCGTGCGTCTACCGCACCGAGCAGCGCTTTGGCGTCACCTACCTGGTGGATGTTCTACTGGGCAAACTTAACGAGCGTATCACCCGCTTTGGCCACGACCGCATCAGCACCTTCGGTATCGGTAAAGAGCTCACCGCCAGCGAATGGAAAGCGCTCTTTCGCCAGTTAATTGCCAGCGGTTATTTAAGTGTGGACATGGAGGGTCACGGCGGCATTAAGCTCACCGCCAACGCAAAGCCGGTGCTGCGCGGCGAGCAGTCCCTCACCCTGCGCAAACCAAGCAAAGCCAAGACCACTCGGCGGGGCAGCAAGGCAGCATCGGCCACGCTGGGACACGATGCGCTGTCGGAAGCCCTACGCCAACACCGTCGCGAGCTGGCCGCCGCCCAGGGCGTACCTGCCTATGTGATTTTCCACGACGCCACCCTGGCTGAACTGGTCGAACAAAAACCCCAGAACCTGGCAGCATTGGGCGCGATCTCTGGCATCGGCGCGCGCAAACTTGCGGATTACGGCGAGGGGTTCTTAGCCGTCATCCAAGCGCATCAGGAAACCGAGCAAAACAGATGAGCCAGTGCGTCAGAGGGCAATGGCGTTATTATGTCCGCCGCCAAACCGGGATTTACTGGGCACCGCGATAGTCAGCACATCCGCCATGTGTATGAGCTGACGGTATTGCGCTAACGATCCCAGTACGGTGGGTCGTCAATCTGCGCCACCAGATAAGCCAGAAACGTGGCCACCTTTTGTGAGCGCAGGCGGTTTTCTGGGTAAATCGCATGGATACCTTCGCGTGTCGCCTCACCCATGGGATGGTATTGCTCAAGTATCGGCACCAAAGCGCCATCGAGCAGCGCGTCGAACAGCAGCCAAGTAGGAAAAAGCACGATCCCCTGACCCTGCAAGGCAGCCTCTACCAGGCTTTCTGCGTTGTTGCTATACAGGTTGCCGGTTACCGGGAAACGCTGCGCTTGAGTGTTTTCATGGGTGTGGAAATACCATGGCTGTTCACCGCGAGTGCCTTTATAGATCAAGCAATTATGCTCACCCAATGCTTCTGGATGACTCGGCTGACCGTGCCGGGCAATATATGCCGGTGCAGCGCAAGCCACAAAGCGCTGTGCGGCTAATTGACGGGCTACCAGGCTCGAGTCATCAAGAGCACCGACCCGAATCACCACATCCGCGCCCTCTTGCACCGGATCGATAAACGCATCGCTCAGCGTGAGTTCCACCTCGACCGCCGGGTTTTCGTCCTGAAAGCGTGCCAATAACGGCGCAATGTGCCGCCGCCCAAAAGCGACCGGCGCATTGATGCGCAACACCCCCTGCGGATGCTTGGACCCGCCGATAACCTGCTCGGTGGCTAAATCCAAGCTTTCTAATACGTGACGAATATCCTGATAGTAGCGCTCACCGGCGTCGGTCAGCCTTACCGCGCGTGTATGGCGGTAGAGCAGCCGCTGGCCGAGCGTGCGTTCCAGCCCCGCAATATGCCGCGAGACGGAGGATGCCGGTAAATCAAAGTAGCGCGCTGCCTCAGCGAAGCTACCGCTTGAAGCGACACGGACGAACAGGCGAAGCGCCATCAAACGAATGGAGTTGTCCAAAATGCAATAGTCCTTTGCTCTTTTAACGCATTGTAGCAATAAAAAAGGCTCACTATAGTGCAGGCTCTTTTCACAGCGGAGCCACCTATGAAACACGCACTTATCCTGCTTGGCGTGCTTGTCGCCGGCATGGGGTTATCGGTCGAAGCGGGTTTGCTGGGGCCACTTGGCGAGCAGGTGGGTCATTTATCGGCCACTCTATCGATTTTCATGGTGGGGGCACTACTGCTCTCTCTGGCGCTGGTGTTTTCGCCTAATCCCAAGCTGGGCACCCTTTTTCGCCAGCCTCGATGGCTGCTGACCGGCGGCATTTTGGGTCCTATCTACGTCATTGTGTTGACGCTTGCCGCGCCACTCGTGGGTATCGGCATGACCATGGTGGGCATCTTATGCGGTCAAGTCGGCGCTAGCCTGCTCATCGACCACTTTGGCTGGTTAGGCAGCGAGCGACGTAAAGTCGACGGCTACCGGGTAGGTGCCCTGATGATGATTCTTGCCGCTCTGTGGCTAATGTAACGTTTAAGGTTCTCAAGGAGTTCAACCATGCTACTTCCCTTTATCCTTGCGCTACTGCTGGTCGGCGGCGCAGTACTGGCAGCCCAGTCGTCTATCAACGGCCGCCTGGGAGCAAAAACCGGCGTCATCGAAAGTGCGTGGCTCACCTTTGTGATAGGCGCCGTGCTGACCTTCTTGCTGGTGTTCTTTTTTGAACCGACGAAAGAGGCAACGCTGTTCAGTGTGCCCAAGTGGCAACTGACTGGCGCCCTGTTTGGCGTGGTGTATATGCTGGCGATTGTGTTTGCAGTACCGCGAGTAGGCACCGCCGCGGCAACGGTGGCCGTGATTTCAGGCCAGCTTCTTATGAGTCTGCTGATCGATCACTTTGGTTGGCTCAACAATACCATACGGCCACTGGATGCCTCGCGCTACGTGGCAATGGCACTTTTATTGGGCGCTATTGGGCTGATCTACTTAAGCCACCAACAGCGTCAGCGTCGGATAGTGAATCAACCGGGCTAGCGACCCAGGTACGGTTTCGGCCCTGCCGTTTGGCCTCATAAAGGGCCGCATCCGCTCGGGATAAAAGGTCGGCTGGCGATTGGCCGACTGCCGGAAATAGCACGGCAATACCGACACTGATGGTCACAATGCTCCGATTCGAGACACCAAGGTTGGGAATCTGCAAAGCCTCGACGCTGCGCCGTATCCGTTCGGCCGCAGGCTCAGCTGCCTCTGGCGATGCATTGGCCATCAGTACCACAAACTCTTCGCCGCCAAAGCGCACCACCAGGTCGGCATCGCGGCTATTCGCCTGCATAGCCTCAGCCACCCGGCGTAAGCACTGATCACCCGCCTGATGGCCGTAGTAATCGTTATAGGCTTTAAAGTTGTCTATATCGATCACCATAAGCCCAAGACACGTGTTTTTCTCCATGGCCTCTTTCCATCGAACAGGCACAATAGCATCAAACTGGCGTCGGTTGGCCAGACTGGTCAGTGGATCCGTCACCGAAAGCTGGGATAGTTTCTGGTTGTCTTTAAGGTAATAGCCAGAGCGTATTTTCTCTCTCAGCATTAGCAGGTACGCAGTTCGCTCGCTGCGTTCCAAGCGGTAGTTTGCCGCAAGGGTAAAGAGTCCAGTAGCCACGATGGTAAATATGGCCAGTCGTTTCGCCTCTGACGGCATGGCCTCATACGGCAGGATGAAAACCAGAATAATCAAAATGCTGATAGCGGATGACACCATCGCATAACGAAAGCGTAGCGAATAGACAATATTACCCACCAGCAGAATAAGGCCGAAGGAAAAAACGTCCAGATAGGAATAAGGCGTGATGGAGTTCACAAAAATCAAGCACGAAATTACCGTGGCGAAGAGGATGGTACTTGCCATTAACGCCTCACGTAACAACGGCGAGACACCTCGATAGACACGCCAAAGGATCAACAACCCAACGGGAAGCATCACGCCTGCTCGCAAAAACACCGCTATAAGAAAAGCATCAGGGCGAAAACTGTAGTCATTGAGCAGAAACAGGCAATAGATAGTTGACGCTATCAGCCCTGCCACTACCATATTATAGCAGCGCTCTCGCTGGGTATCGGCTTCAAAGCGTGTTTCTACAGCTTCGGCAAAACGCAAACGCCAAGAGCGACTTTCCAATTCATCCTCGACGGCTGTTAACAACCCGTCATTGACCATAAGCCACCCTTTATGTCTGACATTTTTTCATCTTTATTATTATTTTATGAATCCAGCTTTAAATTAATTTTATGGTTCTGACATATAAATGATGTAACAAAAAAACGTTTAGAGAAATGACTTTTTTCATTACCACTTAAACGAAAGGCATACCTGCTTTTCATTAACTGATTATTCAATAAAGAGATTGAGACGAATCATAAAAAACCATCTCAATGCTTAATCATAAAGGTAGGCTGATCAACGCAATTGGCTATCTTTACTGCCTCGTCGGTTATAGCCACTGAAGGCCGACTGTTTTTTGTCCAACTCACTCTGACAGGCCACACAAAGCCGTACACCCGGAATCGCCTGGCGACGCGCCTCGGGAATAAGGTCACCACATTCCTCGCAGTTTTCCAGGCTTTCGCCACTGGGAAGTTGGTGACGGGCACGCTGAACCGCATCGTTTAGCGTGCTCTCCATCTGTTCTTGTTCGGCACCGTCTTTTGCCCATCCACCGGCCATGGCGGCACTCCTTCTTGGTCTGATAAGAGAATTTCAGCATAGTGGCCAAATCATATCGGGTAGAACGGGCAACCCTTTTTGATTATGAGGCACCCTCGTGTTTCGCTGAGGGCTCAAGCACATCCGGTTCTTGATACGCGTCGGGGTATTTCCGCTTTGCCCGCAATAAGCGAATGATGGTGATGATATTGGTCACAACAATGAGCGCTTCTGCCAGCGTGCCGCCTATGGTGCCAAGCAGTAGGTTGTTGAGCATCCACGCCAGGGCCGCCAGCCCCAAAAATACCCGCATACTGATGCCGCGCAGCAAAAACATACCGACGGTGCCCAACACCATGGCGGTCAGAGGCAGTATATCGACCCAGCTCTGCC
>JAIVHM010000223.1 GCA_020201095.1 Halomonas sp. | reverse complement strand
GGGTTTGAGGGTCAGATAGTCGGCTGCGACCCCAACCCCGATGAAATTGCCCGGGGCATCGCGATGGGCTTGATTGACAGCGGCGGCACCGAGCTTGACCACCTTGTTGTTGATGCGTCGCTTATCGTGCTTGCCGTGCCTGTGCTGGCGATGGAAACGGTAATGCAAACCCTGGCAAGCGTATTGCCCAAGGCCGCTCCTGATGTCGTCATCACCGATGTGGGCAGCACCAAGGCGGCGATTCGCGCCTGTGCCGAGCGAGTTTTTGGTTTCGTGCCTGATAACATGGTGCTGGGTCATCCGATTGCCGGTTCAGAAAAAAGTGGCGTGTCGGCAGCTAATCCCGCTCTCTATCGGCATCACAAGGTGATTTTGACCCCGGAGCCTGACGTTGATCCGGCAGCTTTGGCACGGGTTTCGGCACTATGGACGACTTGCGGTGCTGATGTGCTGAAAATGAGCGTTGAACACCATGACCACGTACTGGCGCGCACCAGCCACTTGCCGCACCTGTTGGCGTTTTCATTGGTCGATACGCTGGCGCGCCAGGATGACCGGCTGGATATTTTTCGTTACGCCGCCGGCGGCTTCCGAGACTTTACCCGCATTGCGGGCAGCGACCCGGTGATGTGGCGCGATATCTTTATCGCCAACCGCCAGGCGGTACTGTCGTCGCTGGATGATTTTGAAGCGGGCCTTGCCCGATTGCGCAGGGCCGTTGAACAAGGCGATAGCGATGCCCTGATTTCAACATTTGATCGGGCCAGTCACGCACGCCACTATTTCGATACCTTATTGAACAAAACTACTTATCAGGCGGAATATCATATGCAACCACAAGGTAAGGTGACTTACCGGGTGCGGCCAGGCGGTCAGGCGCAGGGCCGACTGCGCGTGCCCGGTGACAAATCCATGTCGCATCGCTCGATCATGCTGGGTGCACTGGCTGACGGTGTTACCGAGGTCAAAGGATTTCTAGAAGGTGAAGACAGCCTTGCCACGCTACAGGCGTTTCGCGAAATGGGCGTGGCCATTGAGGGGCCGCACCAGGGGCGCGTGACCATTCATGGTGTGGGCATGCATGGGCTGAAAGCGCCTTCTGGCCCACTTTATGTGGGCAATTCAGGCACCGCAATGCGTCTGTTTGCAGGCTTGCTGGCCGGGCAGGCATTCGACAGCGAGTTGACGGGCGACGAGTCGCTGAACAAGCGCCCAATGGCCCGCGTTGCCGACCCGCTGCGCTTGATGGGCGCGACCATCGATACCGCTGAAGGTGGGCGGCCTCCGTTGAATATCAAGGGCGGCGCCGCTTTAAAAGGTATTGATTATGACATGCCCATGGCCAGTGCCCAGGTAAAGTCCTGCTTGTTGCTGGCTGGCCTGTACGCTGAGGGTGAAACCCGCGTGCGTGAGCCAGCGCCTACCCGCGACCACACCGAACGCATGCTCAATGGCTTTGGCTATCCGGTGTCTCGTGACGTTGATACATGCTGGCTGCAGGGCGGTGGAAAGCTGACAGCGGGGCCGATCGATGTGCCGTCGGATATTTCATCGGCGACATTTTTCCTGGTGGCTGCGGCCATTACGCCGGGTTCTGACATAACGCTTGAACATGTCGGCATCAACCCAACCCGTATCGGTGTGATCAATATTCTTACGTTGATGGGGGCCAATCTGGCCCTTGAAAATCAGCGTGAAGTGGGTGGTGAGCCGGTTGCGGATATTCGTATTCGCTATGCGCCGCTTAGCGGCATTGATATTCCCGTCGACCAAGTGCCATTGGCAATAGACGAATTCCCGGCCTTATTTATTGCCGCCGCCAACGCTAAAGGGACTACGCGATTGCGCGGTGCCGAAGAGTTGCGCGTCAAGGAGTCTGATCGCATTCAGGCGATGGCGGATGGTCTGGCCACTCTTGGCGTTGAGCACACGGTAGTGACTGACGGTATTGATATCGTGGGTAATGGCAACGACCAAATGGCGAGTTATGGCGGTGGGCGTATCGACAGCCTGGGTGACCACCGAATTGCGATGGCCTTTGCCATTGCTGCGCTGAGGGCAAGCGACGATATCGTCATCGATGATTGCGCCAATGTGGCGACCTCGTTTCCGAATTTCGTGAGTCTGGTCACGCAGCTGGGGATGACGCTTTCAGTGGAGGGCGCGCATGACTGAACAGCCCCCCGTCTTGACCATTGATGGCCCTGGTGGTGCAGGTAAGGGCACAATCAGTGGGTTAATGGCTGACCGCCTGAATTGGCATCTTCTGGACAGTGGTGCCTTGTATCGTTTGACCGCTCAAGCTGCGGTGAAGCACCAGGTGGCGCTTGATGACGAGGCAGCGTTGGCACAGCTGGCCCAAACATTGGATGTTGCCTTTCTGGTCGAAAATGGCCAGCCACATACCTTGTTGGAAGGCGAGGATGTCAGCCGGGCGATTCGCACCGAACAGGCTGGTGAGCGCGCCTCCCAAGTGGCGGCCCTGCCAGCTGTTCGACAAGCGCTATTACAGCGCCAGCGTGATTTTTGCCAGGCGCCTGGCTTGGTGGCTGATGGCCGTGATATGGGAACGGTCGTTTTTCCAGACGCTTCCTTGAAGATATTTTTGACGGCATCAGCATCGGAGCGGGCCCGCCGTCGCTATCAGCAGTTGCAGGAAGCGGGTGTGGATGCTAGTCTTTCGAGTCTTCTAAAGGAGATTCAGGCACGCGATGCGCGCGACATGCATCGTGACGTGGCGCCACTCAAGCCAGCAGATGATGCTATTACGCTTGATACCACGTGCCTGAGCATACCGGAAGTGGTTGATCAGTTAACGGAGCTGCTTACCCAACAGGGCATAGCCTCCGGGAATTGACTCTCCCTTGCGGCGTTTTTGGATAGGTGTCACGACATGGCAGGGCGTATAACTCACATTGGGAGCCCGGTCAGGTCTAACCAGCGCTAACACCTCCAAAAGCAGAGTGACATTAGGCCCGTACTCGCTGGTGGTACGGAGAAGGCATTTATGCCTCAACAACGTTGATCACGTAGGAACACCATGAGCGAAAGCTTTGCTGAACTGTTTGAACAGTCTCTTAACGACATTAACATGGAGCCAGGCGCTATCGTCGCGGCCCAAGTTGTCGATATTGACGGTGACTGGGTTACCGTTAACGCCGGTCTGAAATCTGAAGGCCAGATCCCCGCGGCGCAATTCCGCGATGAGAACGGCGAACTGAACATTGCGATCGGTGACGACGTTCACGTTGCACTTGAAGCCGTTGAAGACGGCTTCGGTGAAACGCGTCTGTCCCGTGAAAAAGCCAAGCGCGCAGAAGCTTGGAAGATTCTGGAAGCTGCCTTCGAGAAAGACGAAGTCGTCAAAGGCGTGATCAACGGCAAGGTCAAAGGCGGCTTCACTGTCGACGTCGACTCTATCCGTGCCTTCTTGCCAGGTTCACTGGTTGACGTCCGCCCGGTTCGCGATACAGCGCACCTGGAACACAAAGAGCTCGACTTCAAGGTCATTAAGCTTGACCCGAAACGCAACAACGTTGTGGTTTCACGTCGCGCGGTTCTGGAAGCTGAAAACAGCGCTGAGCGTGAAGCGCTGCTGGCGACGCTTCAGGAAGGTCAGCAAATCAAGGGTATCGTTAAGAACCTGACTGATTATGGTGCCTTCGTTGATCTGGGTGGCGTTGATGGCCTGCTGCATATTACTGATATGGCATGGAAGCGCATCAAGCATCCGTCTGAAATCGTGGCCGTTGGCGACGAAGTCAACGTGAAAGTGCTGAAGTTTGACCGTGAGCGCAACCGCGTTTCTCTTGGCCTCAAGCAGCTTGGCGAAGATCCGTGGGTTCGCATTAAAGAGCGCTATCCGGAAAGCACCAAAGTCCACGCTGTAGTCACCAACCTGACTGACTATGGTTGCTTTGCTGAGCTGGAAGAAGGTGTTGAAGGTCTGGTTCACGTTTCTGAAATGGATTGGACCAACAAAAACATCCATCCGTCCAAAGTGGTTCAAGTGGGCGATGATGTTGATGTCATGGTGTTGGATATCGATGAAGAGCGCCGTCGTATTTCACTGGGCATCAAGCAGTGCACTGCTAATCCCTGGGAAACCTTCAACGCCGAGTATAATAAGGGCGATCGCGTCTCCGGTACCATCAAGTCAATCACAGACTTTGGTATCTTTATCGGACTGGAAGGTGGTATCGACGGGTTGGTTCACCTCTCCGATATTTCCTGGACAGATACTGGCGAAGAAGCGGTTCGTAGCTTCAAGAAAGGCGACGAAGCTGAAGCTGTTATCTTGTCTATCGATCCTGAACGTGAGCGCATCTCTCTAGGTATCAAGCAGATGGATTCTGATCCAGTTGCTGAGTACCTGTCGGTTAACGACAAAGGCACTATTGTTACTGGCCGTGTTGTTGAAGTAGATGCCAAAGAGGCGCACGTTGAGCTGGCGACCGATGTAGTGGCTGTGCTCAAGGCGTCTGAGATTGCAGCTGACCGCGTTGAAGATGCACGTAACGTGCTAAACGAAGGTGATAGCGTTGAGGCTCGCATTGTAAGCGTTGATCGCAAGAGCCGTCAGATCAACCTGTCGGTGAAAGCGAAAGAGCAAGATGATACGCGTCAGAACCTTAAGAAACTGCGTGATCAAGAGCCGGAAGCAGCGGGTGGTGCTACCACTATCGGCGAGTTGATTAAGCAGCAAATGGGCCAAGACTAATTTCCAATTAGTGATGGCTTGATAAAAGCGCCGCCTATAGGGCGGCGCTTTTTGTTTGCCCGGCGAAGCCGGCAAACCCGGTCACCTGAAAGAAGGTGACGTCACCCCGACTGAGGGGAAGACAATCCGACTGGCAAGGGCGTCACTGGCCAACGGTGGGGTCTAAAG
>JAIVHM010000059.1 GCA_020201095.1 Halomonas sp. | reverse complement strand
GGGTAGACGACACCCCCGATGAGAGCATTGATGTACTGATTATCGATTCCACCGACCCGGTAGGCCCCGCCGAAGGCTTATTTAAAACTGATTTCCTGCAGCGCTGTCACCGTATTCTCAAAAACGGCGGCGTGATGGTGCAACAGAGCGAATCGCCGCTTTACCACAGCGGCACCATCATTCGTGAATTGCGCAACGACATGCAGAAAGCAGGTTTTGATAGCGTCGCCACGCTGCCTTTCCCTCAACCGGTTTATCCGTCCGGCTGGTGGAGCGTGACGCTGGCGGGCAAAAATATCGACGTCAACACCTTCCGCGAGCAGGCAGCCGCCGAGCATGACCTGCCGCTTGAATACTACACGCTGGAGGCCCACCGCGGTGCGCTGGCGCTACCGCCGTTCATGCGCAAGGCCTTCACTGAATAACCCCGCCAAACAATCTCTGTTCATCATTGCCCACTCCTTCTTTGCTCTAAAAAGGTGCATGGAGGATGGGCATTTTTATTTTTTGCACCTAGACGTTCGTATCAAACGTTCGATTTATCGTTGAAAAGCGCTGAATCAGCGGCTGTACCCCTTTTGGCATCTTCCTTGCTAGGTTTAATGACATGCTACGGCATGCATAACGATATTAAACACTTCGAGGGAACCTATATGTTGAATAAAAAATACTTAGCACTAATGGTGTCAGCTGGCTCAATTACCTTGGCGGGCATGTCTTCGGCGCACGCGACAACGCTGGAAGACACCATTGATAGCGGTGAAGTGCAGTGCGGCGTCAGCGATGGCCTACCCGGCTTTTCAGCGCCAGACGACGATGGCAACTGGCAGGGTATCGACGTTGACGTGTGTCGTGCTGTTGCGGCGGCTGTGCTTGGCGATTCAGAAGCCGTTAATTACATTTCTTTGAACGCTGTAGAACGCTTCACGGCGCTGCAGTCCGGCGAGGTGGATGTCCTTTCACGTAACACCACCTGGACCACCACGCGCGATACGACACTGGGTCTCAACTTTACCGGCGTCACTTTCTACGACGGCCAGGGCTTCATGGTATCGAAAGACCTTGGGGTTTCCAGCGTTGACGAGCTGGACGGCGCGGCGATTTGTATTCAGTCGGGTACCACGACCGAATTGAACCTCGCTGACTACTTCAGCGCAAACGACATGGAATTCGACCCCATCGTTTTCGATACTTCTGAGCAAACCGTTGGCGGTTACGAAGCCGGCCGTTGTGACGTACTGACCTCCGACACCTCTCAGCTTGCTGCCCTGCGCATCCAGCTAGACGACCCGGAAGGCTCTGAAATCCTTTCTGACGTTATCTCCAAAGAGCCGCTCGGCCCGGTAGTGCGCCAGGGTGATGATCAATGGTTCAACATTGTGAAATGGTCGCTGTTCGCCATGATGAACGCCGAAGAGTATGGCGTGGACAGCGAAAATGTCGACGAAATGCTCGAATCTGAAGATCCCAACATTGCCCGCCTGCTGGGTGAAGACGGCAACTATGGCGAGGAAATGGGCCTGGAAGCTGATTGGGCTTACCAGATCATCAGCCAAGTGGGTAACTACGGCGAAAGCTTTGACCGTAACGTGGGTATGGACTCACCGCTTGAGATCGAACGTGGTATTAACGAGCTTTGGACCGAAGGCGGCATTCAGTACGCACCGCCTGTTCGCTAAGCGTCTCGCTTGATCCCGGCCCGCCGCCCCTGCTTCAAAGGTGTAGGCGGGCTTTCTGATTGACCTTCCGTATCGCGGAGACGCCACCCATGTCTGTACGACCCAACGCTCGCCCCGTCGGCCAAAAGCCGCCGTTTTGGCGAGATCGCGCAAAACGCGCACTTATTTTCCAACTCCTGGTCGTTGCAGCCGTCGCGGCTTTTTTGCTGTTTATCGTCGGCAATGCCCAGGAAAACCTCTCTGAACGCGGTATTAGAACCGGTTTTGCCTTCCTTGAAAGAACGGCTGGGTTTGGTATTGGCCAAACGCTGATCGAATACTCCTCAGACAGCAGCTACGGCCGAACCTTCGTTATTGGCCTGTTAAACACGCTGCTGGTGGGCGGGCTTGGTGTATTAGCGGCCACTATTATCGGCTTTATCGTCGGTATTGCGCGCCTTTCGCCCAACTGGCTGTTGGCCCGCCTGGCGAACGCCTATATCGAAACCTTTCGTAACATTCCACTGTTGTTGCAGATTTTCTTCTGGTACTTCGCCGTGCTGCGCAGCTTACCTACCGCGCGAGAAAGTATGGCCTTTGGCGAGGCGATTTTTCTGAACGTTCGGGGTCTTTATTTACCTGAGCCGCTGTTTGAATCCGGCTTTGGCTTGATTCCGGCCACCTTTGTTATCGCCATTATTGCCAGCATTGCGCTGGTCACCTGGAACAAACGGCGTCACGAAGCTACCGGCAAGCGCCTGCCGGTTTTCTGGATATCGCTGGTGCTTATTTTTGGGCTTCCGTTGCTGGTGCTGATTGTGACCGGCGTCCCGGTAACCTGGGAAATGCCTGAAATGACCGGATTTAATTTCCGTGGCGGCATCACGGTCATTCCTGAATTCCTCGCCCTTTGGCTAGCCCTAACCATTTATACCGCCTCTTTCATTGCCGAAATTGTCCGCTCGGGTATCCAGGCGATCCCCCATGGTCAAACGGAAGCCGCCCAAGCACTCAGCCTGCCGCGCAAACTGGTGCTGCGCTTGGTCGTTATTCCCCAGGCACTGCGGGTGATTATTCCACCGCTCACTAGTCAGTATCTCAACCTGATTAAAAACTCATCGCTGGCCACTGCCATTGGCTATCCCGATCTGGTCTCGGTATTCGCCGGCACCACGCTTAACCAAACGGGGCAAGCCATTGAGGTCATTGCCATGACCATGGCGGTCTATCTGACGATCAGCCTTGTGGTCTCAATGTTTATGAACTGGTTCAACGCTCGCGTTGCACTGGTAGAACGCTAGGCCGGAGGCAACCCCATGATTCACAATAAAGAAACGATTCCTGAACAACCGGCCCCTAAAGGTACCATTGGGCCCATTGCCTGGCTTCGCAGCAATTTGTTTAATGGTCCGATCAATAGCCTGTTTACGCTGCTGGGCTTGTATGTACTCTACCTATTGGTCGTGCCAACGGTCCAATGGGCGTTCATTGATGCCGACTGGGTAGGCTCCAGCCGAGAAGATTGTTCACGGGTGGGCGCCTGCTGGGTATTTATCAACGCCCGGTTTTCTCAGTTCATTTACGGCCTGTATCCCAGTGAAGAATATTGGCGCGCCAATATCGTCTTTGCCATGTTCTTTACGCTGATTGCCTGGATGGCTATCCCCCGACTGCCGTTCAAGCGCTGGGTGGCTATCTTCGCGCTGATAGCCTTTCCGGTAGTGGCTTTCGTACTGCTGTACGGCGGCTATTTCGACCTTCCCCGCGTTTCTACCAACCGCTGGGGTGGCTTGATGCTAACCCTGCTGCTGGCAAGCGTCGGAATGATCGGCGCGTTGCCCATCGGCATTGTGTTAGCCCTGGGACGACGCTCGTCAATGCCCATCGTGAAAAGCTTTTGCATCATTTTCATCGAGTTCTGGCGCGGCGTTCCGCTAATCACCATCCTGTTCATGGCGTCGGTGATGCTGCCGTTATTCTTACCTTCGGGCATGGGCGTTGACCGCTTGGTACGTGCACTGATCGGTTTGACACTCTTCCAGAGCGCCTACATGGCAGAGGTTATTCGCGGTGGCTTGCAGGCCATCCCCAAAGGCCAGGAAGAGGCCGCAGCGGCGCTTGGTATGACTTACTGGAAGCGCATGGGGCTGATCATCATGCCGCAGGCGTTGAAGATGATGATTCCCGGTATCGTCAACACCTTCATCTCGCTGTTCAAGGACACAACGCTGGTAATGATCATTGGGCTGTTTGATCTATTGGGTATCGTACAAGCGGCGCTTTCCGACTCGCGTTGGCTGGGCTTTTCGCTGGAAGGCTATGTGTTTGCCGCGTTTATGTTCTGGATCTTCTGTTTCAGCATGTCGCGCTACAGCCAGTACCTGGAGCGCAAGCTAAATACCGGACATAAGCAATAGGCTGATCGACAACGCTTAATGCCGCTTTCTTTTGATTTTTAGTAGGGTATCAACATGACACAAGCAGCCACCAACGCCTCCGACCTGATGGTCGAGATGCACAACGTTAATAAATGGTTCGGCGATTTTCACGTGCTGCGCGACATTTACCTAGAGGTTAAACGGGGCGAACGCATCGTGGTGTGCGGCCCCTCAGGTTCAGGTAAATCAACGCTCATTCGCTGCATAAACCACCTTGAAGAGCACCAGAAAGGCGACATCACTGTGGGCGGTGTCGCGCTGACCCAGGACGTTAAGCGGATTGAACAGATTCGCCGCAGCGTCGGCATGGTGTTTCAGCACTTCAACCTGTTCCCCCATTTGTCGGTGCTGGAAAACTGTTGCATTGCGCCGATGTGGGTACAAAAAAAGCCCCGCAAAGAGGCCGAAGCACTGGCGATGGAATACCTGGAGCGGGTGCGCATTGCCGAGCAGGCGACCAAGTACCCGGGGCAGCTTTCAGGCGGCCAGCAGCAGCGCGTGGCGATTGCCCGCTCACTGTGCATGCACCCTGACGTGATGCTATTTGACGAACCCACTTCCGCTCTCGACCCCGAGATGATCAAGGAGGTGTTGGACGTCATGGTGGAATTAATCCACAGCCTCGGTAACAAAGCAGCTGTTGATAAGTTCGTCATTATGGGTCTCGCTTGAGGCCCATAATGCTTATAAGACTTTCAAAATAAGCCGTTAAAACAATTTACAAAGGATCGCGACACCATGGAAAAGCTATTTATCGACCGGGCGCCCCAGCCCATTGCGCCCTTTTCCCACGCCTGCCGCGTGGGTGATCTGGTATTTATCACCGGGCAAATGCCCACCGTGCCGGAAACCAACGAAATGCTGCTCGGCACGTTCACCGAACAGACCCATCGCGTGATGCAAAACCTGTCGATTGTGCTTGAAGAAGTGGGAAGCAGTTTCGAGCACGTGGTGCAGTCGCGGGTGTTTATTACCAACATGGGCCACTTCGACGAGGTCAATAAGGTCTACGCCAGTTACTTCCCGCAGCCGTTACCCACACGTACCTGCATTGGCGTGACGGGCCTGGCCGGTGGTGCCGACGTGGAAGTCGACATGATCGCCTGGATCCCCCCCACTGATGGCAAGGCCTAACCGCCTATTTGCGTAATGCTCGCAGGGAGTAACGCGGGCTGCTCACGGTGCTGGCTCAACGGTTTGCCAGCTAGCGCCGTGAGCAGGATCTGCAGCGGGTCGCCGTGGCTGACCAGAACGATGGTTTCCCCGCTGGCCGTTTGCTCCCACTCATCAATCACCGCGCGCATGCGCTTTGCCACCCCGCTCACCGCTTCTACCTGATGGTGCTGATGCTCAGCATTCTGGGCGTCCAACGCCCAGATGACCGGGTAACGATCATCGCCCTGCCCCTCCAGCTCGCCAAAAGAGCGCTCTCGCAGGCGCGCCTCTACGCTTGGCATGAGCCCAAACGCGTCGGCAATGTGGGCCGCCGTTTGCGACGTGCGCAAAAAATCCGAGTGCACCACGCGGGTGGGGGTAGGCCACTCCCAGGCAGCTACCCGCTGGGCAAGCTGTTGCTCGCCCAGCGCTGAAAGGCCGAAATCCGCCACGCCGCGTTCTGGTGAGCTGACAATCACGCCCCGCCGATTGGCCTCGCTATGGCCGTGGCGCATTAATAAATAGCGATTGCGCCAATGGTCGTAAGACGCCTGTAAAGTATTTGACATAAGTTCGTCACAAACCCTAGATTGAACGTGTTGACTTTCGAAAATAATCATCCTTCGCAGCAAATGTCCACTTTTGAAACACTTTCCGCTTTCTTAGTAGAAGATCCCAGCGAAGGGATGTAACAGCACAACAACAACGTACACGAGGTTTACTATGACCACGCTGCTCTTTCGCAAGCGCCCGCTTGCAATGCTCACTGCTGTATCGCTACTGCCGCTCGCACTGCTATCCACCCAGGCCTACGCTGAATGCGAGCGTGGCGATCTGGCGGATATCTACTGTGACGAAGATGGTGACATGGTGGCTGACCGCCCCAGTGATGAATCAGAATGGGCGAATCCTGATACGCTGATCTTCGCCTACACGCCGGTAGAAGACCCGGCTATTTATTCGGATATCTGGCAGCCCTTTATCGACCATCTGGAAGAGGTCACTGAACGCGACGTGCGCTTCTTTGCCGTACAGTCAAACGCTGCTCAAGTTGAAGCCATGCGCAGCGGGCGACTACATATCGCCGGATTCTCCACTGGTCCCACACCCTTCGCAGTAAACCTCGCAGGTGCCGTTCCGTTTGCCTTGATGGGCTCCGACGACGGCCAGTTTGGTTACACCCTGCAGCTATATACGCATGTCGACTCCGATATCCATGAGGTAGAAGACCTCAAGGGCAAGCGGGTCGCCCACACCTCTCCGACCTCCAACTCGGGTAACCAGGCGCCCCGCGCATTACTGCCCGAACTTGGCGCAACCCCCGATGAAGATTACGAAGTGGTCTATTCGGGCAGCCATGACCAATCCATGCTCGGCGTTGTGGCTCAAGACTATGATGCCGCCCCGGTGGCATCGGAAGTCGTCGAACGAATGGCCGCACGAGATCTGTATGATGAAGACGACGTTCGCCTGATCTATGAGTCCGACCGTTTCCCCACCACGTCGTACAATTATGCGCACAACCTGCACCCGGATCTGGTCGAAAAAGTCGAAGAAGCCTTCTTCAGCTTTGATTTTGCGGGTACCGAACTGGGCGAAGAGTTTGACGGTGTCGAGAAATTCATTCCGATCAATTACCAAGACCGCTGCCGGCGGTGCGGTTATTTTCTCGACGATGGACACGAACACATGCTGGAAATTACCAATCTGGTCAAACGCTATGGCCACGATGAAGCCGTGCTGAAAGGGCTTGATCTCAAGGTAGAGGGGAACAGTGTTGTTGCCATCGTAGGTGCGTCCGGCGCTGGCAAGAGCACCATGCTGAGGTGTATTAACCGCCTGGTCGAGCCCACTTCCGGCTCTATCAAACTTAACGGCAGCGAACTTGTGCATCTTAAAGGCGCCCAGCTACGCCGTGCGCGACGTAAAATTGGCATGGTATTTCAGGGCTTTAACCTGCTTGATCGGTTAACCGTGATGGAAAACGTGCTGGCGGGCCGCTTGGGCTACGTGAATCTCTACCAGGCCATTTCGCGCCGTTACCCGCAGAGCGATATTGAGCGCGCCTTCAGTTTGATGGAGCGCGTGGGCATCGCCCAATACGCCAACAAGCGTGCTGATGAGCTTTCTGGCGGCGAGCGCCAGCGTGTTGGTGTCGTTCGCGCATTGATGCAGGAACCCGACGTGCTGCTGGCTGATGAGCCCACGGCTTCCCTCGACCCACGAACATCAGAGCAGATCATGGTTCTGCTACAAAGCCTGGCAAGCGAACTCTCTCTGCCAGTGTTGATTAATATTCATAACGTCGCCCAGGCAAAAACCTATACCGAACGCATCGTGGGCTTGCGCCACGGCAAGATGATCTTTGATGGCCTACCCGCGGACTTCAATAAAGACGCCCTAGATGCCATCTACGGTGGCATTGAAGCGCCGGACGATGCGATCACCGATACACCCGCGGAGGAGCACGCCCATGACGCCTCCTGACGCCCAAGCATCGACACCCCGCACCTGGAAAAAACCGCCGTTTATTGCCAACCCGCTGCTGCGCTACGGCTTGATCATCGTCGGCGTCGTCTACTTGGTCTGGGCCTTTGGCTCGCTGCCGTTTAACTGGGCGCGTATAGCAGAAGGCATTCCCCGTGCGGGACGTATTTTTGGCGGTGGCTTCCCGCCCAGCCTTGAGCGCTACGAGCTGCTGATAACAGGCTTCAAGGAAAGCTTTCAAATCGCCATTATGGCCACACTGCTTGGTGTTTTTCTGTCGATTCCCTTGGCGGTCATGGCGGCTCGCAATATCGCCCCAATGCCCATTTACATCATCGGCCGGTCGGTGATTATTGTCTCGCGCAGCTTTCATCCTGTCATTGTCGCAATTCTATTTGTTGCCGCCGTTGGCTTTGGCCCGCTCGCGGGGATTTTGACGCTTATTCTCTATTCGATTGGCTTTGTGGGCAAACTGCTCGCTGAAGAGATCGAAGAAATTGACTGGGGCCAGGTAGAAGCCATGAAGTCAGCAGGCGCGGGCTATGTAGCCATTCTCTACTACGCGGTATTTCCACAGATACTGCCCCGCCAGATAGGGCTCTCCATGTATCAACTGGACAGTAATCTACGCGCCTCAGCAGTGGTCGGGATTGTCGGTGCAGGCGGCATTGGCAGCACGCTAATGAACGCCTTTGGACGCTACGACTACGATTTCGCCTTTGCCATCTTGCTGGTTATTATCGCCGTCATTTTGCTCAGCGAAGGCTTCAGCGGCTGGGTAAGGAAAAAAATATGGTAGATCACGCACAACAGCTTGCCGACCGCGTTTGGCAGCGTCATAACCCCAAGCAGCGCCTTATCCGCTTCGTCGTGCTTCTCGCTACCGTGATGTTGGTTATCTGGGCAGTGCGCGATATTGATATCTTCTGGCCCTGGGTGTGGGATGCCCCCGCTCAAATCTCAGGCCTTGGCGCCCGCATGTGGCCGCCCAGTGGTGAAGGGTTGAGCAACATCATTAGCGCCCTGATTGAGACCGTGCATATCGCCACCCTGGCGACTTTCCTGACGATTTTTCTGGCCCTGCCCGTAGCCTATATTGCCGCCCAGAACACCACACCAAACCGGGCCTGCCTGTGGCTTGGGCGTTTCATTCTGGTCTCCAGCCGTTCGGTGAACACCATTATCTGGGCGCTGGCATTCTGGCGATCGTGTTTCGCTCCATCGGCTTTATCGGCAAGCTGATGGGCGAGGCGATCGAGGAGATTGACCGACGCCCGGTTGAGGCCATGGAAGCCACCGGAGCCTCCAAAGCCAAGGTGATTGCCTATGCGGTGGTTCCACAGGTAATGCCTGCTTTTTTTGCCATCGTGATCCTGCGCTGGGATATCAACATCCGTGAATCGACGGTTTTGGGGTTGGTGGGTGCCGGCGGTATCGGGGTTATCTTGCAAGGCTCGATTGATACCTTTGCCTGGCAGACCGTGGCCACCATCCTGATTGCCATCATCGTGCTGGTGCTGATTGGCGAGGCCATCACGAGCTTGCTGCGGAGCAAGGTGCTTTAAGACCCGTGTTGTTACCCAGGAAACGCTGGCACTCACCGAGCGGGAAAACTTACTAATCTCACGCAAAAGCTTGTGATTCATTCTCTTGCCAAAGACCTGAGTAAAGCATTGCTGACAGCGATTCACACTGCTGTCAGCGACTTACGCTAGATGTTTTAACCACAAAAATATTAACTATCCTAAAGTATTGGTCGTTCTCGTCGATAATTATGCGTAATTAACGAAATGGGCGTGGCACGCGCCCTGACATGAACTTCGATTCGAGAGCGACCATGTTTTCATCTCTGCGCGCAAAACTTTTACTCGCAACACTAGTGGCCATCATCCTTGCCCTGGTAGTCAACGGCATTGCCAGCTACACCACTGTCAAACACCACAACAACGAACAAATCAGCCGCAATCTCAACGCTGTCGTTAGCGGCAACACACAAGCGCTTAATGAATGGATGGCATCGCGAGCTAGCATGCTATCGGCGCTAGAGAATGCTACCGAGGAAGAAAACCCGTTGCCATCATTGATACAGCTAGCTGAATCAGGCGGCTTCATGGCGACATACATGGCCTACCCAGATTCCAGTGAGGCTATTTTTTCTGATGGCTGGGAGCCTCCAAGTGACTACGACCCACGCGAACGCCCCTGGTATCAAGACGCTGTTGAAGCAGAAGAAACTGTTATTACAGATCCTTATGTAGACATGATAAGCGACGAATTAGTGGTGTCTTTTGTACATCCCTACTATGAGGATGGCCAGCTAGTCGCTGTCGTAGGCGCAGATATCAGTATTAACGACGTTGTCGCCATCGTCGACAATATCGCCCCCACTCCTTCAAGCTTTGCCTTTTTAACCACCGGCGAAGGCAACCTGGTTGCCCATCCCAACGCCGAGTTGGCACTTGAACCCTCGACGACACTCAGCGAACAGCTGGATGCCGGTTATCTCCAGCAGATTTCTGACAGTGACGAGCCCAAAGCATTGACGCTGGGAGACCGTGAAACGTTATTGCAAGGTAGCGCTGTAGGAGGCAGCAGCGACTGGCAACTCATGGTGGCATTGGATGAGCACGAGGCCACCGCCGGTCTACGCGGGATTGCCACCACGTCGATCATTACACTCTTGATTGTCGCAGTGATAACCGCCATTGCGCTTAGCCTGCTGCTTAAATGGTTGCTGCGCCGACTGCTGTCGGCTCGCGATGCCATGAACGATATCGCCTCGGGTGAAGGCGACCTCACCCAGCGCCTACCGGAGGAGGGTAACGACGAGATCACTCAGATCGCCGCCGCCTTTAACCGCTTTGTCGCCACCATGGACACCGTGCTGCAAGATGTGCGCTCCAGCAGTGAAGCGGTCCACAACGCCGCCACGGAAATCGCCAACGGCGGCCAGGACTTATCGCGGCGTACTGAAAACACCGCTTCCAGCCTGCAACAAACCTCCGCCTCAATGGAGGAGATCACCAGCACGGTCGAGCACACATCCTCGTCTGCCACAGAAGCCAACCAGCTCTCTCAGGCGGCATCCGACGTTGCCGGACGCGGCGGTCAGGCGGTATCCGAGGTGATAACGACGATGGAAGACATCGCCGAGTCCTCGGGTAAGATTGGCGATATCGTCACGCTAATGAACAATATCTCCTTCCAGACCAACCTGCTGGCGCTTAACGCCTCAGTAGAGGCAGCGCGTGCCGGTGAGCACGGCCGCGGGTTTGCCGTTGTGGCGGAAGAAGTCCGCAAACTGGCCCAACGCAGCAATGACGCCGCCAACGACATCAAAAACCTGATCGAAGATTCCCAGGGCAAGGTCCAAAACGGCACCAAACTGGTGCACAGCGCCGGTGAAACCATGGATGACATCGTCAGTCACATCACCCGTGTAACCGATGTGCTCGGCGAAATCACCTCAGCAACCGGTGAACAAAGCGACGGTATCGGCCAGGTCAACATTGCGGTTGCCGACCTTGACCGCATGACCCAGGAAAACGCCGCCATGGTGGAAGAGTCGACCACCGCCGCCGAGCAGCTTAAAGATCAGGCCGACCACCTCACCGAGACCATCAGCCGATTTAAACTGTCGCAAGGCAATGCGGTTCCTGCCCTTAATGCGCCTAAC
>JAIVHM010000222.1 GCA_020201095.1 Halomonas sp. | reverse complement strand
GTGTCTGCTCAAGGGTTTTGAAGTCTGCTTGCTTCATGGCATGCTCCAGAGGAAGGCTTCACATACAGTATTTTATACAGTATATTTAAAGCATATCAACAGAAGATGCCAACATAGCCCTATATATACAGTTATAGAGAGGCGCCTTATATGTCACTGCCTGTTTCACTGCTTGGCCGAGCAGACTCTGCGGCCCCGTCATGCCCGTTACCGCTCTATTCGAGTGCGGTGCGTGCAGGCTTTCCGTCTCCCGCCGATGATCACCTGGATACCGACCTGGACCTTCACCAGTATGTGGTGAAGCGTCCGGCAGCGACCTACTTCGTGCGTTCCGAGGGCGATTCCATGACGGGTGACGGTATCCACCACGGTGACTTGCTGGTGGTCGACCGGAGCCTTGATGCGGTGCCAGGCCGGATTGTGGTGATCTGCGTGGACGGCGAGCTGACCGTGAAACGGCTGGAACGGGTTGGCCAACGCACCTACCTCAAGGCAAGCAATCCCGCATATCCACCCATTCCCATTGACGGTCGGGAGTCCCATGTCTGGGGCGTCGTCACCCATGTGCTGCATAGCCTGCCAGGGGCACCGCTACAATGATGGCCCTGGTGGACTGCAACAATTTCTATGTGTCCTGCGAACGGGTCTTTAACCCGACACTGGAAGGTCGACCGGTGGGCGTGCTCTCCAACAACGACGGGTGCGTGGTGGCCCGCTCCAATGAACTGAAAGCCCTCGGCGTCGAGATGGGCGCGGCGATGCACCTGCTATCGCCCCAGATCCGTCGTCAGGCCATCCTGCTGTCGAGTAATTACGCCTTGTACGGCGATATGTCCCGGCGTGTCACGGAGGTGCTGGGCGAGTTTTCCCCCCATGTCGAGGTGTACTCGATTGACGAGAGCTTTGTGGGGTTCCAGGGCTGTGACCCCGACACGCTGGAGCAGCAAGGCCGGGCGTTGCGAGCGACCGTTAAACAATGGACCGGCATTCCGGTCTCGGTGGGCTTTGCGCCATCACGCGTCTTGGCCAAAGTTGCCAACCATGCGGCCAAAAAACATCCCGCTTACCGGGAGCAGGGCGTGTGCAAGCTGATGGCTGACAGCATCGACACTCAGGCGCTGTTGAAGCAGTTGCCGGTCATGGAGCTATGGGGCGTAGCCCGTCGTACCGGCGAACGCCTGCGGGTCATGGGCATCGAGACGGCATGGGATCTGCGGATGGCCAACCCTAAGCAAATTCGTCGGCATTTCAGCGTGGTGCAGGAGCGCATCGTGTGGGAGTTGAGGGGCCAACCGGTGATTCAATTGGATGACATGAGCGAACCCAAGCAACAGATCATGGTGTCACGCTCGTTCGGTCGACTGACCGGTAACCCGCATGATCTACGCGAAGCGCTGAGGCAGCACGCCGCCAGGGCCGGAGAGAAGCTTCGCAAGCAAGGCAGCGTGACCAGCGCCGTCATGGTCTTTATCCGTACCAATCATTTCCGCAACGACTTACCGCAATATACCAACCGCGTGGTTATCTCACTGGAGCGACCCACCAACGACAGCCGAGAGGGCTATGCCTACCAAAAAGCAGGCCTGATGCTGCTTGACCTTTCCCCTAAGGCCAACCGCCAGCTCACCCTTGGGGAAACACCACAAACCGAAGCGGACGCCCAGCGAAGCGAAAGTCTGATGGCCACTGTCGATAAGCTCAATCGGGAGCTTGGGCGAGGCACCATCCAGATGGGTCTGCCCCGCAAAGGGAATGCCTGGGCGCTACGCAGCGAACGGCGCACACCTCGATACACGACTCAGTGGAATGAGTTGATGACCGTCGTTCTTTAATGCCTCGAAGTCTAATTTTTTAACTTCTCGACGATAGTCAAAGCTTTCCCCATCGGGTTAGTTTTACAGTCGTGCTGGTGAAGGATGTCCAAATTTAAGGCTTCCGGCCACCAGTCCATGTTGGAGTTGCCCTCTGAGGTGTTACCCCCATACATTAACGGACACTTACCTACGTATTCGCTCATATTAGCCTCTACTACATTTTCGCGTCGATTCACGCGTGAGCACCAATGACACTGCAAGTAGAAAATTCAATAAAGCATTGATATTAATAGCATAATTATTTATAACTTCATATATTATTATTTGGAATATTTGCACACACAAAAAAACAATCAAATACAATCCGCCAACTATAATTGCTTTAATAGCTATTAATTATTAGCTGATAGCATTATCATCTTAGTGTGAATATCTCAGCCGTAGCAGTGCTAAAATTGGTGTAGTGGATGGTCCCCGGCTAGAGCCATACTGAACTTTCGAGAAGGTCATATAGTAACCACACCCAGTCCATCACTGACATTGAGGTGATTTCTTGACCTCGGCTGATCTTATGAAGCGACAGCGTACTCGGCTATTGAAATGATTACGTCAATAGATAGATATGCTTTATGTAGATAGCCGTAGAGGCGATTAGGGCCAAGGGGTCACACTTTGGCGGGTTAATTCATATAGATATTAATGGAGCTACTTTCGTGCACTCGAACAAAGCCCCGTGTATTGAAGCCGCTTGGCAGAAACATCACCGCGAGTTACGTTTATTTCTAATTAAACACTGTAGCGACCAAGATATGGCCGACGATGTGCTTCAGCATGCTTACGCCCAAGCACTGTTGAATCGCTCAACATTTTGCCAACTCGCCTCTCCGAAGGCATGGCTCTTTAAAGTAGTGAAACATCAATTAATCGACCGCCAGCGCCGCGACGGGCGCCTAGTTTTCGGTGAGGTACCCGAACCACCTGCGTCAGAAAACACCAACACCGCACCAGTTGACAGTCTCGCCAGCTGTATCGCCCGCGCTCTGCCCCACTGCAATGCCGAGGATCAAGACATCCTGAGGCATTGCGATATTGAGGGCGTCAGGCAGGCGGACTATGCCAGGCAAAACGGGCTGAGCTTGCCAGCTACCAAAGCGAGGCTGCGCCGTGCACGTCAGCGCCTGCGTAAGCGGCTGATTGCGCAATGCGGCATCGTCTTCGATGAGCAGGGGCAACTCTGTTGTCATCTCGCTCAGGACGAATAAGAAAAAAATTTATATCAAGGCTGCATCCTTTTGCCGACTGCTGCGTCTTCCTGTGTGAAAGCACTTATCAAACAGAGAGACGCTCAATATGTTGGAGGTATTTACTTGGCTGGCCGACTGGCTAATATACGGCTTTGCCAGCCTGGATCCTGAAAGCAAACTAGGCACCTCGCTGCACTTCTTTGTCGAGGACACCACCAAGATTTTCGCTTTGCTAGTGGTGATGATCTATATAATCGCGCTGGCACGTGCCTCCCTGGATCTAGGGCGGGTCCGTCACTACATTCAGCAGAAGAATCGATTCGCAGGTTATGGACTTGGTGCCGGTTTCGGTGCGATAACGCCCTTCTGCTCCTGCTCAAGTATTCCACTGTTTCTGGGGTTTACCAGTGCCGGAATACCTCTGGGCATCACCATGGCTTTCCTTTTCACCTCGCCGATCATCAACGAGGTGGCTGTGATCATGCTGTGGAGTCTACTGGGTTGGGAGTTCACCCTAGTCTATGTCGTTATTGGCATGGCGGTGGGCATCGGTGGCGGCATGATCTTGGATATATTGAAGGGAGAACGCTGGCTCAAGGACTTTGCTGCCAAGGCCTACCAGCAAGCCGCTGAGACTCCCCATAATGAAGACTCCCTACCTGAAGCGAAAACGCTGACTCTGAAAGACCGTCATGTCTTTGCGCGCGACGAACTCAAAGAGATAGTCGGACGGATCTGGAAGTGGGTAATTATTGGCGTGGGTCTAGGGGCTGCCCTGCATGGCTTCGTACCGGACAGCTGGTTTGCCGAAAACCTGGGCAGCGGTCAGTGGTGGAACGTTCCCGTCGCCGTACTTGCGGGCCTTCCGCTTTACTCCAATGCCACCGCGGTGATTCCAGTAATGGAGAGCCTCATCCTAAAGGGGCTGCCAGTAGGTACGACTCTTGCATTTTGCATGAGCACTGTGGCGGCCAGCTTTCCCGAGTTCATCATGCTCAAGCAGGTCATGCAATGGCGACTGCTGGGCATCATCTTTGTCATCCTTCTGGCCAACTTCATGGTCGTAGGCTGGCTAATCAATCTGCTGAGCCCTTGGCTGTTCAGCGGAACACTGACCTAAGAGGAGTATCGAAAATGAAGAAAATTGAAGTTCTGGGCACCGGCTGCAAGAAATGCGTCAACACTGCCGACCAGATCCAGGCTGTCGCCGACGAGCTGGGTATCGAGGTCAAGGTGGAAAAAGTCACCGATCCCGGGACCATCATGGGCTATAAAGTCATGTCGACCCCAGGCGTGGCTATCGACGGCAACCTCGTGCACAGCGGTAGCGTTCCCAATCACGACAAGATCAAGACCCTTCTAAAGGAATAACTCAAGCATATCATTACCCCGGTAATCACACCTTACCGGGGTAGTTTAACTTAATATAATAAACCCCAGACGACCCAGACAAAAACCTGTTTAGAACTGGCTTCAAAGCTTGTATTAACCCATCGACACACATAGAACCCAAAGAGTTAATAACCAAAGAGACTTAACCGTAAATGCCAGACCACAATCATAGCCATAGTGGCGGTAAAACCTTGTTGTTCGCACTCGTCTTTACAACGGGCTTTGCCGCTGTCGAGCTGTTCGGCGGCCTAGTAGCTGATTCGCTTGCCCTGCTATCGGATGCAGGTCACATGTTGACTGATTCGCTATCGCTAGGGATTGGCGCTCTTGCCGCCTGGTTAGCAAAGAAGCCAGCATCGCGACAGCACTCCTTTGGTCTCAAACGCGCGGAAATTCTTGGTGCCCTGTTCAACGTGCTGTTTATGTTCGGGGTGATTGTATTCATCGCCTTCGAGGCAATCCACCGCATGTCAGATACACCAACTGTTGCCGGCGGTATGGTTTTGGCGATCGGTGGGGTCGGTTTGCTGGTGAATATCGTAGTGGCTTGGGTTCTGATGCGTGGGGAACAGACCATAAACGTTCGTGGAGCTCTCCTGCACGTAATGGGAGACTTGTTAGGCTCCGTCGCCGCGATAGTTGCCGGAGCGATTATTTATCTGGGTGGGCCATCCATTGCGGACCCAATACTGTCTCTTTTCGTCAGCCTTTTGATACTGATATCTGCCCTTCGACTTCTGCGTGAGGTGACGCACGTGTTGATGGAAGGCGTGCCAAAAGGAATCGATGTGCATGAAGTCGGCTGCGCTTTAGTTCGAGTGAATGGTGTCTGCGCTATTCATGACATGCATATCTGGAGCCTGTCATCAAACAGCCAGGCTTTAGCAGCGCATATCGATGTCGAAGCGATGGGCCAATGGGAAGAGATACTGCCGCAGTTGCAAACGATATTGCGAGAGCACTTCAATATTGAGCACAGCACTTTACAACCCGAGAATTCGGCTATACGCCAAGCTTGTGATGCCGATCCTTATTGCGGGTCGTACTTAATTAAATGACGACTACGAAGCAGTTCTGGCATGATTCTCAGTGCCAAGTAATTTTTGCGCCATGAAATGACCATTATCGATACATTCTCCTACGCTAATGCCATCACGCCAGTTCCCTATCAAATGAAGACCTGTGCACGTTTGGGCAATTTTATCGATTTTGGCAATCCGTGCTAAATGTCCAATGTCGTACTGCGGGATCGCGTGTGACCAACGTGCGACTTTAGAAAAGACCGGCTGACTGTTGATGCTGAGCAGCTGGCTGATGTCTGAGCTTACGGTGTTTACTAACTGTTCGTCTGACTGGTCGGTAACTGCCGGGTTTCTGCGACCACCTATGAAACAAGTAAAAAGCACGTGTCCTTCGGGCGCGCGTTGCGGAAAAAGCGTGGAAGAGAACAAGGCACCCAAAGTCTGCTTTTGTTCCTTGCTGGGAATAAGCATGCCAAAGCCATCCAGCGGGTGTTTAACAGCCTGTTTGGGGTAACCTAGCACAACAGCGGCAAGTGGTGGGTAGACAATGCTTTCCAACTCAGACTGAAGTTCAGTATTTACGTTGCTCAGGAGGGACCCACTGACGCATGCTGGTGTTGTCAGTATTAGTCTTTGGGCAGTAAAAGCTTGTCCCTTCTGATCGACGGCATGCCATGTGTGATGCTCGCGATTGATCTCTTCCACTCGGCTGCCAGTCACGATATGAACGTTGGGCAGCCGCTCCAGCTCATGTCTGATGCCATCGGTCAAGGTAGACAACCCCGCAGGGAAGCTAACAAGCTTGCCACGCCAAGCCTCAGGGAAACCTCGCTCATGATCTTGTGCACGCTTTTTTTTGCTGTCACGCATTTGAGCCATTCCTCCGCGAAGCAATGACCCGTGTGTTTGTTCCAGGCAATAAAGGCGAGGAAAAGCGGCTTTCGCTGACAGTTGCTCTGGCGCACCTGCATAGACGCCAGAGACAAACGGATCGACAAAGTAACTAAGAATATTTTTTCCGAGACGTCTTCTAACGAAGGCGCCGAGTGTTTCT
>JAIVHM010000221.1 GCA_020201095.1 Halomonas sp. | reverse complement strand
TGTTTCCAACCATTGCGGCGGTGATTTCTATTGGTGGGCTGTTTTTCGACCCCAATGAAGCCAGCCAGCAACTTTATAGCCTTATCCGGTTGATGCCCCCCGAGGCGGCCGAGCTAATCGATAAGCAGGCTCAGGACGTGGTGGATAGCATTGGGTCGAGCAATGAGATGGCGGCGCTGGTGAGCCTGTTGATCGCTATGTATATCGCCTCCAAAGGAGTCAGTGGCCTGATCGTTGGGTTGAACGTGGTGTATGGCGAGCAGGAGCAACGTAGCGTTTGGCGTCTGGGTGTGCTGGTTACCACCATGACCTTCGGCATGATTGGCATGACCCTGCTAACACTGGGGTTCATTGGCCTGGTGCCGATGCTGGTCGATGTGTTGGCGGTTGTTTCACCCCTGGATCGGATTATCGATTTTATGCGCTGGCCCGCCTTGCTGGTGATGATGAGTGCTGTCATCGCGCTGCTTTATCGCTTTGCTCCCTATCGGCGCGCCGCCAAATGGGAATGGTTGAGCGTCGGCACCATGGTGGCAACGCTGCTGTGGCTGCTGGGATCGGGCGGTTTATCGCTTTACGGGCGCTATTTTTCCAACTTCAGCGAGCTGTACGGCTCCCTGGGGGCCGTGGTGGTGTTGATGCTGTGGTTTTTGCTTTCGGCGTTTGTGGTATTGCTGGGGGCCGAAATCAACTGCGAGCTTGAACGCCAGACGCGGAAGGACACGACCATTGGCAAGGAACGCCCGCTGGGAGAGCGAGAGGCCTACGCCGCTGACACCTTGGGGCGCCAGCATCCGTGGCATGAACAGGACAACACACAGCCGCCGACGGATAATGCTCGCCGCGATTAATCTGACGCGCTCTGCCTCCTGCCCTAGGGCGGGAGGCAGAGATTGAAGGCGTTAGAGGAGTTCTTCGGCAGCCAGTGCCAGGCGCGAACGCTCGACGCTTTTCAGCGTGATATGCCCGGCGTGTGGCCAGTCGCGGAATCGCTCTACCACGGCGGCCATGCCGCAGGTATTGGCGGTCAGGTAGGGGGTGTCGATCTGCCCGACGTTACCCAGGCAGACGATTTTGGTATTGCGCCCGGCTCGGGTGACCAGAGATTTCAGCTGTTTGGGGGTGAAGTTTTGCGCCTCGTCGATGATCAGGAAGGTATCGTTGAGCGTGCGGCCACGCATGAAACTCGGTGCGCGGATCTGCACTCGAGAGCCGATCAGCTGCCGCGTGGCGCCGTTATCCCAGGTGGATTCGCCTTCTTCATTACGCAGCAGGTTGTCCATGTTGTCGTGGAAGGCGCCCATCCAGGGCGACATTTTTTCCTCCTCGGTGCCGGGTAGAAAGCCGATATCCTCGCCCATGGAAATCGGCGCCCGGGTAAACACGATGCGTTCGAACTGCTTTTGGTCCAGGGTTTGCTGAAACGCGGCAGCCAGGGTCATGAAGGTTTTGCCGGTGCCCGCGTTACCGGCGATGGTGACGAGGTCAATGTCCGGGTCCATCAGCAGGTTAAGGGTGAAGTTTTGCCGACTGTCGTGGGCGTGGACTCCCCAGACACCCGCATGGTGACGGTAGTTGGTGAGCAGTTGCAGCCGTGCCGAGGATGGCCCCAGCTCGCGGACAATCGCCTCGAATTCGGCACCATTTTCACTATCCGACACCAGCATACCCACGTGCCAGTGACGCGGCATGTCGCCACTCAGTTGGTAGAAGGTGTGATGGTCGATTCGCTCGACGGTCACGTCCACGTTAAGCGCTTCCCAAAGCGAGGCACCGTGCGGGCCTGCCGAGGTATATACCTGGGCGCCTTCGATCATCGCGTCGCTATCGTCGAACGCTTGATCATTCAGGTAATCCTCAACGGGGACCTTTAATGCCGCCGCCTTGACCCGCAGGTTGATATCCTTGGTAATCAGAATGACCGAGGCATCGGGGCGCTCTTCGCGCAGCCGACAGGTTTCGGCGAGGATACGGTTATCGGGACTGTCGTCCAGGGAGTCAAAGGGTTTGAGGTCGCGGTAGCAAAGAAAGTGCAGCTTGCCGGACTCGCCGGTGATACGTGGAATCGGGATACCGCTTTGAATTTCGTCGAAGGTGACTTGGCTGGTGAGGTCTGAAAGCGTACGGCTGATCTGGCGCGCCGTCCGGGCGATTTCGCGGATACCGTTTTTGTGCTTGTCCAACTCCTCAAGGACAGTCATGGGGATAACGACATCGTGCTCGTCAAAGTGGTAGAGCGCGGCGGGGTCATGGATCAGGACATTGGTGTCCAACACGTAAAGCCTGGTTGCTTTCTTATCGAGTCGTACCATCGTGGCATTCACTCCGTGGTTGACGGCAACGTTGACACTGGCAGGTGCGTCTTACGGCCTAATGACACTTGCCTGTGTCGTCAAGATGGCGTGTCCTGGTACCTCCTTATTTAGCGCTTTTTAATAGCTTGGAAGGCATTGGCATTTTTTGCCAATAAATCTATTTCAACGAACGAGGTTTCCATGACACCCGCGATCAATAGCGCAAAAAGCGCTGGCATTGCCTTTCAAGTTCACGAATATGACCACGACCCAGCGGCCGAGTCTTACGGTTTGGAAGCGGCTGACAAGCTGGGCGTTGCCGCTGAACAGGTATTCAAAACCCTGGTCGTCAAGCTGGATGGCAAGCAATTGGCGGTGGGGATTGTGCCCGTCACGGGGCAGCTGAACTTGAAACAGATCGCCAAAGCCGCCGGGGCCAAAAAAGCTGCTATGGCGCAACCGGCAGAGGTGGAGCGCACGACGGGCTATGTGCTGGGTGGTGTCAGCCCGCTGGGGCAGAAAAAGCGCTTGGCCACCTTTATTGACCGCTCTGCAGACGCATTCGCCACGATTTATGTCAGCGCTGGCAGGCGAGGGCTTGAAATTGAGCTGGCGCCCAAGGATCTGCAAGCACTTAGCCAAGCGCAACTGGCCCCTATCCTGGCATGACAACAGGGCGCGAAGGGGCGCTTTCTGGTATGGTGCGAAGCATTAAGGCCGCTCATGCTTAGCGGGGTATTTTCGCCCCTTCAGGAATTTTCTGTGTCAGATACTTCTTTTGCTTCTTTGGCGCTGCCAAGCGCACTCGCCAGTAATCTCGACTCGCTGGGTTATCACCACATGACGCCGGTTCAGGCACAAAGCCTGCCGCCGATGCTGGCCGGCCGCGATGTCATGGCCCAGGCGAAAACCGGCTCGGGTAAAACCGCCGCCTTTGGACTGGCCTTGTTGGCCGAGCTGCGCGTGGAAGCGTATGCGGTTCAGGGGCTGGTGCTGTGCCCCACCCGGGAGCTTGCTGATCAGGTGGCTGAAGAACTGCGCCGCCTGGCCCGGGCAATGCCAAACGTGAAAATCCTCACGCTGTGCGGGGGTGCGCCGCTTGGGCCGCAACTTTCATCGTTGGACCACGGTGCGCATATCGTGGTGGGCACGCCGGGGCGCGTTGACGAGCACTTGCGCAAGGGCTCTTTGACGCTTGATTCGCTAACGACCCTGGTGTTGGATGAAGCCGACCGCATGCTGGATATGGGCTTTCAGGAAACGATTGACGCCATCATTGCCGACACCCCAGCGGATCGCCAAACGCTGCTGTTTAGTGCCACCTTCCCGGACGAGCAGGCATCAGGCGGGTTGGCAGCGATGACGCGAGGCGTGATGCACGACCCGGTAACGGTCAAGGTGGCCGAGGTCCATGACGCCACCACCATCGACCAGCATTTCTATCAAGTCGCAAGCGAAGACGCCCGCTTTGCCGCACTCAAACAGCTGCTGTTGGTTAACCGGCCGACCACCAGCGTGGTGTTCTGCAATACCAAGCGCGAGACCCAGGCGGTGGCCGACCAACTGGTAGATGCCGGTTTTAGCGCGGTCGCGCTGCACGGCGATCTGGAGCAGAAGGACCGCGACCGACTGCTTGTCTTGTTTGCCAATCAAAGCGCGTCTATTTTGGTAGCCACCGACGTGGCGGCCCGTGGGTTGGATATCGCCCAACTGGATGCGGTGTTCAACTACCAGATCGCGCGTGAGTTGGACGTCCACGTCCACCGCGTCGGCCGCACCGGGCGGGCGGGCGCGAGCGGCATTGCCTGTACCTTGGTAACTCCCAAGGAAACCTACCGGCTGGAAAAATTAGCCGACGTGCTGGGTGAAACCTTGACCACCGAGCCGCTGCCCAAGGCGACAAATACTGCGCCGTTTGAGCCGCCCATGGCGACCCTTCAATTGGCCGGCGGCAAGAAAGACAAGTTGCGCCCCGGCGATATTTTGGGTGCACTGACCAGTGAAGGCGGCTTGCGCGGTGACCAGGTAGGCAAGATAAAAGTGCTTGCTCGCAGCGCCTATGTGGCGGTTGTGCAGGATAAGGTTCAGCAGGCTCAGGCCAAGCTTGAGCGTGACAAATTGAAGGGGCGAGCCTTTCGCGTCCGTCGCATTCGCCATTAAGTGTCTATTTGAGCGTGAACTGAAAAGGAGCCAACGCAGCGACCCATGAAAATCCCTAAACGATTACAGCCCTTGGTCGATGACGGCATGATCGACGAAGTACTGATGCAATTGATGAGCGGTAAGGAAGCCCAGGTCTACGTGGTGCGTTGCGGTGAAGAGGAACGCTGCGCCAAAGTCTTTAAAGAAGCCAAGCAGCGTAGCTTTAAGCAAGCCGCGCAGTACCAGGAAGGTCGTAAAGAACGTAATACTCGCCGCGCCAGAGCGATGGCCAAGAAAACCCGTTACGGCCAGAAAGAACAGGAGCAGGCCTGGCTCAACGCGGAAGTCGATGCGCTTTACCGGCTGGCTGGGGCAGGCGTGCGGGTACCCGAGCCCCACGGCTTTGTGGACGGCGTCCTGCTAATGGAAATGATCACCGACGCCGACGGCAACGTGGCCCCGCGCTTGGATGAAGTTACCTTGACGCCGGAACAGGCAGAAGCCTACTACGCGAAGGTGATTCAGGACGTGGTGCGCATGCTG
>JAIVHM010000220.1 GCA_020201095.1 Halomonas sp. | reverse complement strand
AGAATCGACACGCTGAGTGTGGGCGGCAACGTCGGGCCGAGAATCATCGCCATATCGACCACTGAGGTGGCGTAGGCAATCACCGCATAGACAGGTAACCGAATTAGCGGATACAGCACCGGGAAGACGCTTTTCAGCCAGGCGATATTCGCCGAGTAGCCCAGCGAGCGCGCCAGGGTGACGCGCTTCTCAGGGGTCAACTGGGGCAGCGCGGCCAGGCACATTAAGAGTAGAAAAGGCACTTCTTTGAGCACCAGCCCGGCCATCAGTGAAAGCCCCCACGGGTCGTTGACGATAAGGAGGTCTGGTGGGCGCTCCCAGCCGGTTAACTCAGGCGATAGCCAGCGCACGAACAGCCCCGAAGGGGCGATAAGAAAGGCCAGGCCAAAGGCGACTGCCGCATGGGGTATCGCCAGCAGCGGCGAGACCAGTCGCCGAATGCCACGATCCAGCCAGGTGCCGCGACTGGCCGCCAGAAACAGCACCACGATGGCGAGTGCCACCATGGTGGTGATCAACCCGCTTGCGTAGCTCAACAGTACGGAGCGGTATAATCCAGGGCGCTGCCAAAGCGCCTGCCAGGCGTCAAAATGAAACGTCTCGCCGCCGAGTGCCGGCAAGTAGCCAAACGCCGGGAGGATCACCATCAGCAGACCCGCCGCTAATGGCACCACCAGCACGCTGATCAAGAGCCACGGGGCTAGGCGAAGTAACATCGACTAGTTCACGTAGCGTTCTTGCCATGCCTCAGCCAGGGCATCCATCCAGCTGGGGTGTGGCTGACCGAGCACCTCGCCAAGCTCGTTAGGTGGCAGTGTGGCAATGCCTAGATCAATTTCGTCGAATAGGGCGCGCTCCTCGGCAGAGAGCTGCTGCATAGAGAGGACAGTGTTACTGCCCCAAACGTTGGGGTCCTGTTTTTCCGCCTGAGCCTCGGGAGACATAAGGTAGTTCGCCACGACCATGGCGCCCGCCTTGTGTTCGGCGTTGTAGGGAATCGCCATAAAGCTCATATTGCCGATCATGCCGCTATCATGCACGTAGCTGCGTACCGTGTCGGGAAGCTCATAGTTGGCGATAGCGCCGGATGCCTCTGTGGTGCTAAACGACAGCGCAATGCTGATTTCGCTGTCGCCCATCAAGCTGCGCAGATCGGCACTGTTAGAGGGGAAGGCCCGGCCAGAGCGCCATAGATGGGGGTGAAGCTCATCCAGGTACGCCCAAAGCGGCGCGGTGGCTTCGTCAAACTCTTCTTCCTGCATCGGTGCGTAGAACACCTCGGTGTTATCGCTCAGCTCCATTAGCGCCTGGGTAATAAACGCATTGCCCAGGAAGTTGGGCACCTGCGGGTAGGTAAATTCGCCGGGGTTCTGCGCCGCCCAGTCCAGCAGCTCTGGCATGTTGTCGGGGTGTTCTTCTACCAGCGCCGTATCGTAGTAAAACACCACCTGGGAGCTGCTCCAGGGCGACTCGAGCCCGTCGACCGGGATCGTCCAGTCGTAGCGCACGGCGGGAGTATTGTCCGGGTCGCTGAGCGGGTAGTTGGGCAGTGACTCGGCCCAGGGCCCAAACAGCAGGTCGTTATCTTTCATGGCGGCAAAGTTCTCGCCGTTAATCCAGATCATATCCACGCTGCCCGCATCGTCGTTGCCTGCCTGCTTTTCCGCCAGCACGCGTGACACGGCTTCTGAGGTATCGCCGAGTTTGACGTGTACCAATTCGATGCCATAACGCGCATCGACCTGTTGTGCCACCCAGTCGATGTAGGCGTTGGTGCGCGCTTCACCGCCCCAAGCGTTCCAGTAAACGGTTTGGCCTTCAGCCTCGTCCAGAACGGCTGGCCAGTCGCTGGGATCTGGGGCGGCCACGGCGGGCAGTGCCAGTGCCAGCAGGGGTGCTATCAAGGCTAAGCGGCGGTAACGGGGTTTGGCCATGGGTACCTCTTTTAGGATAAGCAGGTCAGGGTGAGCAGGCGTTAATCGATTAGCATGACTTAAAGTGTCGCGCGCAGGCGCTGAAGTTCGTCTTGAACATGGTCGATAATGGGCGGTGACAGGTAATGCTCAACGCGTTCGCGCACGTGGTCAATCACGGCGGCATCCGTCAGTTCTGCCGACCAGTCTTCCCCCCGCTGCTGGGCATCTTTTGCGTTCAGGTGCTGGGCACGCCACTTGGCGCACCAGGTCAGCGACCATAGCCAGGTGGCACGACGGCAGGCTACCAGCGTTTCGACGCTGGGTGATGTGCCCATGGCGGCCTGCCAGCGGCGGTAAAACCCAACGACCTCCTCCAGTGACAGCACTGCCTGACTATTCAGGTCCCAGGTGGTCGAGGTGTAGAGGCTGGTATGGGCGAGATCGATACCCGGCAGGCCGTAGCGACACTTCTCTAAATCCACCAGTACCGCGCGGCCCTGAGCATCGATCAGGAAGTTGCCGGGGTGGGTATCAAAACTGATCAGGCAGCGCTCAGCGTCGGGCAGCTTTACCGGCAGGGCGGCCAGTTCATCGCGAATACGGGAAATGACCGAGGCGCTTAAATCTGCCCGGTCCAGCCATTCTGCCTGACGGCCAACTTCCTCGCGCATGGCCTGCCACGGCTCGCTGGGGGCTTGCAGCGGTAATGGCTGAGAAGGGAGTGGCAAGCGGTGTAGGCTGGCAAGCGTCTCGGCGATGCGCGGCAGGTCTTCTGGCAGTTGAGCCAGACGCCCTTCGATGGCATCCACCAGCAAACCGCCGCGCGGCAGAGTATCGCTAACCTCAAGCAAGCCATGTAATCGCGGCACGTGGCCGCCTTGGTTGGCACGCTCGTAGCAGGCGGCTTCGTAGGCGAGGTTGTCGGCTGGTGCCAGGTTCATCTGGCTTTGTTTGGGCAGCCGCGCTACCCAGTCGCCAGCGTTGCGGTGTAGCCAAACATGGTCGTGGGCAAGCCCGGTATCCGCCATCGGTGATAGCGATTGATAGCTAATCTTGGCCTGTTGCAGCACTGTTTCCAGGGACTGCAGGCGCGCCTCTAAGGGTGTCGGCATGGCGTCATCCGTGTTGAACAAGTCTTTGGTGCCACGACTAAGTGGCTGTTCTAACGCCAACCTTACACCGTTCATCGTTAAAAATGGCGCAGGCGCGGCTGAAAGGCGCAGTCCTGCAGGCCAGATGGAACATCAATTTTGCATGGGGATATCATCTTTCCAGCGGAAACCAACGCCGCCGGCTTTCCAGACGCCGTCGCGATTGAAGGGGTGCGGGCCGGATAAGTTGATGTATTGCGGCAATTCAAAGTGAGGCGCCAAGTTCTGCCTGGACTTGATCGTCACGCGATCCATGATCCTCAGGCCCTGTTCTTCTACCGACATATGCGCTTCAGGTGCTGCCCGATGGGCCAGCGCCCAGTTGTCAATGTAGAGGAGATCGCCGGTGTCGTAGTGATAACGTATGCCGTAGCCTTTTTCGAATGACGCGTTCAATAAGTCGTTGTAGTCATTGAAGAGCTGCTTCATTTCGTCTTCGTTGAGCAAGCGAAGCTGCTCGGTGGAAGCGGGTGTTTGCTGCAACTCATCAATGGCGACACCCTCTTCGGGCAGCCGCTCCAACACCGCGCCGGTCATTCCCAGGTGCAGCCATACGCTCTTGCGTCCTGATATAGGGTGCGTGTGGACGACGGGGTGACTCACACCTGATGCCGAGTTGACCGACACCAATCGCTCCCAGAAGGCCTGCTTTTCCTCAGACAGAACATCAAAGGCGCCCCCCTGGTGGGCAAAGTGCGTGCCACCGCCCTGCTCAGGGGCGCGCGCCATATAGTAGGCGGAGTGGGAGAACGTGGCGGCCTCAAAGCTGCCATCGTTATGCCACTGCGGGCCCACGCCCAGGATGCCGTAGCGGTTGTCGTTGGAGCAGCGAAAGATATCCCGGTTCATGCCAGGCGTTGCCGGGTGGACCCCGTGCGTCGAATGGATTTCACCCGCGCCCCACCATTTGCTTGCGTTGACCAACTCATCGGCCGAGAGATCCGCCTGGTGCTTGAAGACGATGAAACCCCGGTTCGCCATTTCCACTTCTAGCGCTTCAATCACAGGCTCTGGGAGCCGGTGACGAACATCAGCGCCGTAAATCTCGACGCCCAGCGGTTCCAGCTGTTTGACCGTCAGGCCGGCTTCCTCAAACAGCGCAACACGACCAGGGTCGAGTGGCGGTATGGTGGGGTGCGTGTTGCTGAACGTTTCGGAGGTTGTCCGCATGGTTGAAGTGACCTCAATGGGTGAATGTAGGACAGCTTCACTCAGCGAATGTCCGTGACAGGGTCCTGAGCGACAGGAACAAACGGTCCAATTACTTTGGTCAGGTTATAAAAAGTTTTGTTCCTAATCCAATCAGCGCACTCGCGGCAGGGTAAAACCCAAAACGGCACCTGTCTCGGTGCCGTTTTGATACCTCGACTCGTTATCTCTACAGTGCTGAAATTTTAGCCTGCTGCTCTTCCAGCAGCTTTTTGGCCGCCTGGAAGTCGGCGAGCTTGCCGCGTTCTTTTTCGACCACGGCTTCCGGGGCCTTGGCGATAAAGCCTTCGTTGCCGAGCTTCTTCTCGATGCCGCCGATCAGTTTGTCCTGCTTGTCAATTTCCTTGGCGAGGCGCTGGAGCTCGGCGTCTTTGTCGATCAAGTCTGCCATGGGTACCAGCACTTCCATGTCGCCAACCAGCTGTGTAGCGGAGAGCGGTGCATCATCGGGGTTTTCAAGCCAGGCGGCGCTTTCCAGTTTGGCCAGTTTGGCGAGGAAGTGGCGGTAGCTTTCCAGACGCTCGGCGTCTTCCGGCTGGCCCTTGGTGAGCAGCACGTCGAGCGGTTTGCCGGGGGCGATATTCATCTCGGCGCCGCCCGCCAGTGGTGCGACGCGCTGCCAGATCTCTTCGGTGATATAGGGCATCATCGGATGGGCGAGGCGCAGGATGGCTTCCAGCACGCGCACCAGCGTGCGGCGCGTTCCCCGCTTGGCCTCAGCCGTCGCATTGTCGTCCCACAATACTGGCTTGGAAAGCTCCAGATACCAGTCGCAGTATTCGTTCCAGACGAATTCATACAGCGCCTGGGAGGCATGGTCGAAGCGGTATTCGTCCATTGCCTTGGTGACCTGGGCTTCGGTTTTCTGCAGCTCGGAAATAATCCAGCGGTCGGCGAGAGAAAGCTCGACAGCGCTGACGCCGTCCCCGTCCAGTGTGGTGCCGCAATCCTCGCCCTCGGCGTTCATCAGCACATAGCGTGAGGCGTTCCAAAGCTTGTTGCAGAAGTTGCGGTAGCCATCCAGACGGCTCATATCAAACTTGATATCGCGCCCGGTCGTCGCTTGGGAAAGAAACGTAAAGCGCAGCGCATCGGTACCGTGGGGCTCGATACCGTCCTTGAATTCATCCTTGGTCGCTTTGGCAATTGCCTTGGCTTTTTGCGGCTGCATCATGTTGCCGGTGCGCTTTTCGAGCAGCTCATCCAGCGTGATGCCGTCGATCAGGTCGATGGGGTCCAGTACGTTGCCCTTGGATTTGGACATCTTCTGGCCCTGGCCGTCGCGCACCAGTCCGTGCACATAAACCGTCTTGAATGGGACGTCGCCGGTGAACTTCAGCGTCATCATGATCATCCGGGCGACCCAGAAGAAGATGATGTCAAAGCCGGTGACCAGCACGCTTGACGGGTGGAAAGTCTCAAGCTCCGGGGTCTGTTCCGGCCAGCCAAGGGTGCCAAAGGTCCAGAGGCCTGAGCTAAACCAGGTGTCGAGTACGTCTTCGTCCTGTGTCAGCTCAACATCGGCACCTAACGCATGCTTCTCACGGGCTTCGGCTTCGGTGCGGGCAACGTAGACATTGCCTTCGGCGTCGTACCAGGCCGGAATGCGGTGGCCCCACCACAGCTGGCGGGAAATACACCAGTCCTGGAGGTCGCGCATCCAGGCGAAGTACATGTTTTCGTAGTTCTTGGGCACGAACTCGATGTCACCGTTTTCCACCGCTTCGATGGCGGGCTTGGCGAGAGACTCGACGGCCACAAACCACTGGTCGGTAAGCAGCGGCTCAATCACGTCACCCGAGCGGTCACCGTAGGGCATGGTGTTGTTGATGGTCTCTACCTGCTCGAGCAGGCCCAACGCTTCCATGTCGGCAACGATCAGCTTGCGTGCTTCAAAGCGGTCGAGCCCGGCGTACTTGGCGGGCAGGCTGGCGTCTTCATCGGGCTGCGGCTGACCCTTGAGGTCGTAAATTTCGGCGCGCTCAAGGATGGTGGCATTCTGACTGAAGACGTTAATCAGCAGATGATCCTGGCGCTTGCCAACCTCGTAGTCGTTAAAGTCGTGGGCCGGGGTGATCTTCACGCAGCCCGAGCCTTTGTCCATATCGGCGTGCTCGTCGGCGACGATGGGAATGCGGCGGCCGACCAGCGGCAGCTCGATGAACTTGCCGACCAGCGAGGCATAGCGCGCGTCTTCCGGATTGACCGCCACGCCGGTATCGCCCAAGAGAGTTTCCGGACGGGTGGTGGCGACGACCAGATAGTCCTTGCCGTCGGCGGTTTGGGCGCCATCGGCCAGCGGGTAGCGGAAGTGCCAGAAGCTGCCCTGCTGCTCCTTGTTTTCCACTTCAAGGTCGGAAATCGCCGTGTGCAGCGTCGGGTCCCAGTTGACCAGCCGCTTGCCGCGATATACCAGGCCTTCTTCATGCAGGCGCACGAAGACTTCCTGCACGGCTTTGTAGAAGCCGTCGTCCATGGTGAAGCGCTCGCGGGACCAGTCGACGCTGGCGCCCATGCGGCGCAGTTGGCGGGTGATGTGATCGCCGGATTCTTCTTTCCACTCCCAGACCTTGTCGATAAATGCATCGCGGCCCAGGTCGTGGCGGGTTTTGCTTTCCTCGGCGGCGATTTTGCGTTCCACCAGCATTTGCGTGGCGATGCCCGCATGGTCGGTGCCTACCTGCCACAGGGTGTTATTGCCCTGCATCCGTTTCCAGCGCGTCAGGGTGTCCATGATGGTGTCCTGGAACGCATGGCCCATGTGCAGGCTGCCGGTCACGTTGGGCGGTGGAATCATGATCGAAAAGGGTTTTCCGCGGCCGGTAGGCGCGAAACGGTTGTCGGCTTCCCAGCGCTCGTACCAGCGAGTTTCGATCTGTTCGGGTTGGTAGGTCTTTTCCATGGATTGGCTCACCGCAACGATGCTTCCCGCAGGGAAGCGTGGAATTCATAAATAGGGTCGAAAAAATGGCGTCAAGTATAGCGCGATTAAGGGTAGGGCGTCAGGCCCTAGCCGGGTGACGATTCAGCCCGCGCATGGCCATTAACCCAAGTATCGGCCCCGGCAACAGCCACCAGATCACCGCCAGGCCTTGATCTGACCATAGAGCAGTGACCAGTGCGATAGACGGGATGGTCAGGCCAAAGCCAATGGCATTCATCATGGCAAGCGCTGCGCCTAGGCGCTCGGGCGGCGCGGTGGCGCTGGCCAGGGCTGAAAACTGCGCAGAATCGGCGATCACGCTAAAGCCCCAGATCAGTAAAAGGGCGATCAGCAAAAGCGGCGGGGCGGCGCCAATGAGCGGGTAAACCAGGCACAAGGCGCCCGAGGTAGCCAGCGCGATAAACGCGACGCGGGCAATGCCGAGACGGCGACTAAAGCGCCCGGCGATGACGC
>JAIVHM010000151.1 GCA_020201095.1 Halomonas sp. | reverse complement strand
CTGTTGATATGTTGGGGTTTTCGGATCGACCGATTGGCGCACTTTCCGGCGGGCAGAAAAAGCGCGTGCTACTCGCCCGAGCGCTAGCGCAGCAGGCCAACATCCTGCTGTTAGACGAGCCCCTTGCCGGTGTTGACCCACCCAGCGAGCAGCTGATCCTGGAGGTGTTGCGTCGCGAGCGAGAGCTAGGGCGCACGGTGATCATGGTAACCCACGATATGCCTAGCGCCCGTCGCTACGTTGATCATGTTGTGCTGATTAATCGTGTGATTCGCGGGGTAGGACGGCCCGACGATATGCTAAGTGACGCCAGGCTGGCTGCGCTAGCAGTCGGTGCCTTTGAGTCTGCGGACAGTGATGTGGCGCAAACTGAAAGCCCCATGCCCACCGCGTTGGGCCAATAAGGAGTCGACGCATGACCGAATTGTTAGACGCCTTTGGTAGCGGGCTGGTGAATAGTCTTATGAATGCGCTCATGGCAGTGGTCAACCTGTTGCCGGCGTCGCTGTCCGATGCTTTTCAGTACCGCTTTATGCAGCGCGCCCTGTTGACCTCGGTGATGGTGGGCGCCATTTGTGGGCTGCTTTCCTGCTATGTGGTTCTCAAGCGTTGGTCACTGCTGGGTGATGCCATTTCTCATGCGGTGCTGCCGGGTGTGGCGATTGCCTACCTGCTCGGCTGGCCGTTTTTTATCGGTGCCTTTATCACCGGGGCACTGACATCCATAGGCATAGGGGCGATCGAGCGGCATACCCGGATCAAGTCAGACGCTGCCATGGGGTTGATGTTCACCGGTGCCTTTGCGCTGGGGATTGTGATCATCAGTAAAATCGCCTCCAATACTCACCTGATGCACATTCTGTTTGGTAATGTGCTGGGCGTGCGGGAGTCGGCGCTGTTATTGACGCTGATCGCCAGCATCATTGCGCTGATAGCGGTTTGGCTCTTTTTTCGACCGCTACTTCTCTACGCCTTTGACCCTCAGCAGGCCCAGGCGCTCGGCTTCAATACCAGCGTGATTCACTACGGGCTGATCTTGCTGCTGACGCTGACCATTGTGGCGAGCCTTGAGACGGTGGGTATTATTTTGGTGGTGGCCATGCTGATCACCCCTGGAGCGACCGCCCACCTGCTGACCGATCGCTTTCGCACCATGATGCTGATATCCGTATCGGTAGGCGTTAGTTCCGCTGTCATCGGGCTCTGGTTATCGGCGATGCTCGATGTAGCCTCGGGTGGTACGATCGTGCTGGTGGCCACCGGCTGGTTCTTCATGGCGTTATTGCTGTCACCCAAGCATGGGGTGCTCTCCCGCCAGTGGCGACGCTGGCGGATGAATTAAGACGGCTTGCTGGTTTGACCCGCGGTATCGGAGAGTGCTGCTATTTGATGCTTTACCCCGACTGCATCTTCCACATCCACTACAAACGCGATGCCGGTGCCCGGGGTTTCGTCAAACTCGCCAACTCGGGCAATGGCTTCCATGATCTGCTGGCTTCGGTGCGCTTCGACGAGAAACAGCAACATATCCCGCTGTGCTGTAATCTCCATGCCGAAAATCCCCAGCGCTTTGTTCAGCCCTTCGCCGCGTGCGTTATTGATTACAGTTGAGCCGGTCGCTCCCGCTTTTCGAGCTGCATCCAGCAGGTCATCCGTCAGGTCATCCTCGACCATCGCAACAATCAGCTTAAAGTGCATTACGATCTCCTTTTTGAGAAGGCTGGGCTTTGTAGGATGCCGAATTGGCTATCTTTAGCGTGCGCTTGGAACGCCATTCGGCAAGCTGCGCGTAGCCCATGACGGTGATGATGGGGAACAAGCAAGCTAGCGCAATCATGCCAAAACCATCCATCACCGGGCTACGGCCAGGGATGGTGGAGGCCAGACCCAATCCCAAAGCGGCGATAATGGGTACGGTAATGGTGGACGTTGTCACTCCGCCTGAGTCGTAGGCGAGCGGTATGATCGAGCGTGGCGAGCGAAGTGTTTGTGCGATCACCAGCAGGTACGCCGTGCAGACAAACCACTGAAGTGGCCACCCCATGACGATGCGCCATGCACCCAGCGTAATCCCGAAGGCCATACCAATCGCGACGGCGATACGCAGCATCAGCGGGTTGATCGTTCCGCCGGAAATCTGTCCTGCTTTCATTGAGACCGCGATAAGCGAAGGTTCGGCAATGGTCGTGCTCGCGCCGATGGTAAAGGCGAAGATATAGACCCAGTAATAGTCGCTCCAGTGGCGCTGCTCGTCTTGTGCTAAAACAGGTAGGAAATTCTGCTGGGTGAGCTGGGTCGCCATCAGTTCGCCGAGCGGAAACAGGGCTTGTTCAAGGCCGACCAAAAAGAAAGATAGTCCCACCCACACCATCGCAAAACCGCTAAGTACCTGCGGCAGGCGTTTGACGGGTTGACGAATGACGACGTATTGAAAGCCAAAAATAATCGCCGCAATGGGCAGTATATCCAGCAAGGTCCCCCACAGTGTCGTCATCAACGTCATGGGGTGACTCCCGGCAGTAGGTGAAGCCCGACAATACCGAATAGCAGCACAAAGATGATCGGCATTACCGAGGCCAGCGCAATCAGTCCAAAGCCATCCAGCATGGGGCTGCGACCCTTAATGGAAGAGGCCAGCCCAACGCCCAGGGCGGTGACCAGTGGCACGGTAATCGTCGATGTCGTGACACCTCCAGAATCGTAAGCGATACCGATCATCTCCCCAGGCGCAACCAGGGTCAGCAGCAGGACGATCAGGTAGCCCGTAATGATCATGATGTGCAGAGGCCAGCCTTTGAAGATCCGAATCACGCCGACGACGACCGCCAGGCCAACCGAGACAGCGACCACCATGCGTAGAGCAAAGGCAAAGGTGTTTTGTGTGCCTTGGGTATCGATGATCAGGCCGCCTTCGGCGACTACCTCTGCGGCGCGAGCGGCTATGGCAATTAAGGCCGGTTCTGCGAGCCAGGTCGACTATCGCCAGGGTGTCGGGTAGCGGCTGACGAATAACCACCAACTGAAAGAACGCGATCACCAGCACCACGGGTGCCAAATCGCGCAGGCTGTCTTTAAATTGGTGGGCAAGCGATGTCAAAAAATACATTCGCATTTCCGTGAGTCAGGGATGAGGCAGGCAAACCCATAAAAGGTTGAGTCTAGTGGAGTGCCGCCAACAAAAACATGACCCTGCTCAAGGGAAATCGTATTTATCTATGCCACGACATTGGGAAAGCATGGACGGCGAGGTGTCTGAAAATATTCAGAGTGCCGTCCAGCTCAATGGGTAGTCAGCGATAACGGTTAAAAGCTGCCAAACAAGGTGCCGAGTGTAATCACGCTAATTAGTGCGGCAATCGGCAACGCAATAGTGACCATGGCCACGTGTCCATAGGACTGGCGGTGGGTGAGCCCGCAAATGGTCAGCAGCGTAATGACAGCGCCAGAGTGGGGCAGCGTGTCCATGCCGCCAGCAGAAATTGTCGCCACCCGGTGCATGAGCTCAGGGTCGATGCCGGCTTCCTGGGCCATGGTGAGGTATTCGCTGCCCAGCGTTTCAAGTGCAATGGATAAGCCACCTGAAGAAGAGCCGGTAATGCCTGCCAGCACACTCATCGCCATGGCTTCGGAAACCAGCGGATTGCCGGGTGATACATTGAGCACGGCATCGCGAATGAGGGCAAAACCCGCAAGGCTTGCAATAACTGCGCCGTAACCCACCTCAGAGGCGGTATTGAAAATCGGCAGTAATGAGCCGAAACAACCGTTGTTCACCGTACTTTTCAAATCAGACCAATATTTCCAACGGCTGACGATCAGCCAGGTGGACGCCGTCAGCAGGGCAATCAGTATCGCCCAAAGGCCGGTTTGTCCACTCGGCGACACATCTTCAAATTCATCGCTGATGAAGCTTAAATCCATCGACGGGAAAACGAAGTAGGTAAGTAGCGCGTTCAGGCCAATCACCATCACCAGCGGTATCAGCGCGATGGCTAGCGGCATTGTAGTCGCGTTGCTGTCGGTGTCTTCGGCTTCGCGCTCTGTGTGCTGGCCGTACCCTTCGCCTTTCGCTGCTGCTCGCTTTACTCGGGATTGTAAGTAAAAGGTTCCAAGCCCAAGCATGATGACCCCGGCGATAATCCCCAAGCCGGGCGCGGCGAAGCTATTGGTCTCAAAGTAGGGGATAGGGATAGCGTTCTGAATGGCCGGTGTGCCCGGCAGTGCTGTCATCGTAAAGGTGAACGAGCCCAAGGCAATAGCGCCTGGAATCAATCGTTTGGGCGCATCGGCACGCCGAAACAGTTCACGGCTGATGGGGTAAATAGCAAAGGCAACCACAAACAGCGATACCCCACCATAGGTAAGAATGGCGCAGGCGATGACCACCGTTAACACGACGTGATGGGTGCCTAATTTGTTGACAATGCCGTTGGCGATCGTCTGTGCCGCACCAGAATCTGCCATCAACTGACCAAACAGGGCCCCCAATAAAAATAGCGGAAAGAACTGAATGGCATAGTCACCAAGCGCCCCCATAAAAGTGTCAGTGTAAGTAGGCAGTAAATATGCGGCTTCACCTGAAAGTGTCACTGCCAGCGCGGCCATTAACGGCGCAAGCAGCAAGACAGTAATCCCACGGTAAGCAAAGAAAATGAGCAATATTAATGAAATGACGATGGCGAGGGTGCTCATGCGGACTCCTGAGCTAAGTTTAATGTAGGTAAGCGCGAACTAGGCGAATCGCGGATACTAGGCATTATGCTGCAAGGCAGCAATAGATGTTGGACTAAAGTGGAAGTGGCGTTTAAAAGTGATATATAAGGTGAAAGTCGCCTCATATAGACGTTTTCTCTGATAAAATCCCGCGTTTTCTCGCTTACCACTTCACTACCTAGCTCTAGGAAGATTGATGAACGCCGTTATTATTGCCGTATTTGTGATGGTCGCGCTATCGCTGGCGCGAGTGTCGGTTGTGTTTGCGCTTATCGTTGGCGCATTGATAGGAGGTCTGGTCGGTGGTCTATCGCTGGACCAGACGCTCGAGGCTTTTAATGATGGCGTGGGCGGAGGCGCTCAGGTGGCGCTGGCATATGCAACGTTGGGCGCGTTTGCTGTCGCGATTTCCCGCTCCGGGTTGCCAGACATGCTGGCCAATGTATTGATCAGGATGCTGGGTAAAGAAACCCACGTGGCTAACCAGAATCGCGTAAAGTGGGTGTTGTTGGTGGCAGTCGTGCTGGTCGCGATTTTGTCTCAGAATGCGATCCCCGTGCACATCGCGTTTATTCCGGTATTGATACCGCCCTTGTTAGTCGTCATGAACCGCTTACAGCTGGATCGCCGGGCAGTGGCCTGTGCGCTGACGTTTGGTTTGACGGCCCCCTATATGCTCTTGCCGGTGGGCTTTGGGGCTATCTTCCTCAACGATATTTTACTGGCCAACCTGACGAGTGCGGGCGAACCGCTGGGCCTGGAAATTACCCGCGATATGCTGCCCATGGCTATGGCCATACCGGTCGGTGGCATGCTGCTTGGCCTGATCGTCGCGCTGACCTTCAGCTATCGCGGTCGACGTGATTATGCGGCCAAGCCGTTAGCGAATACGTCGGCAGGGCATTCGGTCACGCCTAGCCAGCCACACACGCTTGGACTTGTAATGTCCGGTGTTGCCATTGTCGCCGCGCTGGGGCTTCAGCTTTATAGTGGCTCGATGATCTTGGGCGGCTTGGTAGGGATCGCGCTGCTCTCGCTGGGCGGCATCTTCAAATGGCGCGAAGCCGATGACTTGTTTACCAGCGGCATGCGCATGATGGCGCTGATTGGCTTTATCATGATTTCAGCGGCCGGTTTTGCGGAAGTCATGAAAACGACCGGTGACATCGACACGCTTGTTGCCGGTGCGGTTGACCTGTTTGGTGATAACCGCGGGCTCGCAGCGTTGGTTATGCTGTTGGTCGGGCTGTTTATCACGCTGGGAATCGGCTCGTCGTTTTCGACGATTCCCATTATTGCGGCTATTTTTGTGCCGTTGGCGGTCCAGTTCGGCTTCTCGCCCATGGCCACCGTGGTGCTAGTGGGTACCGCCGCCGCCTTGGGAGATGCGGGTTCTCCAGCGTCCGATTCGACACTCGGCCCTACCGCCGGCCTCAATGTGGACGGCCAGCACGACCATATGTGGGACAGCGTGGTGCCGACTTTTCTGCACTATAACGTCCCGCTTATCGGTTTTGGCTGGCTGGCCGCCATGATGCTCTAGGCACCATTGGTGGCAAATAAAGTTGACCTATGAAAAGGATCGTCGATACGTCTTGCATCCAGGCGGGCACGCCCCCACCTAGGGTTATCACACGTTGAGTCAATGACGTTTTGAATGGCTAAGGAGAAGACGGATGAGCAAGCGTATTTTGGTAGTGCTGACGTCGCATGATCAGTTGGGTGACACGGGTGAGAAAACTGGCTTCTGGCTGGAAGAACTCGCCGCGCCTTATTATGTGTTCAAAGACGCGGGTGCCGACGTCACTTTGGCCTCACCTAAAGGCGGGCAGCCGCCGTTGGATCCGAAAAGTGATACAGAAGACGGCCAAACCGATGAAACGCGGCGTTTCAAGCAGGATGAAAAGGCCAATGCTGCGCTTGCCGACACGCATCGCCTGAGCGATATGCAAGCGGATGACTTTGACGCCGTGTTTTATCCGGGTGGCCATGGCCCGCTGTGGGATCTAGTCGATGACAAAGACTCTATCAGGCTGATCGAAACCTTCATTGCGCAGGGTAAGCCGGTGGCTTCGGTGTGCCACGCGCCAATCGTGCTCGTTAACGCCAAAGACACCAACGGCGAGCCCCTGGTGAAAGGCCGCGAAGTGACAGGCTTTACCAACGGAGAAGAAGACGCCGTCGGGTTGACCGCGATTGTGCCGCACTTGGTAGAAGACGCGCTTCAGCAGTGTGGCGGTATTTACAGCAAGGCAGGCGACTTCACCCCCTACGTGCGTGAAGATGGCCAGCTGATTACCGGCCAAAACCCGCCTTCCTCAGCGGCGACCGGTGAAGCACTGATGGCCTGGTTGGGCCGTTAATCAGCGTTACGACCACTATCCTCATTATCGGTTAGCGGCATAAGAAACGGCGAGCAAAAGCTCGCCGTTTTTTATGCCGGTATGAAAAACGGTCTTGGCACGATGGTCTACGTGGATCGATCTACTGATCAGGCAAATGGGACTCGAAGGCACTGAGCAGGCCACGCAGCAGAGAAAGCTCTTTGCGACTCGGCTGGGCGCGGGTAAAGAGCGCTTGCAGCTGTTCCTCCGTACGCGCATGGGGCTGGGTAATAAAGCCGCTTTGCTGCATCAGTCGTCCCAAATGCTCCTGAAAGTGCATGAATTGTTCGCGGCTGGGCGGCGTGGTTTCAGTCGCTTGCTGATAAACATAGTGGCTGTCGTCACGCCTACGCCATGCGCGGTGCACCTCGTAGGCAAGTATCTGCACGGCTTGGGAGAGGTTCAAGATGCCATAGTCGGGATTGGCGGGAATGCTGACCTGATGGGTGCAGCAGCGAATCTCGTCGTTGGTCAATCCAGATCGCTCACGGCCAAACACGAGTGCCACCGGGCTATGCTGCGCGTTCTGGGTCACCGCCTGGGCCATATCGTCGGGTTCTTCAAAATGCGGCAAGGGAAGGCTGCGCAGCCGCGCGCTGGCCCCGATAACCTGCACGCAGTCGCTCACCGCCTCGTCTAGCTGAGTGACGATCTGGGCGCTGTCGAGCACATCGGCGGCACCCGCCGCAAGGCGAGTGGCCTCATCTTCGGGAAATTGACGCGGATTGACCAGAACCAGGTTCGTCAAGCCCATGGTTTTCATGGCGCGTGCGGTGGCACCAATGTTGCCTGGATGAAAGGTTTGCACCAGCACAATGCGGATATTGGAAAGCACGGTGATAAAACAGCCTGAATAGAAATATAAGAAAGCGCGATTTTAACACGCTTTAACGACAAGAACCCCGCACAAGGCGGGGTTCTTGATGACGGCAGGCCGTCAGAGCGGAAGGCTCGGGGGCAATTACATCATGCCGCCCATACCACCCATTCCGCCCATGCCACCCATATCCGGCGCAGCATCTTTCTCGTCCGGATCGTCAGAGATCATGCACTCGGTGGTGATCATCAGGCCGGCAACGGAGCCCGCAGACTGGAGCGCGGAACGCGTTACCTTGGCCGGGTCGAGGACGCCCATTTCAAACAGGTCGCCAAACTCGCCGGTCTGTGCGTTGTAGCCGAAGTTGCCTTCAGCGTCTTTCACACGGTTGATGACCACAGCCGGTTCTTCGCCAGCATTGCTGACGATTTGACGCAGCGGCGACTGCAGGGCACGTAGTGCCATGTTGATGCCGTGGTTCTGATCTTCGTTCTCGCCAGTGAGGCCCTGTACCTTGGCCATAACGCGGACAAGCGCAGTACCACCGCCAGGCACAACGCCTTCTTCAACCGCGGCGCGAGTAGAGTGCAGCGCGTCTTCAACGCGAGCTTTCTTCTCTTTCATTTCCACTTCGGTGGCCGCACCGACGCGAATAACCGCAACGCCGCCTGCCAATTTGGCAACGCGCTCTTGCAGCTTCTCTTTGTCGTAGTCAGAAGACGTGTCTTCGATCTGGGTGCGAATCTGACCAACGCGCGCTTCGATATCGGCTTCAACGCCAGCACCATCGATGATGGTAGTGTTTTCCTTGGTCATCGTCATGCGCTTGGCGGTACCCAGGTGATCCAGGTTCGCCTGCTCAAGGGTCAGACCGACTTCTTCAGAAATCACGGTGCCGTTGGTCAGAATCGCGATGTCCTGAAGCATCGCCTTGCGACGATCGCCAAAGCCAGGTGCCTTGGTAGCCGCTACTTTAACGATGCCGCGCATGTTGTTGACGACCAGTGTGGCCAGCGCTTCGCCTTCGATGTCTTCAGCAACGATGGCAAGCGGCTTGCCTTGCTTGGCAACGGCTTCGAGCACCGGCAGCAACTCACGAATGTTGGAGATCTTTTTATCCACTAGCAGGATGTAAGGATCTTCCAACTCAACGGACATGGTGTCCTGGTTGGTCACGAAGTAGGGCGACAGGTAGCCACGGTCGAACTGCATGCCTTCAACGACTTCCAGCTCGTCTTCGAAGCCGCGACCTTCATCAACTGTGATGACGCCTTCTTTACCGACTTTTTCCATCGCTTCGGCGGGCCAGCACCGTGGCGGTAGTCGTACCGTCGCCAGCGACATCAGAGGTTTGGGAAGCAACTTCCTTAACCATCTGAGCGCCCATGTTCTCGAACTTGTCTTTCAGTTCGATTTCTTTGGCTACCGAGACACCATCTTTGGTGACGGTAGGAGCACCAAAGGATTTTTCGATAACAACGTTGCGTCCTTTCGGACCCAGTGTGACCTTCACCGCATTGGCGAGAACGTCAACACCGCGCGCCATACGCTTGCGAGCATCATCGGAAAACTTGACTTGTTTAGCTGCCATGTTCGTTACTTCCTAATAAAATTCAAGAAATGGGAAAGTAAGGGGTCGAGGCGATGATTAGCCTTCGACAACTGCCAGAATATCGGCTTCGCTCATAATCAAGACTTCTTCACCGTCGATTTTCTGCTTTTCAACGCCAAAGCCATCTTTGAAGATCACGTTATCGCCAACTTTCACGTCCAAGGGGCGAACATCGCCGCTTTCTAGAATGCGGCCATTGCCAACGGCAATAACTTCACCACGGGTAGGCTTTTCTTGCGCATTGCCCGGAAGCACGATGCCGCCAGCGGTTTTCTGCTCTTCTTCAACGCGACGAACGACGACGCGATCGTGCAAAGGACGGATATTCATGCTTACGTTCTCCTGAGTATCGTCAAGGCCCCAAGCGGGGCGGTTAATGTTGATAACTTTTGTGGGCAAAGCCCGCAAAAAATGAAGACAAGGTGCCTTCGCTGTCGATTGGCCCTTGTGGCTGGTCGGCTGATGAGGCGCTCTCGTTTCGACGATAGCCAGGTGCATCTTGCTGATCAGACCACGACGTGTCATGGCCGGTTGTGCGCTGAGCGGCAACCTTCAGACCCAGCGCGGTCAGCAGTTTAAACAGCAGGCGGCGGGCATTGGGCACCAAGCAGGCGAGGCCAAGGGCATCAGACAAAAAACCAGGCGCCATTAACAATGCGCCGCCAAATATCAGGGCGGCACCAGTCAAAAGCTCGCTGGAAGGGATTTCGCCCGCCTGCATTCGCTGGCGAGCGCGCGAAAACGTCGCGACACCCTCTTTGCGAATGAGATGAAGACCTACAACCCCTGTGCCAATCACCAGCAGCAGGGTCACTAATATTCCGATTTGGCTGCCAATCGAGAACAGGATGACAAAATCAAGCAGCGTGAACAGGGAAATAAACACCAAAATGGGCATAACCAACTCCGTAATAAACGTCCAGATAGATATGGTGACAGTCTGATGGAAATACAAGCCGGACTAAATAGCGACCCTGCATTGCGCTTTTTGGGGATTGCCGGGTGATAGTTTGCGTGTCAGTTTGAATGGCGAAACATATCAAATTGATACAGGCAGATGGAAAGGAGCGTCAAATGAAGCTGGATGGTCGGGTAATTGCGATAACGGGAGGCGCACAAGGTTTGGGCTATGCCGTGGCTCAGCAACTGGGGCAGCAGGGGGCGCGTCTGGCGTTGCTGGATATTAGTGGTGAAGCCCTGGATAGCGCTGTCTCAACATTGGCCCGGCAGGGGATCGAGGCCCAGGGAGTGGTGGTTGATGTCTCTAAGGAGGCATCGGTGGCGCAAGCATTTGCTGACGTTGCCGAGAAGCAGGGTCCGATCAGCGGTTGCATCAATAATGCAGGTATTACCGACGATGCCTTAATGGTGAAAGCCAAAGAGGGCCAGGTGGAGACGCGCATGTCCCTGGCGGCGTGGCAGCGTGTTATCGATATCAACCTGACGGGCGTCTTTTTGTGTGGCCGAGAAGCGGCGACGCAAATGATCGAGGCCCAGCAAAAAGGCGTCATCGTCAATATTTCCAGTATCTCCAAAGCGGGCAATCCTGGGCAGAGCAATTATGCGGCCGCAAAGGCGGGCGTTCATGCATTGACCGTCACCTGGGCAAGCGAGCTTGCGCGTTACGGCATTCGCACGGGCACGGTAGCGCCCGGTTTTATCAATACAGACATGACGGCTTCAATGCGACCGGATATGCTTGAGCGCATTTCTTCAAAAGTGCCGCTCAAGCGTCTGGGCGAAGCGGAGAACATTGCGCAAAGCGTGGCTTTTATACTCGAGAACGATTATTTCACGGGTCGCATCATCGAGTGTGATGGCGGGTTGCGGCTATAGCCATGCATCGTGACGCCGAGTAGGTCTTAGCGACGGTAGAACCGGGGGTGGGGGATACTTTATTGGCCCAGCGCACTAGATATGTTGGATGCACAGTCGAGTATTTATTATTAGAAAAAATGCATATAATAATTACTAAAGATAAACAAATGGGCGATATGAGGCAAATACGAGAAGGAGAAAGCTTATATCTGAATTGGTGCGGATGGGGAGACTTGAACTCCCACGCCTTACGGCACTAGAACCTAAATCTAGCGTGTCTACCAATTCCACCACATCCGCAGAACGAGGCGTATGCTATCAATCTTTTATATAAAGTCAATGACAAAGTGTTGAATCCGCCAGATGAGGAGCGCCAATGCTGTTGAAACGCTGGGTGGCCGCAGGTGGTGACCTTGTAAAGCGGGCATTGCCGGGTTATTGCGCGTTTTGCTTAGAACCGCTTGAAGGGGGCGTAAGCTGGTGCTCAGCCTGTTATGAGCAATTACCCTGGAATCATCCTGCCTGCCCGTGCTGTGGTGATCAGCTAACAAGCAATCACCAAACCTTGTGTGGGCATTGCGTCAGTAAGCGTCCTGCCTTTGAGGCTGCCCATGTGGCGTTACGCTATGCGTTGCCCATCAATAAACTGGTGCACGATTTCAAGTTCAACGCCCGACCTCGGGCAGGCATGTTGCTGTGTGAATTAATGCAAGATAGCCTGCCGTCGCCACCCTTTGATGCGATAATGCCCGTGCCGATGACGCCACAACGCGCTCGCGAACGCGGGTTTAACCAGGCGCGTTGGTTGGCTTTAGAACTTGCCCGACAAAGCGGCTTGCCCATGCTTGAAGCTCGGCGACTCAAGCAAGGGCCTTCGCAGCGCCAATTGAACCGGCAGGCGCGTTTTGCCAATTTAGCGGGCGCCTTTGTGGTCGATACACCGCCGCCAGCGTATGTCGCGATTGTTGATGATGTTGTCACCACGGGCGCCACCGCCCATGCACTTGCTCTGGCTTTACGCCGGGCAGGTGCGCAGCGAGTCGATGTATGGGCGGCAGCGCGCATACCTCTGGTGGTTGATGATGCCTAGCGGCACTACGCGACCGTCGATTATCTGCTTTTACTGACTGATCCCTGGAGTCACCATGACGCATGCTTTTCACCAGCTTTCTCCTGGCCTTGTGATGTCAGCGGTAGAGTCGTTGGATATATGGCCAACGTCGGAACCGTTTGCACTCAACAGCTATGAGAATCGCGTGATGATGTTCCGCGATGAACAAGGCACTCAGTGGATCATCAAGTTTTATCGTCCAGAACGCTGGCAGGACACCACTATCCAGGAAGAACACGATTTTCTTGTCGAGCTTAGCCAGGCCGGGGTGCCGGTGGCCACCGTTTGGCGTGATAGCCAGGGGCAGAGCCTGCATTACTACGAAGGGTATCGTTTTGCGTTATTCCACCACTGCCCTGGTCAGGCCCCTGAGCTTGATAACGATGCCGACCTTTTCGCATTGGGTGAATTGATGGGACGACTGCACGAAGTATCAAGCAAGGGCACTTTTACTCATCGTCCACGCCTAGAGTTATTGGAGGGGGTGAGAGATGCCCAGCAGCGGGTATTCGATAGCCAGCGGTTGGATCGTCATCAGCGCCGAGGTTATGAAAGTGTCATCACCCGCATGCTGGAAGCGCTTCGGCCCCATCAGTGGGGCGAAGAGGTGATGATACGCTGCCACGGGGATTGTCATTTGGGCAACATTTTGGGGCGTGATGAGCAGTTTTCACTGGTTGATTTTGACGATTGCCTGATGGCACCGGCGATTCAGGATATCTGGATGCTGCTATCGGCCAATGAGCCCGACGAGTGGCGCCGTCAGATGAGTGAGATTGTTGAAGGGTACGAAGAATCCAGGCCTTTCCCCCATCAGCAGATAAAGCTGATTGAACCGTTGCGGGCCTACCGGTTAATCCGGCACAACGCATGGCTGGTCTCTCGCTGGCAAGACCCGGCTTTTAAGTTGGCATTTCCCTGGGTCGCAGACAAAGGGTATTGGGATCAACATATTCGTCAATTAGAGCAACAGCTTCTGGTGCTTAATCAGCCCCAGTGGCTGGCATAGTGTCTTTCTATCATCCGCATAGAAGCATACCGCATGAGGCCAAGCTGCCACCTAGTGTAGAGGTGCGCTAAAATGCGTATCCACATAGCGTTATGTTAATATTTTATTGTACATACTTTATTTAGAGTATATTTTCTGTACATGGTTGAGTTTGGACAGCGTCCAATTATTGCCATGTCGGCCAAAGGCCAATTCTTTTATGTGCGATGAAGCTGTTTCCATCGTGCGCGACACTTTCGACGAGGCTCACCATGACGGATGACATCGCCCAGCATTACCAGCAAATTATCAGCGCACTTGGGGAAAACCCTGAGCGCGAAGGGCTCAGAGATACGCCGGTACGTGCAGCGAAGGCAATGCAGTTTTTGACCCACGGCTATCATCAGTCGCTGGAGGAAATCGTCAATGGTGCCGTATTTGAATCGCAGACTGACGAAATGGTGCTGGTCAAAGATATCGAGCTATACTCAATGTGTGAGCACCACTTGCTGCCGTTCATTGGTAAATGCCATATCGCCTACCTGCCGAGCGGAAAAGTACTGGGGCTTTCCAAATTTGCTCGTATTGTCGATATGTACGCCCGACGCATGCAGATTCAAGAAAATCTGACCCGCGAGATCGCTGAGGCGGTGCAGGAAGTGACCCAAGCACGCGGCGTGGCCGTGGTCATTGAAGCACGGCATCTTTGCATGATGATGCGTGGTGTCGAGAAACAAAATTCGAGCATGACGTCGTCCGTCATGCTGGGCGATTTCCGCGCCAATCAGGCAACACGTCATGAGTTCTTGACGCTGATCAATTAACCCAGCGCGACACGATACTGCATTACGTTTGGTCTATTACCCTGTTTCGTCATAGCATGAAGAAGTTATTTTTGCTGATGAGTCCCTAATCTGGGGGCAGGAGTCTGTCATGGAAGCGCTTAAAGAGACACAGCTGTACTGTCCGTTTGCCTATATCGATGGAAGTTGGGTAGCGGCCGACAGCGGTGACCAGATCAACGTCCTTAACCCGGCTACTGGCGAGCAAGTGGGCGATATGCCAAGGCTGGGTAAAGCGGAAACCGAGCGAGCCATTGAAGCGGCCGATGCAGCACTTCCCGCATGGCGTTCGCTGACTGCCCAGGAAAGGGCTGATTTGCTATTGAAGTGGCATGATCTGATGCTCGAGCATCAGCATGACCTTGCTATGTTGATGACCCACGAGCAGGGCAAACCTCTAAAAGAGGCGGCAGGTGAAATTGCCTATGCGGCGAGTTTTTTACGTTGGTTTGCCGAAGAAGCTCGCCGCGTCTATGGCGAAACCATTCCAGCAGCCAACGCCAATCAACGTATCGTGGTGACCAAACAACCGGTTGGCGTTGTTGGCGCTATCACTCCCTGGAACTTTCCGGCGGCGATGATTACTCGCAAGGCGGGGGCGGCGTTGGCCGCTGGCTGTACGATTGTTGTCAAGCCAGCAAGCCAAACGCCGTTTTCGGCCACGGCGCTGGCCCTTCTTGCGGAGCGTGCGGGTATTCCTCGGGGGGTGTTCAATGTGGTCCCGGGGAGCGCCGCTGAAATCGCCGAGGCGCTTACCCAGTCACCCAAAGTGCGTAAGATCACCTTTACCGGCTCAACAGAAGTTGGCCGCAAGTTGATGGCACAGGCTGCAGAGCATGTGCAGAAAATATCGCTTGAGTTGGGCGGCAACGCCCCCTTTATCGTGTTTGAAGATGCTGACCTTGATGCGGCGGTGGATGGTGCGATGGCTGCCAAATTCCGTAATGCTGGGCAAACGTGTGTCTGCACTAATCGCTTTTTAGTCCAGTCCAGTGTGATTAACGCGTTTTGCGAAAAACTCGCCGTGGCGATGAATAGCGAATTGAATGTGGGCAATGGCACTCAGGACAATATTAATATTGGGCCACTGATTGATCAGAATGGCGTCAAGAAAGTCAGTGAACACGTTCAGGATGCCGTCGACCATGGTGGAATATGGCATGGTAGGTATCAATACCGGCCTGATTTCTAATGCGGCAGCGCCTTTTGGCGGCGTAAAAGCATCTGGCCTTGGACGTGAAGGTGGCCATCAAGGGCTGGAAGAATACCTGGAAACCAAGTACCTGTGCATTGATATCGGCTGAGTTCTGTTCTCTCGATATGCCCTTATAAGAGTAAAAAATCCCTCATCGATAATATCGATGGGGGATTTTTGTAGCTAGTTCTGTCGTTAACGATTAGTGGCGGAAATGACGCATGCCAGTAAATACCATCGCAATGCCTGCTTCGTTAGCTGCATCGATCACTTCCTGGTCGCGCATTGAACCGCCCGGTTGAATAACGGCGGTAATTCCCGCTGCAGCGGCGGCATCAATGCCGTCGCGAAAGGGGAAGAAAGCGTCCGACGCCATCACGGAGCCTGGCACTGAAAGGCCTTCGTCAGCCGCCTTGATGCCCGCAATTTTGGCAGAATAGACGCGGCTCATTTGCCCCGCGCCAACGCCAATTGTCTGGCCATGATTGGCATAAACGATGGCGTTTGATTTAACGAACTTGGCGACCCGCCAAGCAAACGACAGATCGTGCAATTCATGCTCTGACGGCGCGCGCTCGCTGACCACCGTCAGCGCATCGCGCGTTACCATGCCCTGATCGCGCTCCTGAACCAGCAAACCACCGTTAACGCGCTTGAAATCCAAAGCTGGCTTGGCGTCGCCGGGCCAGCTTGCGCTGACATCCAGCAGCCGGACATTCTGCTTGGCGGCCACAATGGAAGCGGCCTCAGTGCTGACACCTGGGGCAATGATGACCTCCACAAACTGACGGTCAATGATAGCTCGAGCCGTATCAGCATCGAGCGCCACATTGAAGGCGATAATGCCGCCAAACGCGCTGGTAGGATCGGTCGAAAAGGCTTTGTTGTAGGCTTCAAGGGCGCTGGCGCCAATCGCTACACCGCAGGGATTGGCGTGCTTGACGACCACGCAGGCGGTGTCTTCAAAGGCTTTGACACACTCAAAGGCGGCATCGGTATCAGCGACGTTGTTATACGACAGCGGCTTACCCTGCAACATTTTTGCCGTCGCCACGCTAGGTTCATTGACCCCTTCCTCCACATAAAAAGCAGCCTGCTGGTGAGGGTTTTCACCGTAGCGCATGGCCTGCTTCTTGTGTAGCTGCAGATTGAACGTACGCGGAAACTCAGCGTCAGCTTCATCAACCTGGCGGCCCAGATAATTAGCAATGGCAGCGTCGTAGCCTGCCGTATGTTCAAAGGCTTTTACCGCGAGGTCGAAACGGGTGGCTTCGCTGACATGACCATTCTGAGCGGTAAGCTCACCCAGCACTCGGGCATAGTCGTCGGCGTTGACGACAATTGTTGTGTACGCATGGTTCTTGGCGCAGGCACGGACCATGGTTGGGCCGCCAATGTCGATATTTTCGATGGCGTCTTGCCGTGTGCAGTCGGGCTTGGCGACAGTGGCGGCAAAGGGGTAGAGGTTCACCACGACCATATCAATCGGCGTGATATCGTTTTCTGCCATGACTGCGTCATCTTGCCCGCGGCGAGCGAGAATGCCGCCATGAATTTTGGGGTGCAGTGTCTTGACGCGGCCATCCATGATTTCGGGGAACCCGGTGTGTTCGCTAACTTCCTTAACTGGAATCTGGTGTTCCTGTAGCAGGCGGAATGTACCGCCTGTGGAAAGGAGTTCAACGCCGTGCTCTGATAAGCCACGGGCAAATTCAACGATGCCGGTTTTATCAGAAACGCTCAGAAGGGCGCGGCGTACAGGGGTCGCAGTACTATCAGCCATGAGGGTGCTCGTGAGAGTGGAGAATGAAAAATAGCGCCGCCCAAGGGTTATGGGGCGTCACCTTCAATAAGTCCATAAAGCTTGAGTTTCTTGCGCAGCGTGCCACGGTTGAGGCCCAGTACATCCGCTGCGCGGGTCTGGTTGCCCTCAGTGTGCTCAAGCACGCAGGCGAGCAATGGCGCCTCTACTTCGGCCATCACCATGGCGTACAGGTCGGTTGCCTGACTGCCATCGAGATGCTCGAAGTAGCGACGCATCGCCGTTTCCACAGCTTCTCGAAGAGGCTGGGGTGGCATGCTGGCCTCTGAGTCCGCCAGTGTACCATTGAGGTGTGTATGGCTGTCTGACGCGCTGTCGCTGGAAACAATATCAAGATCGCGTTCGGTCATGCTGCATAGCTTCCTTTGGCTAGCAGACGCTTGATGGCATCGGGTGCCATGGCGTCATTGATCCAATTGACTTGTGTGTGAGTAGTCGCCAATGCGTTGAATTGTTGCTTTAAAGCGCGCCGCTGATCTGGCGTGAAGCGGGCATCTTCGCCCAAGTACCAGACTAGGTGCTTACGAGCAATGCGCACTCCCATGGTGTCGCCATAAAAGCCATGCAGAGCACTTAAATGATCAATGAGCACGCCACGCCGCGCCTCGAGGCTAGGCAGGGCGAGATGCTCGCCGTGTGCCAGAAAGTGCTGGATTTGACCAAAAATCCACGGATTTCCCTGGGCGGCCCGTCCTACCATAACGGCGTCTGCTTGCGTGTAGCGCAGTACCTCGGCCGCTTTTTCCGGGCTGGTGATGTCCCCATTGGCAATCACCGGAATGCTCAGCCGTGACTTGATATCAGCTATGGTGTCGTACTCTGCCCATCCAGTATAGCGCTGCTCGCGATGTCGGCCATGAACTGCTAACGATTGAATGCCGGCTTCCTCGGCAAGGCGCGCAATACGGACGCCATTATTGGAGTCAGCACACCAGCCGGTGCGAATCTTAAGAGTGACAGGAATATCAACAGCGTTGACCACGGCGTCAAGAATCTCGCCGACGAGCTTTTCATCGCGCAGTAATGCAGAGCCTGCAGCCTTATTGCAGACTTTTTTGGCTGGGCAGCCCATGTTGATATCGATTACCTGGGCGCCTAGTTCGGCATTGAGTCGAGCTGCCTGGGCGAGCATCTCGGCATCGCCTCCGGCAATTTGCACGACCCTTGGGTCGGGTTCGCCGCGATGATCCATACGCAATTTTGATTTGCGTGTGTGCCATAGGTTGGGGTCGGCTGTGACCATTTCGCCGACCACCCAGCCGGCTCCCAGTCGCCGACACAACTGTCGGAAAGGGCGGTCTGTCACGCCCGCCATGGGCGCTAATATGACCCGGTTAGGCAGGGCGTACGGGCCGATCTTGAGCGGTGATAATGTCGATAAGGTCATGGCAGTTAGCGCTTTTATAGTGCGATTAACGACCGTCAGGCCGCTCGAGGTGGCGTATGATACGCTGACTCGACGGCGGGGTGAAGGCGGCCTGAGTGGTAAGCGATGAATTAAGCGATGCGGTGTCCAGTAAGGCGTACCCAGCCTTCCCGCATGACAGGCGCATCCATGCTAAGACCCTGTTGTTGATAAGCCTGTATGACATCATCGGCTTGGTTGGCCAAAATACCCGAAAGGGCTATACGACCGCCAGGGGCCACATGAGCCGCAATGGTTGATGCCATTTCGATAAGTGGCCCTGCCAAAATATTGGCGGTAACAACTGGGTAGCGGCTAGTTGCCAGCTGCTCAGGATAGCAAAGGGCTAAAGCCGCTTCGTCAATATGGTTGCGCTCGGCGTTTTCGCGACTGGCTTGCAGTGCCTGAGGGTCAATATCGGTCCCATCGGCATGGGCCGCGCCGAGCTTTAATGCAGCAATGGCCAAAATGCCCGAGCCACAACCAATGTCCAGCACAGACTGGTCGGTGAGCTCGCCATTTACCGCTAAACTATCGAGCCATTCAAGGCACAGTGCGGTGGTTGGGTGGGTCCCTGTACCAAACGCCAGGCCGGGGTCGAGGACCAGGTTGACGGCGTCGGTGTCGGGCGGTTCATGCCAGCTTGGCACAATCCAGAGCCTTTCTCCCATGCGCAGTGGCGTAAAGTCTTCCATCCACTCGCGTTCCCAATCGCGATCCGCCAGTAACTCATAATCAATGCTCGGGCAGGGCTCGTCCGGCACCTGTTCCGACCAGGCAGCTTCGATACGCGAGAGCATGGCGTCAATGCCTTCAAGATCATCGTATAGCCCGGTGACGACCGTATCCTGCCACAGAGGCGTTGTGCCGCGTTCAGGCTCGAAGACAGGATCATCGTGGGCGTCTTGAAGTCCAATCGCCGTTGCGCCTTCTTCAAGGAGTAATTCTTCCAGCAGCTCTGCCTGCTCGGGCGGGACGTGCGCTTTGAGTTGAAGCCAAGGCATTCCGAATCTCCGCAGCAGCAAAAAAAGCGGGATGGCGATAGCCACCCCGTGAGGATGAAACTCGGCGTCTGGGTTAGTTGCTGAGCTTCTTTTCAAGATAGTGGATATTGACGCCACCCTGGCGGAAGTAGCTGTCGCGTACCAGGTCTTTTTGCAGATCAATATTGGTTTTGATGCCTTCAACCAACAATTCATCCAGCGCGTTGCGCATGCGGGTAAGGGCAATTTCCCGGTCTTCTCCCCAGGTGATCAGCTTGCCGATCAACGAGTCGTAATGGGGCGGGACGGTATAGCCGGTATACAGGTGGGAGTCCATGCGCACCCCGAGGCCGCCTGGTGCGTGGTAAAGACTGACCTTGCCGGGTGACGGCATGAAAGTGCGTGCGTCTTCGGCGTTGATGCGGCATTCGAAGGAGTGGCCGTTAATAGCAACGTCTTCCTGGCGGATCGACATCGGCATGCCCGAGGCAATGCGCAGCTGTTCCTTGACGATATCCACGCCGGTTATCATCTCGGTAACCGGATGCTCGACCTGGACGCGGGTATTCATTTCGATAAAGAAATAGTCGCCGTCCTCGTACAGGAATTCGAAGGTGCCCGCGCCACGGTAATTGATCTTGATGCACGCTTGGCGGCACGCTTCAAGGACCTGGGCGCGCGCGTCGGGGTCGATGCCGGGGGCCGGCGCTTCCTCGAGGACTTTCTGGTGGCGGCGCTGGAGCGAGCAGTCCCGGTCAAACAGGTGAATGGCATTGCCCTGACCGTCGGCGATTACCTGAACTTCCACGTGGCGAGGGTTTTCGAGAAACTTCTCCATGTAGACGGTGCCATCGCCAAACCAGGAGTGGGCCTCAGTGCGGGTAACGGTAATCGCGGAAAGCAGGTGGCCCTCGGCGTGTACGACGCGCATGCCGCGCCCACCACCACCGGCGGCTGCCTTAATGATCACCGGGTAGCCGATGCGCCGGGCGGTGGCGAGATTGGTTTCATCATCGTCGTCAAGCGGACCGTCCGAACCCGGAACGGTAGGTACGCCAGCCGCTTTAATGGATTCAATGGCACTGACTTTATCGCCCATCAGGCGGATGGTTTCAGCGCGGGGGCCGATAAACGTAAAGCCTGAGCGTTCTACCTGTTCGGCAAAGTTGGCGTTCTCGGATAAAAAGCCATAGCCGGGATGAATCGCGCTGGAGTCAGTGACTTCTGCGGCGCTGATCAAGGCCGGAATGTTGAGATAGGACTGAGCAGAGGAGGCCGGGCCGATACACACTGCCTCGTCGGCCAGGCGTACGTGCATGAGTTCGCGGTCCGCCTTGGAATGCACCGCTACGGTTTTGATGCCTAGCTCTTTACAGGCCCGGAGGATACGTAGGGCAATCTCGCCGCGGTTGGCGATAAGTACCTTGTCGAGCATGGGAGAGTCCATCCGTATTGAAATGAAGGATTAAGCGATGACGATCATTGGCTGATCGAATTCCACCGGCTCACCGTCCTCTACCAGAATGGCTTCCACCACGCCGTCGCGGTCAGCTTCAATTTGGTTCATCATTTTCATGGCTTCCACGATACACACCGTATCGCCTTCCTTGACTGTATCACCAACTTCAACAAAGGATTTGGCGCCGGGAGCAGGGCTGCGATAGAAGGTGCCGACCATGGGTGAGTTGATGGCTTCACCGCGATAGCTGATGCCGGGAGCGGAGTCTTCTTCAGGCGCTGGGGTGCTGGGAGCGGGCGCGGTAGGTGCCTGCTGATAACCGGGGTGAGCATACTGCGGCATGGACTGCGGCTGCCACGTTGCCCCATTGGGATGACGACTGATGCGAACTGACTCTTCGCCTTCCTGAATTTCAATCTCGCTAATATTGGATTCTTCAAGCAATTCAATAAGTTTTTTGACTTTACGGATATCCATTACCTAGCCCCATCACTATCGTTAGAAGTGGCGTTTATTGCGCAGCAGATAGCGCAGTAAACCAAATGACAAAATGTTGAGAACGCCGCATGATAACGAACGTTACCCTTTTTTACTGCTTATAAAAGCAGAAGTTCAACCAATATGGTCGCAAAGTGTGCCGAAAAACGTTATCGATGTCCAGCCATCACCTGCTCGACACATGGCGCTATTATTAAACGAACGTTTGACGACATTCGCGACAGGACGCCTCAATATCTAGCGGTTGTCCGCCTGGCGACTCCCTTCCCAGCGTGCTAATTCGCGCAGGTGCAGGGCAAAGTCGGTGGCGTTGATATCGCCCTGGATACGTGCTTCGCGGACTTCCTGGCCATCCTGGAAAAAGAGCAGGCTAGGGGGGCCGAATAGCTGGTAGCGGTTCAATAGTTCACGACTTTGTTCATTGGTGTCGGTGACATCGACGGCAACGCGCTCAAAGTCTGCAAGTTCATCGATAACGGCGGGGTCGGTGTAGACCTCGCGCTCTAACTGGCGACATGAGATGCACCAGTCAGCCGTAAAATGAACGAAGACGGGTTTGCTCTTGGCCTCCGCTGTGTCGATGACGCTCTTGAGTTCTGGCAAGCTGTCTAAACGCTGAAACTCAAGGGGGGCTGACGCGTCACTGTTATTGGCCGTTTGGATGTTTAGCGGGCGCAGCGGGTTATGCGAGCCGAGTGAAGCGCCAAGGGTAAGGGCGATACCCCAGATCAAAAGGATTAGGCCCAACGTTTGGCGTGCCTTAGCCCAGCCCGATGGCGTGTTGGTTTGCAAGGCGCCCAATGTCAGGGCCGTGCCAATGGCAAGCGCTGCCCAGAGCAGAAGAGCAACCGGCGGCGCTACCAAGCGTTCTACCATCCAGATCGCTACCCCAAACAGCAACAAGCCAAACGCGATTTTGACCCCGTTCAGCCATGCCCCGGAACGCGGCAACAGAGTGGCGCCGAAAGTACCCACCAGCAACAGCGGCACGCCCATGCCCATACCCAGCGCAAACAGCATGGCACCTCCTGTCAGCGCATCGCCGGTGGTAGAAATGATCACCAGTGCCCCGGCTAAGGGCGCCGTTACACAAGGCGATACCACTAGCACCGAGAGTGCACCTGCCAGTGCTAAACCTGCCGGGCCGCTGCGTTGTGCCCGCGATTGCCAGGCATCGACGCGTTGGGCAAGGCGAGGTGAAAGGCGTAAATCAAAGGCGCCTAGCATTGCCAGACCAAACACGCCGAACAGAATGGCAAAAGAGATCAGTACCGGAGCAGACTGTAGCTGTGCCTGTAAATTAAGGCCGGCCCCGAATAGTCCCATCAACACGCCAACGAAAGCGTAGGTAATGGCCATGCCCAGCACATAGCTGGCCGACAGCATAAAGGCGCGAGGGCGTGAAGGCTGTTGACCAATGATGATTGAAGACAGGATGGGCACCATCGGCAATACGCAAGGTGTGAATGTCAGCCCGATGCCCGCCAGGAAGAAAAGTCCTAGCGCCAGCGGCAGGCTGGCATCAGTCATCAGGTTGCTGAAGTGGCTATCGGCGCTCTGTGGTGCGCCAGCGTTTCCGCTATCGGAAGCCGAATCAGCTGATGGTGAGGAGGCGGGTTCCTCGCTGGATGTGTCTGACTGTTGCCCGCCGGCAAATTGACTTGGTGGCTGACGTTCAGTGGCTTGCAGAGACAGTGTTTCGGGGGGGTAACAGAGCCCTGCGTCGGCGCAGCCTTGAAAGGTGAATTCGACGTCCAGCGGTCCTGAAAAGGGGGTTTCCAGAGGCACTTCCATGACCGCTTGATCACGGAAAATATATACGTCGCCCATAAACTCATCGTTGGTGAACGTGCCTTCAGGTAATTCGAGGTCGCCCAAGCGCACGTCGTCCGTCAGACTCTCCACCGCAAACTGATGGCGGTAAAGGTAATAGCCTTCAGTGCTTTCTACGCCAATAAACAGTGTCTCGCCATCGTGCCAGGCCGTTGGCTGAAAGGCTTCCAAAACAGGGAGAAAATCATCATCTTGATCATCTGATGAAAACCACTGCGCCTGGGCCAATAATGGTAGCGCGACGAGCAGTAATAAAAGCCCTAAACGTCGAAGTGTCAGCAAAGTGCATCCTTGGTCAATGGGTCAATATTTGGCTGATAGCTTAATGAAACTTTAACGACTGGCAACGGTAGACAGCAGAGTGGGGATTTTGTGCAAATAAAGCGTGTTATAAACATACAGGGCCACCCGAAGGTGGCCCTGTAAAAAGCGGAACTAGAGCGATGGTTCAGGCTTTGTGGTAAGCCGCTGCTGATTTTTCAATGGCTTTGCGTGCCGCGTCTACGCCTTCCCAGGATTCGACTTTAACCCATTTGCCCTTCTCCAGATCTTTATAGTTTTCGAAGAAGTGGGCAATTTGCTGGCGCAGCAATTCAGGCAGGTCGGTGACTTCCTGAATGTCGTCGTACAGTGAGCTGAGCTTGGGATGGGGAACGCAGATCAGCTTGGCGTCTTCACCGGCTTCATCGGTCATGTTAAGAATGCCGACAGGGCGTGCGCGGATAATGCTACCGGGCTGGACCGGGTGCGGCGTGACGACGAGCGCATCCAGCGCATCGCCATCGTCGGCTAAGGTGTGGGGGATAAAGCCATAGTTGGCTGGATAGAACATTGGGGTGGCCATAAAGCGGTCGACCAGCAGGGCCCCCATGTCTTTATCGATCTCGTATTTGATCGGGGCATGATTGGCAGGAATTTCAATCGCCACATAGAGGTCGTTGGGCAAATCCTTACCAGCGGGGATGTTGTCGAAGTTCATCGTTAATTCCTTGGTCGTACAATGGCTAGGCAATCGAAGTTGCTGTATGAATAGCACCGGATTATACGAACATGGTCGCAAGATTGCCAATGCGACATAGGTGTGTTGCGCTGACAAAGCGTTTGCCATCACGCGATCGTGCTGCACGGTCTGCTTTACGACGTCGCGACGTTTGGCGAGCATCGTTCAGTATCTCCAGCGTGTATCATAGGAATTCCCAGACAGTGATGTCAGTTGCCAATGCTGATGCTCAGGAGGATGACTTGGCCCATGCCCAATTGCTGATCAGTTACGGTCAGGCATTTGTTGCCCCGGACCGGCGACTGCACCGCAGCTCCATGTCAGTACGCTTCCCCGAACCGCCGTTACTCAAGGCAAAAGGGGGCTGTGCGGTGATAAGCGACTCGCTAGCGCGTAATACCCTGGCCAAGCAGGCGGGCGATCTAAGCGTGCGAGGCTTTTTAGCCGATTATTTTTCCACGCCTGATCACTGGGACGTAAAAACGTCGGCGACGCGCGTACTCAGAGCGCTCAATAGCTGGTGTTATGGCCAAAGCCAGCATGTGCAGAATGGTAGCTTCGTGTCGTCGCTGTCGGCCTTGATCTTCCGCGAACGCGATGCCCACCTGTTCCACATGGGTGACACCCTGGTGTTTCGCCTCAGAGGCGCCGAGTTCGAACAGCTAACGCGTGATCACGTCACGGACCTGGGCGGCTACCGTTATCCATCGCGGGCGCTTGGCATGGACGGCAGTCTGGATATTGACTACACCCATCTGCCCATGAAACAGGGCGACCTTTTTCTGTTTACGACCCAGGCCGTGGGGGGTACCTTGCTGCCTTCCGACTTCGTGCGGCTAATCCGCCAGGACGCCAGCGATCTGGATGCGGCCTGTGAGCGTCTCGCTAATGAAGCCAAGCAACGCGCTCAGGAACGCGGCTATGGTGGTGACCAGTTTTGCTTTCAGTTGGTACGCATCGATGAGCTGCCTGAAGAAAGTAGTGACCACCCCGGCCAGTTATACGGGGATCTGCCGATACCGCCCGAGCTCGCCCCTGGGGGGCGGCTTGATGGGCTTGAAGTGCTGGCGGTGTTGTCGCGTACGGCTCAATCACGCATCTACCGTGTACGCGATGTCTATTCAGAGCGGGAAATGGTCATGAAAGCGCCCAGCCCGGAGCTTTCGCTGCGCAATGCCTATCTAGAGCACTTTCTGCTTCAGCAGTGGGTAGTCGAGCGGGTTAACTCGCCGTTCGTGGTCAAGGTTGTTGAGCCGTCTCGGCCACGGCGTTACCTGTATTATCTGATGCAGCATATTGAAGGCGAGACCTTGCGTCAGTGGGCCGAGCGCCATCCCCAGGCGAACCTGTCACAGCGGCTGGATATTGCCAATCAGTTAGGCAAAGCCGTTCAGGCCTTGCACCACCGCGACATCCTCCATCAGCAAGTCAATCCCGATAATATCCTCATCGACCCGCACGGTAAGGTTGTCCTGACCGACTTCAGCGCCTGTCATATGCGGGAGGCTGATGGGCATCGCCATTCGGGCGAAGTGTTGCGACAGGTGGGCTTCAATGAGCACACCGCCCCCGAGTATGCCCTAGGAGACAGTGTCGGGCGGCGTAGCGATCAATACTCGCTGGCGTCGACCGTCTATTGGCTATTGACAGGCGAGTTGCCTTACAGCCTGACGCCAAACCGGTTGCGTAGTCATACCGACCTTGAAGGCTTGGCTTATCGCCACGCAAGAACCACCAATCCGGAAATCTCACCTGAGCTTGATGAGGCCTTAAGGCGCGCCTTGGATCCCCAGCGTCCACTGCGCTTTAGGCGGTTATCCGAGTTTATGCATGCCCTACGGCTGCCGTTGGGCATGCGGATAGCAGGTGATAAAGAGCGCAAAGAGCCACGCCACTTCTGGCAGGGAGTGGCCGGTATCCTGCTCTTGCTATTAGTGCTGTCGTGGCTATTGCGTTAACGCCAGCCATACCCTTTAGATAACAAAAAGCCCAGGCGTCGTTGAGACGTTCCCGGGCTTTTTGTTGATTAATTAGTAGGTATCAACGACCGTTTAAAGCGTGAATGCAGGCAGTTTGCGTTCTACTTTGGCCAGTTTCAGCTTGGCCACTTTCGGCAGGCCATTTTCAAACGGCGGAAAATCTTCGCCTTGAATCAGCGGCGAAAGATAGTCGCGGCAGGTGTCGGTAATATCGAAGCCTTCCTCGCTAATGAAATCCCGGGGCATGAATTTCTCCTGGTTTGCCACCTGAGACAGCGGGGCAGAGATGACATCCCACTGATAGGGTGACTGGGAGATCCGGCGAATAGCCGGCATCATGGCGTTCTTGCCCGCTAGCGCCAGCGTTACCGCTTCACGACCTACCGCATAGGCCTGTTCCACATCGGTTTTAGATGCCAGGTGACGGGCAGCGCGCTGCAGATAATCCGCAACGGCCCAGTGGTATTTATAGCCCAGGTCCTGCTTGATCATGCCGGCAAGCGTCGGGGCAACGCCACCCAGTTGGCGGTGACCAAAGGCATCGGTATTACCCGCATCGGCCAGGAAGGTGCCGTCTTCGTAGCGCGCGCCTTCGGAGACCACGATCACGCAGTAGCCATACTGCTTAACGCTCTCTTCAACCCGCGCCATAGCGGCTTTACGGTTGAAGGGGATCTCCGGGAAGATAATCATATGTGGCGGCTCACCAGAACCTTCACCGGCCAAACCGCCAGCTGCCGCGATCCAACCTGCGTGGCGACCCATCACTTCAAGCACAAATACCTTGGTTGATGTGGCGCACATCGAGGCGATATCCAGCGACGCCTCACGGGTAGAGGTGGCAATGTACTTCGCCACACTGCCAAAGCCCGGGCTGTTGTCGGTAATCGGCAGGTCATTATCGACGGTTTTGGGTACGTGAATGGCCGTCAGTGGATAGCCCAGTTTTTCGGAAAGCTGGGACACTTTCAGACAGGTATCCGCGCTGTCGCCGCCGCCATTATAAAAGAAATAGCGGATATCGTGGGCCTTGAAGACCTCAATCAGGCGCTCGTATTGGGCGCGGTGGGTATCGATATCTTTAAGCTTGTAGCGGCAAGAGCCAAACGCGCCCCCCGGCGTATAGCGCAAGGCTGCGATCGCATCGTCGCTTTCCTGGGTGACATCGATGAGGTCTTCCGTCAGGGCTCCAATAATGCCGTTATGACCGGCATAGACCTTGCCGATCTGGTCGGGGGCTTGGCGGCAAGCTTCGATGACGCCGCAAGCGCTGGCATTGATCACAGCGGTGACACCGCCTGATTGGGCGTAAAAGGCATTATACTGAGCCATGGAAACGTCTCATCTCCTGAAAGTCGGAAAGCGTAATCGCATGTGGGCGAAGTTTAGCGTAAAGCGTTAAGGCCTGCATACGGCTAGTCGCCGCTATCCAGGGCCTGCTCGCGCTGGGCCAGTTGCCAGCCGCCTAAATCCTTATAGCGGTTGACCATGGCGCAGAACAGCTCTGCTGTGCGTTCGGTATCGTAGCGCGCCGAGTGAGCCGCTTTGTTATCAAACTCGATACCCGCTGCCTGGCAGGCGCGCGCCAGAACTGTTTGGCCGTAGATCAATCCCGCTAGGGTCGCCGTGTCGAAGCTGGAAAAAGGGTGAAAAGGGTTGCGCTTGATACCGCAACGATTAGCGGCCGCATTTAAAAAGCCATGATCGAACGCCGCGTTATGGCCGACCAGGATCGCCCGCGAACAGCCATGGGCTTTAATCGACTTTCGGATAGGCCGAAAAATTTCGCCCAAGGCGTCTTCTTCGCTCAACGCGACCTGCTGACGTAAGGGGTCATCCAGGTTGATACCGGTGAAATCAAGCGCGGCTTGTTCAACGTTGGCGCCCTCAAACGGCTGGATATGATAGGCGTGAGTGGCATCGGGCAGAAGGTTGCCTTCTGGATCCATTGTCAGCGTCACGGCGGCAATTTCCAGCACGGCGTCACCTTGTGCATTGAAGCCGCCGGTCTCTAAATCAACGACAACGGGCAGGTAACTGCGAAAACGTTGGGCCATTAATTCGCGGGCAATCGCCTCGCTCATGCAGCTCTCCTTAGTCTGCGAGTAATCGGTTAGCGCTTTTCGTGGGGTGATTCTAGCAGTTTCCTGTTAAGGCGTCGTTGGCGGTATTCGCTGAGCACTGAGAACGCTATACTTAGAGACCGGTATTTTTCAGCGTGAGCCATTCCACGATTAACGAGTCTGGCGCGCACTTGTTCAGAAAAGGAGTCAAGAATGTCCGATGTCAAAAAGGTTGTGCTGGCATATTCAGGCGGCCTGGACACATCCGTTATCGTCAAGTGGTTGCAAGAAACCTACAACTGCGAGGTGGTGACGTTTACCGCCGACATCGGTCAAGGCGAAGAGGTTGAACCAGCACGCGCCAAGGCAGAGGCGTTGGGTGTCAAAGAAATCTATATCGAAGATCTGCGCGAAGAGTTTGTGCGCGATTTCGTCTATCCAATGTTTCGTGCCAATACCATCTATGAAGGCGAATACCTGCTGGGTACCTCCATCGCCCGGCCGTTGATCGCTAAACGCTTGATCGATATCGCCAACGAGACCGGTGCCGATGCCATTTCTCACGGTGCGACCGGTAAAGGCAACGACCAGGTTCGCTTTGAGCTGGGCGGCTACGCCTTGAAGCCAGGTGTGAAAGTGATCGCGCCATGGCGTGAGTGGGATCTCACCTCACGCGAAAAGCTGATGGCGTACTGTGAAGAGCACAATATCCCCGTCGACTTTTCCAGTAAAAAGAAAAAATCGCCTTACTCGATGGATGCCAACCTGCTGCATATTTCTTATGAAGGCGGCATTCTGGAAGATCCGTGGGCGGAAGCCGAAGAAGATATGTGGCGCTGGAGTGTTTCGCCGGAAGCAGCGCCGGATCAGCCGACCTATATTGAGTTGTCGTTTGAGAAAGGCGATATCGTGGCGATTGACGGTGAAACCCTCAAGCCCCATGAAGTGCTTGAAAAGCTTAATAAGCTGGGTGGCGATAATGGCATCGGTCGTCTGGATATTGTTGAAAACCGCTACGTGGGCATGAAGTCGCGTGGCTGCTACGAAACGCCAGGGGGCAGCATCATGCTGCGCGCCCATCGGGCGATCGAGTCGTTGACTCTGGACCGCGAAGAAGCCCATCTCAAAGACCAACTGATGCCGAAGTACGCTGAAGTCATCTACAATGGCTACTGGTGGAGCCCTGAGCGTCGCATGCTCCAGGCCGCGATCGATGAAACCCAGCACAATGTATCCGGTGTGGTGCGCATGAAGCTCTACAAGGGTAACGCCATCGTGGTGGGCCGTCAGTCAGAGCAGTCGTTGTTTGATGAGTCGATAGCCACCTTTGAAGACGATGCTGGTGCTTACGATCAAAAAGACGCCGAAGGCTTTATCAAGCTGAACGCGCTGCGCCTGCGGATTGCGGCAGGTAAAGGCCGCAAACAGAGCTAACGGACTGGTTGGGCGGCAAGCGTGGCTTGCTGCCCGCCGGACGCAAGGAGCCAACATGTTAAAAAAACTACTCTCAGGTTTGCTGGGTGGCGGCCAGGAAGGCGCTACGGGTAAAGCTCAGTCGGCCGAACCCGTCGAATATAAAGGCTACTTGATCACCTCCCAGCCCGACAACCAAAGCGGTCAATATCGGGTCAGCGGCTTGATCAGTCGCCCCCAGGGAGAAGATGATGCGCTTGAGCACCGCTTTGAGCGCTCGGACATGCTGCCCAGTCGTGAAGCGTGCGATGCCATGATGGTCACCAAAGCCCAGCGCTACATCGATGAAGTGGGTGACGACATGTTCAAGCCCGACCCGCGTCATGAAGGTGGCCAGTAACCAAGGGGCTACAACGTCAAGGAGAGGCGTATGCATGTTGTCCACCAAGCCTCGCCCTGGCGCTCCCTGTTCACTGAAGACGGGACGCTCAAAATAACGGCGCTCACCGCGCCGTTGAGCCACCTTTCAACACATCTCTCCTCGCCGCTTACCTCACTTGCTGACGCCTATGCATGGCAGCTTTCCCTGGTTGAACTGCTGGTTCACTACGACCTGCCTGCCTGGCGGATTAGCCAGGTAATCAGTGATCACAACGCCATGCTTTACCGTCAGGCAATTTCGCTATCACTTGACGAAATGCGCGCAAAAGGCTGGGGAGAGCCACCGGTCGACTACTGCGTATTGCTGTTAGGTTCGGCGGCGCGCTACGAGAGTCTGCTGGGCCCCGACCAGGACAACGCGCTGATTATTGACGACTACCCCGACCACCGGCACGTCGAGATCGACGGCTACTTTCAAGCACTAGGCGAGCGGTTTACCCATCGTCTGGATGAGGCGGGTATACCGCTATGCCGAGGCCATGTGATGGCGCGCTGGCCGATGTGGCGTAAGCGGTTGAGCGAGTGGCGTGCGCAGTTGACAATCTGGAGTGCCGACCGGCAGGTAAAGCG
>JAIVHM010000219.1 GCA_020201095.1 Halomonas sp. | reverse complement strand
GCGTCGATGGGCTTGGGGCTGGCCATGATGGGAGCCGCTTTTGGATTATTACGTGCGGCTCGCAGTGATGTGCTGGAACACTTGGCGCTGGCGGTGAGTTTTGTCGGCCAACTGTTAGTGGCTTGGGCGTGGGTGATGGCCTGGGAGGCGTCTGCGTATCTCTGGTGGCCACTGTTGGGATTGCAGGTCGTGTTGGCGCTGGTCATGCCGAGCTACGTGCACCGTGCCTGTTCTGCGTTCGCCGCCAGCCTGGCGCTGTACATGGCCTTGGCGATGAGCGCTTTGGAGCAAAGCGCGAGTGGGCTTGTGCTGCTGGCGTTGACGCTGTTGTGGCTGAACGAGTTTCGCTGGCCTGCGCGTATCAGAAATGTACAGGCCTGGGGCTATGGCCTCTTGGTGGGCCTGCTGGTATTGCAGGGAATAGCGCATAGCGGGCAGCCGTTATGGATAGGGTTTGAAGATCACCGCATTGGCACCTTGGGGTGGTTGGCGCCGTGGTTGAACACTGGCTTGTTAGCGCTGACGCTGGCACTGTTGCTGCACAGGGTTTTCAAAACGCAATCGCGGCATTGGAGCGCCTTTGCAGGCGTTGCCGCGTTGCTCCTGGTTTCTCTGTACGTGCCAATGGTTGTGCAAGGCGTTGTGGTGCTGTTGCTGGGGTTTGCCATTGGCCATCGCCTGCTGACGGGGTTCGGTGTGCTGTCGCTGCTGGTGGGTATGGGCAGTTATTACTATTGGCTGGATACGACGCTACTCATCAAGGCATTAGTGCTGCTAGTGATAGGTGTGTTGCTCTTGATACTGCGTTGGGTACTGCGCAAGTTGCTGCCTGTGTGGCATGGCTCAAGCACACCGCGGGAGCCTAGTGCATGATGCTTAGCGCCAAGTGGAACCGCGTTGTCGTTATTGTGACCACATTGCTGATTCTTGCAGTGGTCAATTGGGCCATTTGGGATAAAGAGCGACATCTGGCTGAGGGTGGCGTTGTTTACCTGGCGTTAGCCCCGGTAGACCCGCGTTCGTTGATGCAGGGCGACTATATGGCGCTCAATTTTGAGCTGAGTAACGCTATTCAGCGCGCACTTCGTCAGCACCACGAAGAAAGTACTCCAAAGGCTAAGAATGGTGATGTCATTGTGCGCCTGGATGAACAGCGTATCGCTCACTTTCAGCGGCTGGCTGATGGCTCACCACTGGGTGATGAAGAAAGGCGCCTGAATTATCGGCTGCGCAATGGCCAGGTTCGCTTTGCGACCAACGCTTTCTTCTTTCAGGAAGGCCACGCTGAACGCTATGAGTCAGCGGGCTATGGTCAATTTCGCGTTAACGCTGACGATGAACTGCTGTTGGTTTCCCTGCACGATGTCGAACTCAATAGGCTGGGAGAAATGGTTAGGTGAACGCTGGTTCATTGATCAGTGTCCATGAGTGGCGTCCACGCAGCGAATATTGCGACTAAGCTATAGGCGTTGTGACCGATATCACTGGCCCACTCAAAACTCGATAAGGCGAATATGAAAGCAAAAAACTCGTGGCCCGTGTGGTCAGTGCTGGTCCTGGCCTTCACTTTTTCCAGCCTAAGCGCAGCGCAAACTCAAGGAGGAGAGAACGAGGATAGCCGGTGGTTTACGGTTGATTCGCTCAACACCGGCCTTGGCGAAGCCCCGGAAGAGGCTGTTCGGGTAACTCCACGGGAGTCGATGAGGAGTTTTCTCGACCTCACCGAACAGGAGGAGTACGAGGAAGCGGCACACATGCTCAATCTGTCGGAATTGAGCGACGATGAGCAGCGCGAACAAGGTCAGGAGTTGGCTCGGCAGTTGGCAGAAATTTTCCAGCGTGGCGAGCGGATCAGTGTTGATAACCTGTCGGGGCGGGAAGACGCTGTGATAGAAGACCCCGCCGGGCAAAATCCGCGCGTTGGCGAAACGCGGCGTAATATTGAACTGGCATCGTTGAGGGCGGACGGAGAAACCTATGATATTCGGCTAGCCCGCTACCGCGTCGGGGATGATGACCCGGTATGGCTGATCATGCCCATCAGCGTGTCGTATATTCCGATGCTGTACGAGCAATTCGGCCCGTCGATGCTTGAGCAGTATATTCCCGAACGTCTGCAGTCATCATTTGGGTTGCTGAGGCTTTGGGAGTGGGTGGCCATACCGGTCTTTTTGCTTTTTGTGAGCATAGTAGGCTGGGGGATTCACCGCCTTTTTGGTGTGATGTCGAACTGGCTGCCCGCCGGTGCCTTTCGAATGTTTGCCGGTCAAATTGGCATGCCGGCGGCGCTGATCGTGATCTCGCTTTTCACCCAAATGCTGCTGGACTACGTGGTGTCGTTTTCAGCGGTCGCGACCACTACCTTCCGCGTGCTGCTTATCGGCATTTTCGCCTGGTGTGCGGGCACCATTGCGCTGCGCTTCGTGGATACCCTGATGCTGAGGATGACACGGCGGCTGGTGGGGGAGATCGATGACACCAAACCCAAGGACGATCGTAAGCTGCTGACATCGCTCTACGCACTGCGGCGCATCATTATCCTGGTGACCGTCACCGGTGTGTCGGTTTACATCCTGGGGCAAATACAGATTTTTGAGTCGATGGGGTTATCCATCCTGGCGTCTGCCAGCGTTCTGGCGGTACTGGTGGGTGTCGCCGGTCAAGCAGTGTTGGGCAATATTGTCGCGTCTTTTCAATTGTCGTTTGCCAAGCCGATTCGTATTGGCGATTTGGTGATTTTTGAAGACCAGTGGTGTTACGTAGAAGGCATCTTTTACACCTATATTCGCTTGAGAACCTGGGACGAGCGGCGTTTGATCGTGCCCGTCACGTACTTTACGTCCAAGCCTTTCCAGAATCTGTCGGTCAAGAGCATCAAGATGTATCGATACGTGGAGCTGACTCTTCACCTGAGTGCGGATATTGAACTGATAAGAGACAAGTTTGTAGCGTTCGCAAAGGAAGAAGACGACGTCATCGAGCACCACAAGCTGCTGTGTTACGTGACGGCGCAAACAGATACGGCGCAAACCGTGACCTGTTATTTAATGACCTCTGACCCCATGGCCGGGTGGACAGCGGAAATGCACGTACGCGAAAAACTCATGGCGTTCATCCGCGATAACCATCCCGAGTGGTGGCCGAGAGAAGTGATGGTGATCAGCCATCAGGATGTTGCGCGTGGAGCGAAAGTCAAACGCTCAGCAGAGGTGGGTAATTCTGAGGGGAAAGCGTCGGAATAGAGCTAACCAGCGTCGATGAGTTTTGATGGGTGGATAAACAACTTTTCTGCTATTATTGATGAAAATCCATCTCGTTGAGGCGCGTTATGCCAGCCCTTGCTCAAACAAAGCCCACCCCTGAAAGGGTATTAGCGAAAGCAGTACTACGAGCTGCCGAGCAGTTAGGGTTATCGCAGTCTGACTTGGCAGAAGTGCTTGGCGTGCACCGCACAACCATCACGCAGCTTAAAAAAAGCCTGAAGCTTGATCCAAACTCCAAGCAGGGCGAGCTGGCCTTGCTGCTTATTCGCTTGGCTAGATCATTGTTCGCTCTTACCGGTGGCGACCAAACATGGATTCAGCATTTTATGCGCACATCCAATCGTGCCACGGGTGGTATACCGGCTGAGCAAGTGACACGGTTGGAGGGGTTGTTTGCAGTACTGAGATTCGTGGATGGCATGCGGGGTAAGGTGTGAGTGTATGGGAGGCCTGCGGCGGCGCGCAAAATATCGAACCTGTTTCCGGCACTTTGCATAGGTTGGTGGAGAGTCAGGAGCAAGTGGCAACGCTCAGCTATGTGGACACCCTTGAAGAGCAGGAGCTTCTTGAAGCCCTGCTCGAAACCGCTAAGCCGCCTTACCCTCAGCAAGAGCGAGATCTCCATTACCTGCTGAAGACGCCTTTTCGCTATCCGCCACTCAAATGGGGTTCACGCTTTGGCCGAACATTTGAGCCGAGCCTCTTTTATGGCGGCAAAAGCATTGTTACAACATTAGCTGAATCTGCTTTCTACCGACTTGTCTTTTGGTACTCCATGGAAGGGAAGCCAGTGGCTGACTCTCTGCGCACGGAGCATACGCTATTTTCTGTGGACTATGCCGCTACACAGGGAGTGAAGCTATACGCAGGCCGTTTTGTCGAGCATCTTGCCGAGTTAAAACATCCGGTTGATTACACTCCGTGTCAGCAATTAGGTAGCGCAATGCGTGGGGCGAGCGTTGAAGCGTTTGAGTTCGCCTCCGCGCGAGATACCCAGGGCGGTGTGTGCGTGGGCTTATTCACGCCTGATGCGCTCGCTCAGCAAGAGCCAGCCGATATGCGCCCATGGCTTTGTGTCACAAGTGCCGATCAAGTGTCATTTAAGCGCAAAGATGCACCAGGCGTTTATACCTACCACCTGGATGATTTTCTCCACCATGGTGAGTTGCCTTTTCCTGCTTAGTCAACGGCTCTCTGACCTGGGTTTGATAGAGGTGTGGTTAGGGTGAATGAAAAAATCACGAAGGAGTGGATGTCTAAATGCCTTTCTCCATGACGACGATTGCTCAGCTACTCAAAGGGTAACGGTCAATCAGGGTTAAAAATCCGTCTTCGTCGATAAAGCCTTTATCCCCTGTGACGAACCAGCGCTGGTCATCAAGGTCTTTAATTGCTCTAGCGGTGCGCTGCGGGTCATTCAGATAGCCCTGCATCACCTGCGGGCCGCTGATCAATATCATGCCTGTCTCGCTAGTGGGCAGTTCTGCAAAGCTTTCCGGGTTGACGATTTTGACGCTGGTGCCGGGGAGCGGCATGCCGACGGTGCCTGGCTTGCTGCCGCGTTGCACCTGCTGGTAGTTAGCCCCCACGGCGTCTGGCAGGTTGACCGATGCCACCGGCGCGGTTTCAGTCGCGCCATAGCCTTCGTAGATAGGTTTGTTGAATGTTTGCGCGAAGCTGGCGCGTACGCTCTCATCGAACTTCTCTGCCCCTACGACCACCGCCCGCAAGCTTTCCAGCATGGCTGGCTGAACCTGTGGATTATCGACAAACATCTGCAGCGAACTGGGCATACTAAACATGAT
>JAIVHM010000150.1 GCA_020201095.1 Halomonas sp. | reverse complement strand
GTGTGCCGCCAGGGCGGCAGAGAGGTAGTTGACCAGTGGGGTGCTTGAATCACCCGCCGCTTTCACCAGGGTTTTTTCGGCGCGCTTCCAGCGCCCTTCGGTCATGGCCACTAGCCCATGCACCGTACGCTTCATGGCACGACGGTTGCGGGCGCGGCTGTTCCAGGTGCGAAACCGGCCTACCGGACGAATCATGCCGCCTAACAAGCGCAGTATAAAATGCACCACAATGAAGGCGGCCAATAGCAGCACGAGGCCAAACCAGAAGGAGGTTTGCACCGACGTATCACCGACGCGGATCAGCCAGTAGCCGGGCACAGACATCATCAGATGGCCAAACAGTGCCCCAACGGCGAGCCCGGCGACAATCAACAGGATGAGCTTTCTCATGACTCACCTCCCTCTTGCTGACGCGACTCGTGACGGTTTTCGATAAATTCCGCCATGGCCTGTTGCGATGCGCTGATGTCCGGCAGTTCAGGCTCAACGGTGACTTCCCTGAGCTCTTCAAGGCGTTCGATAACACGCTGGGCCTCTTCGCGAGAAGTGTCGTAGTAGCCATTGATCAACTCCAACGCCTTGTCGATGCTCCCTTCGTAAAGCGACTGCTCTTCTTTGAGCAAGGCCAACTGGGATTGCTCAAGAATCAGCCGCAGACTTTGGCGCAGGTACGACTCTTGTTCTGGCGTGACCAGCTCTTCCATGGCTTCATCATGGTGGCGAATCATCACCAAGTCTTTAAGCTCTTCGCCGAAACGGGCCAGTTGACGCTCGAAGGTACCTGTCGGTGGCTGCTCGATGCTTGAGGTCACTGCACGCTCTTCTACCTCCTGGGAAAGGCGTAATCCGGCAACGCGCTCCTGTTGCGCATTCAGCGCCAGATAAACCCCGGTGCGGTCGAGGCGCGGGACGGCATCTAGGGCAGCCAGTTCGTTGGCAATTTCACGCCGGACAGATGTCAAAGCAGGGTTGTCGGCATCTTCAAGGCGCGCATCGGCAGTACGCAACAGCGCGGCGGCACCTTCAACATCGCCTTCCAGTTGTAGACGCTGGTTGGCAAGACGCAGTAAATAAGCGGCTTCAGCATGCAGCCAGTCGCGTTCATCCGTTTCCTGCTCTTGAGAGAGCTGTGCCAGCACATCGTCCAGCGTGTCGTCGACGTTGCCGCGGTAGTCGGCAAACTCATCGCGTAGCTCGCTGATGGTGCTATCGAACTGTTGCTCGCGCTCGGCTTCGCCGCTTTCAATCTGCGCGGCAAGGTCATCGACGGTCTGCTGCGTTGCACTGCTGTCGGCGCGTTCGGTCAGCTCATTGAGCCGTTGCTGTTGGGCTTCCAGACGTAGCCAGCCCTGCCAGGCAACCACCCCCACAGCAATCGCCAGTAAGAGTACCAACACAATGGCAAATCCGCCTTTGCCTTTGCCACCACCGCCAGTGGGCGTTGGGGTTTGAGGCGGCGGGCTTTGCTTTTTGCCGGATGAAGACGTTGAAGACGAATCCGCACTTTTAGCGCTGCTGGAGGAGGTATCCTGTGAGGCGGAGGCCTTCTTGGCATCGCTTGACACAGCGGCTTTTTGCCCGTCGCCTGACGCGCCTGATTGAGGACTGTTCTGATTCTTTTGCTGGGTCGTATCCTGGGCAGCATTTTTGGCGCTTTTCTGGCGTCGCCGTGAGCGCTGTCCATTGGATGAGGAAGCAGGCGTCTGCGACGACGGGGAGGTGGACGCTTCTACCGAAGAGTTGGAGTCGTCGCCACTGCCAGTGCTGGGTGAGCTTGTAGTAGGAGAGTCGGCCGTGGAGGATGACGACGGGGGTGTCTTGTCCTCACCAACGGTATTTGACGCGTTTTTCTGGGTGTCGTCCTGATCGCTTGTTTGTTTGCTCATCTGTCGCTAGCCCTTGTTAAGTTCCTTGATCGATATCGGCACCCGCTGGGTCTAGGTCCGAGCCAACGCGGCGATTAACGCCGGTGGTGTGGCTCCTGACGCCACAATGGGGGCACAAAACCCCAGTCTTTCAGCCAGTGTAGCCAAACGGCGACTGGAAACGATTAGCGGTTGGTTCAACGCTTTCGGTTGGCACCATTTTGCCAGATGTTCTAAGAGTTCGCCGCTGGTGACGATCAACGCCCGGTAATCGCCCGCCGCGAGACGGGCTTGCATGGGGCTCGATGGTGCCAGCAAGTGGCGTCGATAGACAGCCAAAGGTGTCACCTGGGCGCCGCGTTCGGCAAGCGTTTCTGCCAGCAGCGAACGCCCGCCTTCCCCCGCTACTATCAATACCCGCTGGTGATGCAGCGCTTGCAAAGACGCCAAACGCATCAGGGCTTCGCTGGTATCTTCGCCATCGCGCGGCGGCGGAACATGCACGCGCACGCCTAGCTGTTGGTAAAGCAGGGCTGCGGTACTTTGACCGACGCTGTAGTAGTCAATGCCAACCGGTAGCTGCGGCCAATAGCGATCAAGTGCCTCACTCAAACAGCCAGCAGCAAAAGGACTGACAACCACTATCTTATGGTACTGATCAATATCAAGCCAAACCTGACGCATGGCGGCGTCTTCGGGCAGCGCATTAAGCTGCATTACGTCCAGCGCTTCAACGCTTGCGCCTTCGCGGCGCAGCGCCTCTGCAAGCACTGTCCCGCGAGCGCCGGGCCGGGTGATAAGTACCGGTAGCGTCATATTTCGTTGCCGTATACCTCAGCCAAAATCTCACCGGCTCCCTGATCCAGCAGTTCCTCGGCGATGCGAATGCCCAACGCTTCGGGTTCGTGCATCGAACCGTGTCCTTCCGCGCGGAGCACTTCAGTGCCTTCCGGATTGCCCACCAGCCCACGCAGCCACATCGTTTCGTTCTCAAGGTCGAGCACTGCATGGCCGGCAATGGGTACCTGGCAACCGCCTTCCAGACGCGTATTCATGGCTCTTTCCGCACGAACGCGTGTGGCAGTATCAGCATCGTCTAACGGTGCCAGAAGTGCAATCAATTCAGGATCGTGCAGTCGGCACTCAATGCCCAGGGCGCCCTGGCCGCAGGCGGGTAAGCATATCTCAGGCGGCATTGCCTGGGTGATGCGGTCGTCAAGGCCGAGCCGTTTAAGACCCGATGTGGCCAGGATGATCGCTTCGAATTCCCCATTATCCAGCTTGCCAAGGCGCGTCTGGACATTGCCGCGCAGGTTCAGAATGCTGAGATCAGGGCGCGCCTCACGCATTTGCAGACCTCGGCGCAGGCTGGCTGTGCCGATGCGTGCTCCTTCCGGGAGTTCGTCAAGGCTGTGGTAATGGTTTGAGACAAACGCATCGGTGGGGTCGGCGCCTTCGAGGATGATCGACAGGCCCAGGCCTTCGGGAAAATGCATGGGCACGTCTTTCATGGAATGCACCGCAATATCCGCTCGACCGTCCAGCATGGCCTCTTCCAGTTCTTTGACAAATAATGCTTTGCCACCAATCTTGGAAAGCGGCGTATCGATGATTTTATCGCCTCGCGTTGACAGTGGCACAAGTTCAACCTCAAGCCCGCTATGTACCGCCAACAGACGGTCGCGAACATGCTCCGCTTGCCACATCGCCAGTTGGCTTTTCCGCGTGGCGATGCGTAGTTTGGTAATAGATGCCACGTTATTCTCCTTGTTGCCGCTGACACGGCGCGTCAAACTATGATATTGCTCATCATAAAGCACCCGGCTACCCAGTAAAAATGACCAATGCCGTAAGCGACCTTATAGGCGTCCCCAATCGCTTGGCTCAGGATACCCCATGACGCCCTCAACACCCCATGGACAGTTGGATCACTTTTTCCTGCTCTCTCACGATTTATTTTTCTGCATTGACCTGAAAGGGCGATTTTTGCAGGTAAACCCTGCATTTGAGGCCCTGCTGGGTTATTCCGCGGACGAACTCGAGGGCAGGCACTGCGGCAAGGTCGTTGATGTGCGTGATCATCGTCTCATCGAGACAATGTTTGAGCGCTTGATCCAGGGGCAGGATGTTCCCATCTTCGAGGTGCGAGCCCGTTCTGCCTCCCAGGTACTCCACTGGTTAGAGATCGACCCTTCGCTGGGTGACGGGGTGGCCTATGTCATTGGGCGGGTAGTAACGGAGCGCAAGGCCGCCGAAAGCCGACTGAAACTCCTCGAACGCAGCGTCGAGTCGAGCACCAACGGTATGATCATTGCGGATGCGGGGCATGCGGATTTGCCTATCGTATACGTTAATAGCGCTTTTGAGCGGGTCACCGGGCATACCCGCGAGGAAGCGCTTGGCCGCAACTGCCGTTTTTTACAAGGTGAAGATAGCGACCCTCACACCGTCAAACAACTACGCCGAGGTATCGCTGACGGCGCAGAAGTACATGTGGTGATTCGCAATTATCGGCGCAGCGGCGAACCGTTCTGTAACGACCTGTATCTCTCTCCGGTGCACGATGAAACGGGCAAGCTGACCCACTATATTGGCGTTCAGAACGATATTTCTGAGCAGCGCGAGTACCAGGCGCAGTTGGCTTATAACGCCAACCACGACGCGCTGACCGGGCTGCCTAATCGGGCGCTGCTAACCCAGCGATTGGAGCAGGGTTGTCAGGTGGCGCGCCGCTACCAGCGTCATTTGGCCGTGCTGTTTATCGACTTGGACGAATTCAAGCCGATCAATGACACCCTGGGGCACGAGGTAGGCGACTTTGTTCTGATGGAGGTTGCCAGACGGCTGGAAGACGAACTGCGCTCCTGGGATATCGTGGCGCGTTTTGGCGGCGATGAATTCGTGGTGTTGCTGCCGGATCTGGCCGATCCTAACGATGTCATTCAGGTGGTGGAGCGGATTCTCAAACGGTTGGCGACGCCTTATTGGCAGCAAGGCAGCGAGTTGCGCATTACCGCAAGTATCGGGGTGGCGATAAGCGACGGTAATCTCAGCGATCCGCCCCAACTGATCCAGCAGGCCGACTTGGCCATGTTTAAAGCCAAGCGGCGTGGGCGTAATACCTGTCACTGGTACACCGAGGACCTTAACCGCAAGGTCAGCGAAAGGGTTAGCCTGCGCAATGCCATGCAGCACGCGATTGAAGAGCAGCAGTTTGAGCTCTACTTCCAACCGCAAGTGCACGGGCCCAGTGGCAAGGTGGTGGGCGTGGAAGCCTTGATCCGCTGGCCGCACCCTGAGCGGGGCCATATTCCGCCCGGAGATTTTATTGGCCTGGCGGAAGACACCGGGCAAATCATCCCGATCAGCGACTGGGTGCTCGCGACCGCCTGCCGGGTCGCCAAACAGCTGAATGAGCTGGGCCTGGGGCGCATTACCATGGCGGTGAACGTCTCGCCGATGCATTTCGTCTCGCCGATGCATTTCCAGCGCCCCGGCTTTCTGGAAACGATTGACCGGGTGCTGGCGGAAAGCGGCCTGGCGCCAGATCTGCTTGAACTGGAACTGACCGAAGGTGTGCTGATGGATAGCGTGGAGCAGGCCATTCAGACCCTGCAGGCCATACGGCAGTTGGGTGTACACATTGCCATGGATGATTTTGGCACCGGTTTCTCGAGCCTCAGTTACCTTAAACGTTTGCCGATCAGCAAGATCAAGATTGACCGCTCGTTCATCAATGATGTTATCAGCGACCATCGTGACGCGGCGATTGTCGAAGGCGTAGTGACCATGGCCGCCAAACTGAAGCTGGATGTATTGGTAGAAGGGGTAGAAACAGCCGAGCAGTTTGCCTACCTCAAAGCGCATCATTGCGACTACTTTCAGGGCTACTACCTCGCTCGCCCCATGCCTTTGAACGCCCTTATTGATTTTTTAGCCTCTCCTCCGGCGTTTACGACGCCCTAGTCCTTGATGCTCGACTTACCTGGCATTAACGCCGTCGTGATAAAAACGGCGTGCCGCTCCCCACGGCGACTCTGTTACACTTTCCGCTATCGACTCTAATTGTTTTGTCAGCAGGATATGCCTCCGATGAGCCAAGCTACGAACCAGTCTTGGGGCGGTCGCTTTAGCGAGCCCACCGACGCCTTTGTTGAACGCTTTACTGCGTCCGTTAATTTTGATCAACGCCTGGCGCGCCAGGATATTCAGGGATCGATCGCCCACGCGACGATGCTGGCGCGCGTCGGCGTGCTGACCGACGACGAACGTGACGCGATTATCAACGGCCTGAGCGAGATCAAGGGCGAAATCGAGCGCGGTGAGTTTGAGTGGTCGGTGCCGCTGGAAGACGTGCACATGAACATCGAAGCTCGGCTGACCGATAAAATCGGCATTACCGGCAAAAAGCTGCACACCGGGCGCTCGCGCAACGACCAGGTGGCCACCGATATTCGCCTGTTCATGCGTGATGCCATCGACGTCATTGAAGCTGAGCTGATCCGTCTGCGCGAAGGCATGATCGAGCTTGCCGACCGTGAAGCCGACACCATCATGCCCGGTTTTACCCACTTGCAAACGGCCCAACCGGTGACGTTTGGCCACCATTTGCTGGCCTGGCAGGAGATGATTGCCCGAGACCACGAGCGCCTGCTGGACTGTCGCAAGCGGATTAACGTGATGCCGCTGGGCGCTGCCGCGCTTGCCGGCACCACCTACCCGATCGACCGCCACGTCACCGCGGAGCTATTGGGCTTCGACCGCCCGGCGGAAAACTCGCTGGACGCCGTGTCCGATCGTGACTTCGCCATTGAATTCACCAGTTTCGCCAGCATTCTGCTGATGCACCTGTCGCGCATGAGCGAAGAGCTGGTGCTGTGGACCAGCGCCCAGTTTGATTTTATCGATTTGCCCGACCGCTTCTGTACCGGCTCGTCGATCATGCCGCAGAAGAAGAACCCTGACGTGCCCGAGTTGGTGCGCGGCAAAACCGGCCGCGTATATGGTCACTTGATGAGCCTGCTGACGCTGATGAAGTCTCAGCCGCTGGCCTACAACAAGGACAACCAAGAAGACAAGGAGCCGCTGTTCGACGCCGTGGATACCGTGCACGACTGCCTGAAAGCGTTTGCCGATATGGTGCCCGCCATCGAGCCGAAAAAAGCCAACATGTTCGAAGCGGCGCGCAAAGGCTTTTCCACGGCCACCGACCTGGCCGATTACCTGGTGCGCAAGGGCGTGGCCTTCCGCGATGCCCACGAAATTGTCGGCCAGTCGGTGGCCTATGGCCTGAAAGCTGAAAAAGACCTTTCGGAAATGACGCTTGATGAGCTCAAGCAGTTCTCGGCCACCATTGAGCAGGATGTGTTCGAGGTGCTGACGCTTGAAGGCTCCGTGGCCGCGCGCAATCACATTGGCGGCACGGCCCCCGACCAGGTTCGCGCCGCCGCTCAGCGCGCCCGTGAGGCTTTGGCCACCATGAAAGGGGAAGCGCAATGAAAAAAATCGCCTTACTCGCCGTTGTCGCCTTATTACTGGTGGGCTGCGGGCAAAAAGGGCCGCTCTATCTGCCCGACGACGATAATGTCGATCAGCAGGAGGGCTAAGTGGATCATTTTAACGACCGTGACGGCCTGCTTTTTGCCGAGGATGTTCCGCTTGACCGTATTGCCGAGACATACGGCACGCCTTGCTACGTCTATTCAAAGGCAACTCTGACGCGTCATTTCCGCGCCTACACCGAAGCGCTGGGCAACCACCCGCACCTGATTTGCTACGCGGTAAAGGCCAACTCCAATATTGCCGTGCTGGGGCTATTAGCCAAGCTGGGCGCGGGGTTTGATATTGTCTCTGTGGGCGAGCTTGAGCGTGTGCTCAAGGCCGGCGGTGACCCGGCCAAGGTGGTGTTTTCCGGCGTGGCCAAGCAGCCCTTTGAGATGGCCCGTGCGCTTGAAGTGGGCATCAAATGCTTCAACGTCGAGTCGCGCCCCGAGCTTGAGCGGCTGAACGCCGTGGCGGGCGAGTTGGGCAAAGTGGCGCCGGTGTCGCTGCGGGTCAACCCCGATGTGGATGCGGGTACCCACCCGTACATTTCCACCGGCCTCAAGGACAATAAGTTCGGCATTCCCGTCGACGACGCCCTGGCAGTGTACGAACTGGCGGCGAGCCTACCCAACCTGCAGGTCAAGGGCCTGGATTGCCATATCGGCTCGCAGCTCACCGAAACAGCGCCGTTTCTGGATGCCCTGGAGCGTTTGCTGGTGCTCATGGAGCGCCTGCGCGAGCGTGGCATCGAGATCGACCATCTGGACCTGGGCGGCGGCCTTGGCGTGCCCTACCGCGATGAAACGCCGCCCCATCCGTTTGACTACGCCAGCCAACTGCTCTCGCGCCTGTCGCGCTGGGAAGGCGGTGAGCAACTCACGCTGCTGTTCGAACCCGGTCGTTCGATCGCCGCCAACGCCGGGGTCATGCTCACCCGCGTAGAGTTTTTAAAGCCTGGTGAAACCAAGAACTTTGCCATCGTCGATGCCGCCATGAACGATCTGATACGCCCAGCGCTGTATCAGGCGTGGCAGGCGATTATACCGGTGGATACCCGCTCTGAGCGGGAAACCGCGACCTACGACGTGGTGGGGCCGGTCTGTGAAACGGGCGACTTTCTGGGCCAGGAGCGCGCGTTGGCGATTGCCGCGGGCGACCTGCTGGCCGTGCGTTCCGCGGGCGCCTACGGATTTGTCATGGCTTCCAACTACAACAGCCGCCCGCGACCCGCCGAAGTGATGGTAGACGGCGAGCGCTGTCACTTGGTGCGTGCTCGCGAAACGCTTGAAAGCCTGTGGGCCGGTGAAGCGTTGTTGCCCGAAGGAGGCGCTTAATGCTTTTGCACTTCACCAAAATGCACGGCTTGGGCAACGATTTTATGGTGGTCGATCTGGTCACTCAGCGGGCTAATTTGCGCAATGAGCAAATCCGCCAGTTAGCGGACCGGCGCTTTGGCATCGGTTTTGATCAACTGCTGATCGTGGAGCCGCCCCGCGACCCCGATATGGACTTCCGCTACCGGATTTATAACGCCGATGGCAGCGAAGTCGAAAATTGTGGCAATGGGGCACGCTGCTTTGCGCGCTTTGTCCGCGAACAGCGTCTGACCCACAAGCATGAAATTCGTGTTGAAACCGCTGGCGGCCCGCTGATATTGAACGTTCAGCACGACGGCATGGTGCGTGTCGATATGGGCCAGCCACGCTTTAATCCGTCAGCCGTGCCCTTCGACGCGCCGGGCGACCAGCCGTTGCATGAGATCGAAGTGGACGGCGAAACGCTGCAGCTGAGCGTAGTATCGATGGGCAACCCCCATGCAGTGCTTCAGGTCGAGGACGTTGATACTGCCCCCGTCGCGCGCTTGGGTTCGCTAATTGAAGCGCATCCGCGCTTCCCGCAACGGGTGAACGCTGGTTTTATGCAGGTGCTGTCGGCGAGCGAAATCCGGCTACGGGTATTTGAACGCGGCAGTGGCGAAACGCTAGCCTGTGGGACGGGGGCCTGCGCGGCGGTTGCCAGCGGTATCCGCCAGGGGTTATTAAAAAGCCCGGTGCGCGTCCATTTGCTTGGCGGTGAGTTAAGTATCGAGTGGCCGTCGCCCGAGTCACCGCTGATCATGGTGGGCCCGGCGACGCGTGTGTTCGACGGTCGGGTGACGGTTTACTAGCGCTTGCTAACAGGTCATAAAACGAACAGTCTTTGACTAACCCTAGGAGAACGGCGATGTCCCAAGCCCCAGAACCGCGCAAAACGCTCGACCCCGATCAAGTCGCGTTTTGGCTGGCGCGTCATCCCGACTTTTTCGTGGGGCGGGAAGGGCTGTTGCAGCAGTTACAGGTTCCCCATCCGCATATCGAAGGTGCGGTGTCGCTGCTTGAGCGTCTGGTAATCGATTTACGCCAGCGCGCCGAGACCGCCGAGGGGCGTCTGGAGCATCTATGGTGCCCCGCTTCGTTGAGCGATGCGGAGCCGGCACTTCCGCAGCCGCCCCGGCATGTGCTGGATCAGCACGCCAGCGCCCGCTTGGCGGCGTTGCTCGATGGCCGCACCAGTCGTTGCGCCAAACTCAGCGTCAGCGACTGGAAGTGCCTACTGCCCCACGTCAAAGCGCCGCGCAAGGCAGGTTCATGCGCCATTTCTAGGCTCTCGGCGGGTGAGCCGATGGGTTACTTGCTGATTGCCAGCCCCGACGCCGATCAGTACCGCGCCAGCATGGACACGCTATTTACCGAGTACCTTGGCGACATCGTGGCGCGGCTGCTGCTTCGCCTGACCCCCCATGAATGACGACGCCCGTCAGCACCTTGATGCCTTTCTGATCTCGCTCGCACGCCACGCAAGCGAGGCGACGGTGGCTGCCTACCGTCAGGATATCGGCGCGCTGTGCGGGTTTATTGAGCGCCAGGGTGATGATGCCGCGTTTGACCAGCACCTGCTGCGTGCATTTCTGGGGGAAGAGCGCCGCCGGGGGCTTGCGCCACGCAGCCTGGCTAGGCGCCGCGCGGCGTTATCGCGCTTCGCCGATTACCTGATGAAGCAGGGCGTCATCGCCGATAACCCGCTGGACCTGGTGCGTACCCCCAAGCAACCCCAGCACTTACCGCGCCCGGTGGACGTTGATACCTTGGCGCGCTTTCTGGATGCGCCGCACGATGACTCGCCATTGGCGCGTCGCGATCAAGCGATGCTGGAACTGCTCTATTCAAGCGGGCTGCGCTTGGCGGAGCTCGCATCACTCGATCTTGAGGCCCTTCAGGCTCAACGCGTACGCGTACTGGGGAAGGGCGGTAAACCCCGCCAGGTACCGGTAGGGCGCCGAGCTCAGCAGGCATTGGCGGCCTGGCTGAGGGTTCGGTCGCAATGGGCAGCTGACGCTGAAACAGCGCTGTTTGTTGGCCAGCGCGGGGCACGCCTGGGGCACCGGGCGATTCAAAAGCGCCTGGCAACGCTCGCCATTGAGCGAGGTCTACCCGAGCATTTGCATCCTCACCGGCTACGCCATTCATTTGCCAGTCATTTGCTCGAGTCCAGCCAGGATCTGCGCGCGGTGCAGGAATTGCTGGGGCATGCCAACCTTTCGACCACGCAGGTCTACACGCGGCTGGACTGGCAGCATCTGGCGACCAGCTACGACGCCGCGCATCCCCGCGCGAAACGCCGCCCACGGAGCGAGCCATGACCTCTCTCAAAGTGATTACCTTTGATTTAGACGATACCCTCTGGGACAACAGCGGCGTGATGGCGCGAACGGAAACCGGGCATTACGGCTGGCTGCTGGAAAACCTGACCGTGTGGTTGGACGAACGCTGCTGGCCGCCGTGGGGGCTAGGTTTTGAGCAAGGGCTTGAGGATTATCTGCAACGCCGTAAGCGGCTTGCCTTGGAAGTGCCTGAACGGCGAGGCGATTTTACCTGGCTGCGTTTGCGTGCTCTGGAAGGGCAACTGGAGGCTCAGGGCCTGCCGCGCAGTGCCGCAACGCTGTGGGCCGCTGCCGCCATGAATGAATTCCATCGTCTGCGCGTGCAGGTAATGCCGCACCCTGAAGCTGTTGAGTTATTGGCAGATTTGGGGCAACGCTATCGGCTGGCGGCAATTACCAACGGCAATATCCACCTCAAACGTCAACCATTGGCGGGCTACTTTGAAGTGGCGATTGCCGCCGGTGAACTATTGGCCCCCAAGCCCGACCCCAAAGCGTTTCTTACTGTTCTTGAACACTTCGACATCGCGCCGCAAAACGCTATGCATGTGGGCGATTCCTGGGAAGAAGACGTAGTACCGGCATTGCAGTTGGGCATGCACGCGGTGTGGATCAGCGAGACGCGTAGCAACGCGCTGCCCGAGGGCGTCCATCAAATTAGTCACGTGAGAGAGCTACCGGGCGTGCTGGTGACGTTGAATGCCCCCTATTGAGGCGTTTTCAGCCACTGATCCAGGCGCTGTGCAAGGGTGTCGACCCCATCACGCTTGAGCGACGAAAACAGCTGAACCGATACCAGGTCCTGCCACTCTTTCAAGCGTGAACGTACTTGCTGCAGCGACGCGCTGGCGGGGCCTTTCTTCAACTTGTCGGCTTTGGTGAGCAGGATATGCACGGGCATGTCACGCTGGTCGGCAAATCCCAGCATCATCTGGTCAAACTCGGTGAGCGGGTGGCGTACATCCATCAACAGCACCAGCCCACGCAGGCTGAAGCGGCCGCGTAGGTAGTCAGACATGTGCTGCTGCCACTCCAGCTTGACGGTTTCGGGCACTTTGGCGTAACCGTAGCCAGGCAGGTCGACCAAGCGGCAGGCCTCATCATTCATGACGCTAAAAAAGTTGATCAACTGGGTGCGCCCCGGCGTGCGGGAGGTGCGGGCCAGCGCTTTCTGCTGGGTGAGGGCGTTGATCGCGCTGGATTTTCCCGCGTTCGAGCGCCCGGCAAACGCTACTTCGGCGCCGGTGTCGTCCGGGCAGAGGGCAAGCGTGGGCGCGCTGGTCATAAATTGCGCGGTGGGGTAATTAAGTCGCGCAGCTGAACTATCATGGGGGGTAGGCATGGCATTAATCCTGACAAACAAAGATAAAAACAATCAATAAGGTGACTAGCAATGCGCGACAAGATTTCTGCAATTTGGAGGCTTCGCTATACTGCACACAGATGGGTTCCTATGGCCCGCGGGTAGTGTAACACCGTGCTCTGCCGGGCAGCGACCAACGTGTCAGCTTGTGTGTCGTGCGGAGGCTTTGATAACACCAACCATAATGGAATTGCGATGAGAACATTACTGGCAAGCCTGGCCATTACCTTGGGTGCCGCAGGAACCGCTGCGGCAGATCCTCGTGCAGAGGCTGACGCCGCCGCCGGTGAAACCCTGGCAACGCCCTGTGCGGCTTGTCACGGAGAAACCGGCATTAGTCCTACGCCGACATTCCCTCATTTGGCGGGCCAACAGATGTCGTACCTTGCCAAGCAAATCATGGATATTCGTGACGGTCGTCGAGAGGTGCCGCAGATGGCGGGGCAGGTGGATGACTACGATGATCAAGATGCCTGGGACGTTGCCGCCTTTTACGCTGAGCAAGACCCTCATCTCGGCCAGGCGGACGATGATGAAGCGTTGTTGGCACGTGGCGAAGCGCTGTATCGGGCCGGCGACATGGAAAGTGGCATTCCGGCCTGCAGTGCCTGCCATTCGCCTACCGGCCAGGGAATAGGCAGCGCGGCTTATCCGGCGCTTTCGGGGTTGCAAATCGATTACACGGTCAGCACTCTGCAGGACTTTGCCGCCGGTGACCGGGACAACGACCCCAACGGCGTAATGCGTGATATCGCGACCAAAATGAGCGATGACGACATGCAGGCAGTGGCCAATTATCTGTTGGGTTTGAATTAAACGACCACTCTCAATAAGATCACCCGATTCACGGCTTGCTTTGCCAAGCGCGGAACCCCAGCCAGGTGTTGGGGTCATAAGGTCGCTTTCCCACGGAGAAGAGTCACTATGCTGAAAACGTTAATGGTTGCAGTTGCTGGGTTAGGTCTGTCGGCAGCAGTAAGTGCCCAGGAGTTAGTCGAAGGCGAGGACTACGAAACCCTTGATGAGCCGATCGAGACTCAGGTGGATAACGGTCAAATCGAAGTGCTCGATGTGTTCTGGTTCGGCTGCCCGCACTGCTACCGGCTGCAGCCGCACGTTAATGAGTGGGTTGAAACCCTCGATGATGACGTGACGATTGAAAAAATGCCCGCGACCATGGGTGGTGACTGGAACACCCATGCCAACGCCTTCTACGCCGCTGAAGAACTTGGTATAGAAGAAGATCTGCATGCAGATTTCTTCGACGCCATCCATCAGGACGAGCGTTCGTTGACCAATGAAGACGAAATCGCCGCGTTCTTCACCGATTACGGCGTTAGCGAAGAGGAAGCCAAGGAAGCCCTTACGGCCTTCAACGTTCGCAGCAATGTGAACAAAGCCAATAGCCGCATGCGCGATATGCGACTACAGGGTGTGCCCGCGCTGGTGATCGATGGTCGCTACGTTGTAACACCAAACAGCGCCGGTAGTCTGGAAAACATGCCTAATGTCGCGGATGCCCTGGTTGACCAGGTACGTGAAGCGCGCGAAGAGTAACGCTGTTTGACGCTGCATCCGACACGGGATTTTGCATGAAAAATCTGGAGGCACATGCGCCGCTGCTGAGCAGCGGCCACCTGCGTCTGTTGACCTTTAATCTCCAGGTCGGTATCCAGACCTCGGCCTATCACCATTACCTGACACGTAGCTGGCAGCACTTTTTGCCCCACCCCCGCCGTTTGCAACGACTCGAGCTGATGGCGGAGGTGATGGGTAACTTTGACGTAGTCGGGCTCCAGGAAGTCGATGGAGGCAGCTTTCGCTCAAGCCGCGTTAACCAAGTTGAATACCTGGCCACCAAAGCGGGTCTGCCTCACCACTTTCAGCAACTTAACCGCAATTTGGGGCGCATTGCCCAACACAGCAATGGGCTTTTGTCGCGGTTGGTTCCCAGCCAAATAGAAGAACATCGGTTGCCAGGCGCAATGCCGGGGCGCGGTGCCATCCATGCGCGCTATGGGGAAGGGCCTGATGCACTGCATATTTTTGTGGCGCATCTAGCACTGAGCCATCGCGGACGGGTAAGGCAGCTCAACTACCTCAGCGACATCATTCAGCCGTTGCGCCATGTGGTGGTGATGGGGGATTTGAACTGCACGCCAGATCAGTTGCATGCTCACGAACGCTTCAATGACGCCCTGCCGTTACACCCGGTAAAGCCTCTGCTGAGCTACCCGTCCTGGCAGCCAAGGCGCGCGCTGGATCATATTTTGCTCTCCCAATCTCTCGAGGTGGCGGATGTGCAGGTATTGGATCATCTGTTCTCTGATCATTTGCCTATTGCCGTCGATTTGCCGCTTCCTGACGCCTGCCTGGCAGCGATTCGCAAAACTATTAACTAACAAGCGCGCCTCGTCGCATAGGCGCGCTGCAATGTCTGCGTATTTGCGCTATTGTCTGGGTCGCTGACTCCCCCTAGCCGTTATACGCGAGACATTTCCATGCCGGACACAACACAACTACCTGCATTGATAGGTGCGCTGGATCGCGCTTCGGAGTGGTTCGGACGAACCCTTGCGTGGCTGATCATCATCATGATGCTGATCCAGTTTGCGATTGTATTACTTCGTTATGCGTTCAGCGTGAACAGCATCTTTATGCAAGAGCTGGTGATGTACATGCACGCCAGCATCTTCATGCTTGCTGCCGCCTATACCTTTCGCCACGACGGCCATGTGCGGGTCGATATCTTCTATCGGGGGATGTCGCCACGCCGCCAGGCCCTCATCAATGTCGTGGGCATCTTGACGTTATTGATGCCGGTGATGGTGTTTATTATTGCATCGAGCCTGGGTTACGTGGCTAATTCCTGGCGTATCCTCGAAGGGTCTTCCGACCACGGCGGCATTCCGGCCGTATTTGCACTGAAAACTCTGATACCGCTGTTTGCTCTGTTGATGATTGTGCAAGGTGTGATCGAGTTAGTCCGCAACGGCTACGTGCTGGCCGGACGAATAGCCCCCGCCAAAGGTGATAGCCATCTTGAGGAGCGCCTTTGATGCTGGACGTCATGCCGATTATCTTGTTCGCCGTCATCTGTATTGTGTTGATGTTCGGTTTTCCCGTGGCGCTCTCGCTGGCGGGCACGTCGCTGCTGTTTGCCGGGATGGGGCTGGGCCTTGAAGCCATGGGCGTCGATGCCAATTTTGACAGCGGCTATCTCGCCGCCTTGCCCAATCGCCTGTACGGCATCATGACCAACCAGACGCTGTTGGCGGTGCCGCTGTTCGTCCTGATGGGGGTGTTGCTGGAAAAGTCCAAGGTGGCCGAAACGCTGCTCGATGCCATGGCGCTGCTGTTCGGCGCCATGCGCGGTGGCCTGGGTATTTCCGTTACGCTGGTGGGTATGCTGATGGCCGCTTCCACCGGCATCGTTGGGGCGACCGTGGTCACCATGGGCCTGATGTCACTACCGACGATGTTGAAGCGTGGCTACAGCACCTCGCTCGCGACCGGCACGATTTGCGCGACCGGCACGCTTGGGCAGATTATTCCGCCTTCCATCGCGCTGGTATTACTGGGGGATGTCTTGTCATCGGCGTATCAGCAAGCGCAGCTGGATATGGGGATTTTCAGCCCTGAAACGGTGTCGGTGGGTGACCTTTTCATGGGCGCGCTGGTACCAGGGTTAATTCTCGTGGTCATGTACATGATCTATGTGGCGGTCGTTGCATGGCTGAAACCCCATGCCGCCCCCGCCGCTGACCGAAAAGAACTGATGGAGGAGCTTGGGCACACCTCGGGGCTGGGCATGTTGTTACTCAAAGGGCTGGTGCCCCCCGTGGTGCTGATTGTGGCGGTGCTGGGGTCGATCCTCAGTGGCGTTGCGACACCCACCGAGGCCTCGGCGGTAGGCGCCTTTGGTGCTCTGGTGTTGGCGCTGGCCTATCGCCAGCTGGATATGGCGACCCTTAAAGACGTGCTGCGCTCGACGACCAACGTCACGACCATGGTGTTTCTAATTTTGATCGGGGCGGCGCTGTTTTCGCTGGTATTCCGGGCTTATGGTGGTGAACACATGGTCACCGAGCTGTTTGAAGGCATGCCAGGCGGCGTGGTCGGCGCGACGATCATTGTGATGCTGGTCATCTTCCTGCTGGGTTTCATTCTCGACTTTATCGAAATCACCTTTGTGGTGGTGCCCATTGTGGGGCCGATTCTGCTCGCCATGGGGCTCGATCCGATCTGGCTTGGCATCATGATTGCGATTAACCTGCAAACGTCGTTCTTGACGCCACCGTTTGGCTTTGCGCTGTTTTACCTGCGGGGCGTGGCACCACCGTCGGTGCCGACCTCGGCCATTTACAGAGGGGTAATACCTTTCATTTTGATGCAGTTGGCGATGTTGTTGGCGCTGGCGCTATTCCCAGGGCTCGCCACCTGGCTGCCTTCAGTCATGTGAGGAGACACCATGACACCGATTGCGAACGTATTAACCATTGCCGGCTCTGACCCGTCCGGCGGCGCTGGGCTGCAGGGCGATTTGAAAACCTTCTCGGCGCTTGGGGTCTACGGTACCAATGTGATCACGGCGGTGATCGCACAGAATACCTGCGGTGTCGCTTCGGTATACCCGGTGTCGCCCCAGGCAATTCGCGAGCAGATGGAGAACCTGCTCGATGATGTCGAGATCGATGCCGTCAAGATCGGCATGGTGGCCAGCCGTGATGTGGCCGAGGTCATTGCCGACGTGCTAAGACGGCGTCGGCCGAGGTGGATTGTCCTCGACCCGGTGATGGTGGCCAAAAGCGGCGATATTCTGGTCGATAATGAAGGCATACACGCGGTGCGCGATATTCTGGTGCCGCTGGCGGACGTGATTACCCCCAACCTGCCCGAGGCCGCTGTGCTGCTTGACGCGCCATCACCCACTGGCCTGGATGAGATGGAAGCGATGCTACCGGGCTTGACGCAGCTTGGCGCGCCCTATGTGGTACTCAAAGGGGGCCATCTGCGTGGCGAGACCTGCCCCGACTTGCTGGCGACGCCTGATGAGCATCGTTGGCTGCCGGCGTCGCGGATTGCCACGGAGAATCTTCATGGCACCGGCTGCGCGCTGTCGTCAGCCATTGCTGCCTGCCTGGCCAAGCTTCCGGTCGGCGCTGAGAATGATGCCCCGGTCGCCGCGATTGCCGAGGCTAAGCAGTGGCTGCATGCTGGCCTTGAAGCCAGCGCAAGGCTGAATGTGGGTAACGGGCGCGGCCCGGTGCATCACTTTCACGCCTGGTGGTAACGCATAACGTTGCTTGCGCAATGGGCCATTGCGCACCATGCTGAAGGGTATTCGCTAGCAGGCCGAGGAGCGTTTGCGATGACCCGTACCGTACTGTTTGCCACTGACCTCTCTGCCGATAATCGTGCGGCGTTTGCCAGAGCGTTACGTCTGGCTTACGCCGATGGCGCTCAGCTCGATATCATCCACGCGCTAGACCCCTATTTACCCCGGCGCGTCTTCCACGATGTCGAAGCGGCGGTAGTGGACGATATCGCCGCGACCCTCAAAGACGTCCGCGAAGATTACGCCCTCGAAGAACCCAAGACGTTAATCCAGACGGTCGCCGGGGCGCCTTACGTCGAAATTATCCGCGAGGCCCACGAGCGCCAGGCTGACCTGGTCGTGTTGGGTATGCACCGCAAGCGCGGTCAAAGAGACCTGCTCGCCGGAACCACCCTGATGCGTATCATTCGAAGCGCGCCCTGCCCGGTAGTGGTTGCCTCGCAGCCGCCGACCCAGCCGTGGGGCTCGATACTGGTGCCCGTCGACTTTTCTTTGACGGCGCGCCATAGCCTGCGTGAAGCATTGCAGCGTTTCCCTAACGCTTCCCTGACACTATTGCATGCCTGGAGTTTGCCGGGCGAGCGCGAACTCGGCTCGCACCCCTACTATGCTCAGTGGCGCGATCACGAGGTGGCGCGGCTGCGCGAACGACTCGCGCATGAAATTGACAGTTTGATGAACGAGCTGGCGGGCGTACCCGACGTCGAGCTGGTGCTGGAGCACGGCCCTCCGTGCGATGTTTTGAGTGCCTACATCAAGCGCCATACCCCCGATCTGGTGGTAATCGGCAGCCGAGATCAACCCCACCATGCGAGCCAGCTGACCGATATGCTGCTGAGCGAGCCGCATTGCGACGTGATGCTATGCAGGGCATAGCTATACGGAACTTTTATTTATATTTTGTGTAGTAGAGGTACTGTCTTGCAATAATAAGAGGTGCCTTGCTATGCCATCACTCACATTTACCACTCGCCTGAGGCCAATCATTTCTCGTGTCGCAGTTGGGTTCGCTGGCGGGCTATTGTTGGTCGGGTCCCCCTCTCTCTGGGCGCAGACCGTCAGCGAAGAAGGCGAACGCTTCGAACGAACGCTGGAAGAAAACGGCCAGCGCTATGAGCTCATCGGCAGCGGTGTTTTCACCTACATGATCTGGACGGCCTACGCCGGGGCATATTACCAGGCAGAGGGCGAAACCGACCCCCAGCCGCAAAGCGATATACCGCGCCGCCTTGAGTTGGCCTACTTCCATGATATTGAGGCCGAAGAGTTTGCCGAGGCCACCACTGAAACCCTGCAAGACACACTGGACAGCAGCGCTTATAGGGCGCTCGAAAGCGACCTTCAGGCCCTCAACGATAGCTACCGCGATGTCAGTTCCGGTGACCGCTACGTTCTGGGGTGGGACGGTGATCAGCTGCGCCTGGTACTCAATGGCGAAACGCTATTCGAAGGTGGCGATGCTGACTTTGCCAGCGCCATGTTTGGTATTTGGCTGGGCGAGGAGCCTCTGGGTGATGACTTCCGCGATGCGCTGTTAGGGAGGTAATCACGCCTTTGCAAGCGCGCTATACTGGCGCTTTTGTAAGCGAGGCATAAGCGTGAAAGCACTGATACAGCGGGTAACGCGGGCAAGCGTGGATGTCGAAGGCGATACGGTGGGTGCCATCGACCATGGGCTCTTGGCGCTGGTGGGCGTCGAAAAGGGCGATAGCCACGCGGATGCCGACAAGCTATTGCACAAGCTGCTGAACTACCGCGTGTTCAGCGACGCGGAGGGCAAGATGAATCTGAATGTGCAGCAGGTCGCCGGTGGCCTGCTGCTAGTGTCGCAGTTCACCCTGGCTGCCGATACGCGCAAAGGTCTGCGGCCCAGTTTTTCAAGCGCCGCGCCCCCCGAAGATAGCGAGCAATTGTTCGACTATTTGGTGATTCAGGCACAAGCTGCCTGGCAGAACGTCGCCACGGGTGAGTTTGGTGGCAATATGCAAGTCTCGCTGGTGAACGACGGGCCGGTGACCTTTTTGCTTGAGAGCTAAGTGGGTGATCAGGCGTTCTCGCTGGCCAGCAGCTCTGCTTCCATTGTCTCGAGCGCTTCCTCAGCGGCCAGCCATTCGGCTTCGACGTCGTTCAAGCGTGCTTTGATTTCGGCTTGACGGGCCAGGGCATCGGTCAATTCCGCTTTCCGAGCGCTGTCGGTGTAGAGCATCGGATCGCCGAGTATTTCCTCGACCTTCTCCAGTGACTGCTGGGTTTTCTCCATCGTTTTTTCTGCCTGGTCACGCTGTTTTTTGAGAGGCCGCAGTTTCTCGCGGAGTTCGGCAGCGGCTTTGCGCGCCGCCTTGCGATCGCCGCTGGGCTGTTGAGCTTGACGCTCGTTCTTCTCGCTGCGGTTATCGCGGCGGCTTTCTTCCAGGCGTGCCTTGAGCCACGCCCGGTAGTCGTCGAGGTCACCGTCAAAAGGCTCGACGCGATGGTCGGCGACCCGCCAGAACTCATCTACCGTAGCGCGCAGCAGGTGACGGTCGTGAGATACCAGGATGACGGTGCCTTCGAAGCTCGCCAGCGCCTGGGTGAGCGCCTCGCGCATTTCCAGGTCCAGGTGGTTGGTGGGCTCATCCAGCAGCAGCAGATTGGGTTTTTGCCACGCCACCAAGGCCAGCGCCAGTCGGGCTTTCTCGCCGCCCGAAAAGGTCGCCACCGGGCCGAAAGCATCGTCGCCTTTAAAGCCAAACCCGCCCAGGAAGTTGCGGATTTCCTGATCGCTGACGGTCGGAGAAAGCCTTTGAACATGCACGAACGGCGTGGTGGTGACGTCGAGCCCTTCGAGCTGGTGTTGGGCGAAATAGCCGATGGCCAAGTGCTCGCCGGCCACGCGCTTGCCATTTAGCAGTTCGAGTTCACCTGTGAGCGATTTAATCAGCGTTGATTTACCCGCCCCGTTAGGACCTAGCAGGCCGATCCGGCTACCCGGCAGTAGGGTGACATTGACCTTGTCGAGCTGGACGACATCGCCCGCATTGCCGCTCAAAAAGCGAGTAATTGCCGCGGTATAGTTCCAGCGTTTGGTGATGCATGTGCACAATGTGGTCGCACACGGCGTCGAGAAAATCGCGGTCGTGAGAAATCAACAGCAATGTGCCCGGGTAGCGGGTGAGCCATTGCTCAAGCCACAGCAATGCATCAAGGTCCAGGTGGTTGGTGGGCTCATCCAGCAGTAGCAGGTCGGAGGGCATAAACAGCGTGCGGGCCAGGTTAACGCGCATCCGCCAGCCCCCAGAAAACGCCGAAAGCGGCCGGTTGAGGTCGGCTTGAGTAAAGCCAAGCCCGACCAGCAGTTGCGCTGCGCGCGATTCGGCGCGATAACCGTCGAGGGTTTCAATCAAGCCGTGTAGTTCAGCTTCTCGGTGGGCTTGATCCGCATCACGGGCGGCCTGTAAATCCGCTTCTGCCTGGCGAAGGGCGATGTCGCCATCCAGCACATACTCGATAATCGGCCGGTCCAGCGCATCGACTTCCTGGGCCATGTGGGCGATACGCTGTCCGCCGCTCAGCTCAACATCGCCCTGATCGGGGCCGAGTTCGCCGAGAAGCAGTTTAAAAAGGCTCGATTTGCCTGCACCGTTAGCCCCGATAATCCCCGCCTTCACCCCGTCAGGCAGGGTGAGGCCGGCGTTGTCGAGTAGCGTTTGCGTGCCGCGTTGCAGAGCGACTTGGCGCAGTGCGATCATGCGTTCTCCCGAATAAAATGGGTCATACAATGCCAGATTCTACTGCGCTTGATTCTACCCGATTCGCAGCGCTCAAGCAGACTCCACTGTGGGATTTTGCGCTAACCTTTTATGCATTGCCCGGTGTCGAGCAGGCATGCCTGACGCTTCAGGACGACGCCGGTGTGGATGTCTGCGAACTTTTTTTTCATAGCTGGCTGTATGTGCATGGGCTCGAGGCGTTACCCGAACCGCTTGTCGCGCTGCGCCAGGCGCGCCGCAAGTGGCAGACGCAAGTGACCGCAGTGCTGCGCGGTTTACGGCGTGATTTGAAGCATCCCGATACCCCAAGCGAGACCGTCTCCGCCCTGCGTAAGCAGATTAAACAGGCGGAGTTGCTGGCCGAACGTGAAAACCTTCAACGTTGGCAAACTTGGGCCTGGAACAACGAACAGTCCTCCACGCGGCTGATAAATACTCCAGATAGCCCGCACGATGCAGGAAGATGGCTGCAAGAACGTGTTTTATTGCCCCACGATACGTTTGTGGGGGAGTGTCAGCCAAAAGCACGAAAGGCCCTTCAAAACGCCTTTAATGTGCTAGGTCAGCAACTTGACCCCTCACAGCGGGCGCGCTAGCCTGAAAATTAGCTGCTTTTGAATAAATGAAAGGTTATTGGGCCTTTAGACTGTGCAGCGCCATTCTGCGCCTGCACGGTGGCAAATAACTTAGCGCGTTGTAAGGCGCGCCGATCAAAGCAGATTTCTGCGCACTCGTACAGCGCGCTTACCACTGCAAGGGGAACACCGCATGAAGGCAAGCAAGTTAGTAACGACGGCGAGCGTCAGTGCATTATTGGTTGGTATGTCGGGCGTCGCTCAGGCTGACAACTGGCGTTACGCGCACGAAGAATATGAAGGCGACGTTCAGGACGTTTTCGCCTATGCGTTCAAAGAGCACGTTGAGGACAACTCTGATCACACCGTCCAGGTCTATCGCTTTGGTGAGCTAGGCGAATCAGACGACATCATGGAGCAGACCCAGAACGGTATTCTGCAGTTCGTTAACCAGTCGCCTGGCTTCACGGGTTCACTCATCCCTGAAGCGCAAATCTTCTTCATTCCTTACCTGCTTCCGACTGACGAAGAAACCGTGCTTGAGTTCTTCGAAGAGAGTGAAGCGATCAACGAGATGTTTCCGGAGCTCTACGCTGAGCAGGGACTTGAGTTGATGAAGATGTATCCAGAAGGTGAGATGGTCATCACCACCGATGAGCAGATCAGCTCACCGGACGATCTGGACAACAAGAAAATCCGGACCATGACGAACCCGCTGCTGTCGGAAACTTACGACGCATTTGGGGCCACGCCTACACCGCTGCCCTGGGGTGAAGTCTACGGTGGTCTGCAGACCGGCGTTATCGACGGCCAGGAAAACCCGATCTTCTGGATCGAGTCCGGTGGTCTTTACGAAGTGTCTCCGCACCTGACCTTTACAGGTCACGGCTGGTTCACGACCGCGATGATGGCCAACCAGGACTTCTACGAAGGTCTATCTGACGAGGATAAAGAGCTGGTTCAAGAAGCCTCTCAAGTGGCCTACGACCACACCATCGAGCATATTCAGGGCTTGGCCGAAGAGTCACTGGAGAAAATCCAGGAAGCCTCGGATGAAGTAACGGTAACGCGTCTGGATGAAGATCAGATTCAGGCCTTCCGTGACCGTGCTCCTCAGGTTGAGGAAGAGTTCCTTGAAATGACCGGTGATCGCGGTCAAGAACTGCTCGAGCAGTTTAAAGCCGATCTGGAAGCAGTCTCTGGCGATGAATAAGCTGTCTCGCCGTTAGGCACTGCAACTGTAGAACCAAAGGGGTGGCCAGGGGCTGCCCCTTTCTCATTGATTAATAGCAATATCAATTCGCTAGATTGACGTAACCTTCGTTCATCTAACGTTGAACCAGTAACGCTGGGTTATCGTTAGGCTAAGAATGTAAGTGTAATGGGTGGAACAACAACACCCAGCGTTCAGATTGGTGTGGAAACGTGAAGCAGACAGCTTAAGGCTGCCGAGATTAAAGGAGTCCGGCCATGACCGAAGAAGAGTCCGAAAAAGATTACCACTCCAGCCTGCCCGGTATCCTCGGCACACTGGATACCGTTATCAGTAAAATCGAGTCGGTGATTCTGGCGCTTGGTGTGCTATTAATGGCGCTGAATACCGTTACTAACGTGGTGTCACGCTTTGTATTTGGTAACAGCATCATGTTTTCCGGTGAGCTCAACCGCATCCTGATTATCATGATCACGTTTGCCGGTATTGGCTATGCAGCTCGACACGGGCGGCATATCCGCATGTCGGCCATCTACGATGCCCTACCGACTGGTGGCAGAAAGGTATTGATGATTGCCATTGCCTTATTTACCTCGTTGGTGATGTTCTTTTTGCTTTACTACTCGGTGTTTTTCATCCTCGATATGTATAGCAAAGGGCGCGTGCTGCCATCCATGGGGCTACCGATTTGGATTATTTACCTGTGGGTGCCGATGGGCTTTTTGATTACCGGCATTCAATACCTGCTAACGGCCATTAAAAACATGACCTCCCGGGATGTTTATCTCTCCACCGGGGTGGTGGATGGCTATAAAGATACAGAAACGGAAGTTTAACGCAGGGCATTGCTGCCTAGGGGAACCGCTATGACGACAATAATGGTCACGACGATGATTGTCCTGCTGCTGCTGGGCTTTCCAATGATGATCCCGTTGATCACCGCTTCGGCCATCGGCTTTTACATGATGTTCAGCGGGTTGGGGCAGATGGAGACCTTGATTCAACAGATGATGGCGGGGATACGCCCCGCATCGCTGATTGCGGTACCCATGTTTATTTTAGCCGCCGATATTATGACGAGGGGCCAGTCTGCTGGCCGCTTGATCGATATGGTCATGGCGTTTATTGGTCATGTTAAGGGTGGCTTGGCTGTCAGCACGGCAGCCTCATGTACGCTGTTTGGCGCGGTGTCGGGATCGACGCAGGCAACAGTGGTGGCCGTCGGCTCGCCACTGCGTCCACGCATGTTGAAAGCCGGGTATTCAGACTCGTTCACGCTGGCGTTGATTATCAATTCCAGCGATATTGCCTTTTTGATTCCGCCGAGTATCGGCATGATTATCTACGGGGTTATTTCAGGCACCTCCATTGGGGAGCTATTCATCGCCGGCATCGGCCCTGGCCTGATGATTCTAATGATGTTCGCCACCTACAGCATGATTTATGCGACGGTGAAAAACGTCCCTACCGAACCAAAAGCGAGCTGGGGAGAGCGTGGCAAGGCGGTACAGAAAGCATTATGGCCGCTGGGCTTCCCGGTGATTATCGTTGGCGGTATCTATGGCGGCATCTTCAGCCCAACTGAAGCCGCGGCGGCTTGCGTACTTTATGCCTTTTTCCTTGAGTTCATAGTATTTCGCTCGCTCAAAATGAACGATATTTACGCCATTGCCAAATCGACGGGCCTGATCACTGCCGTGGTGTTTATTCTGGTGGGCGTTGGCAACAGCTTTTCGTGGATTATCTCGTTTGCGCAAATCCCTCAGACGATTTTGGAAGCGGTAGGCGTCAATGAAGCAGGCCCCACTGGCGTGTTGATTGCCATCTGTATCGCGTTCTTTGTAGCGTGCATGTTCGTCGATCCGATCGTGGTAATCCTGGTGCTGACGCCCATCTTCGCACCGGCGATTGAAGCAACGGGGCTGGATCCGGTTCTGGTGGGCATCTTGATTACCCTGCAGGTGGCCATCGGCTCGGCAACGCCACCCTTTGGCTGCGATATCTTTACCGCGATTGCTATTTTCAAGCGCCCCTACTGGGATGTTATCAAGGGCACGCCGCCGTTTATCTTTATGCTGATTTTAGCGGCCGCTCTGTTGATCATGTTCCCGCAAATCGCCTTGTTCCTGCGCGATATAGCGTTTCGCTAAGTCGTCTCGAGGAGAACGCCAATGTTTAACCGCATTTTAGTGCCGGTGGATGGCTCCAAAGGCGCCTTGAAAGCACTTGAAAAGGCCGTTGGGCTGCAAATGCTGACCGGCGCGGACCTTTATCTGCTATGCGTGTTCAAGCACCACAGTCTGCTTGAGGCGTCGCTTTCCATGGTGCGTCCCAGCCAGTTGGATATCCCGGACGATGCACTGAAAGAGTACGCAACGGAAATCGCGGTGCACGCCAAATCCCATGCGATAGAGATAGGTGCGGACAGCGCTCGCGTGCGTGCGTTCGTCAAGGGTGGCCGTCCATCGCGGACGATTGTTCGCTTTGCCCGCAAACGTGAATGTGACCTTATCGTTATTGGTGCCCAAGGTACGAATGGCGATAAAAACCTATTGTTAGGTAGTGTCTCTCAGCGTGTGGCAGGTGCTGCCCACTGCCCGACCATGGTGGTTTAGCGCCTCTTTCATCAGCAATATCGTTTAAGCGTAACACCCGTCGCTTCGGCAGATGCAGCCTGGGGCGGCGGGTGTTACTCTTTTAAGTGTCCTTTCAATACGCATCAATTACCCTCATAAATAACGGTGCTTTGCACCATCTAGAAAAGGTGTTCTATGAAAGCAGTCATTTCGTCAACAGCCCTGATTGGCTTACTACTGGTGGCTCCCCTGGCCGCTGCCTCGCCGGAAACAGAAGAAGAACGTCTGGCCTATAGCTTGGGCGTCACGCTGGGTGAAAGCATGCAGGCCGATGTTGAAGATCTGGATATCGACACCTTTACCGACGGCATACGCGATGTGTTTGAAGGTAACGATCTGGCGCTTGATGAAACGCAAATGAGCGAAGCGCTGATGTCCTTTCAGGAACAGTCGATGGCAGACCGTGAAGCCGAAGCGTCGCAGGCCGGTGAAGAAAACCGTGAGGCCGGTGTCGCCTTTCTGGCTGAAAATGCTGAACGCGATGAGGTGACGGTCACTGATTCAGGCCTGCAGTACGAAGTGCTTGAGTCCGGCGATGGAACGTCTCCTGGCGCCGATGATACCGTCGAGGTGAATTACGAAGGCATGTTGCTGGACGGCACGGTATTTGATAGTTCCTATGAACGTGGTGAGTCGGTCAGCTTCCAGGTCAATCAGGTCATCGAAGGTTGGCAAGAAGCCCTTCAGGAAATGAGTGTGGGCGACAGCTGGATGCTGTATATCCCTTCTGACCTGGCTTACGGTGAAAGCGGTCAGGGGCCGATTGGTCCCAACGAGGTGCTAACCTTCCGTGTTGAACTGTTGGACGTTGAATAAGTGATGCCTCTTCCGTCGCGTTTATCCCTACGTTGTTTGACCAGTAGACTACTGTTTGTCGGTAGCTTGCAGGGAGCGACGGTTGTTCAGGCAGCGCCCGAGCCGTTAGCCGCGCTGGGCGCTGATAAGCACGATGCCAGCGTTGTGGGCATTTCGTCCGGTGGGTACATGGCGACGCAACTGGCGGTCGCCTTTCCGGAACGCTTCAGTGCGCTGGGCGTTTTGGCGGCAGGCCTCTGGGGGTGTGCGGAAGGCTCGCTGAGCCGGGCGTTAAATACCTGTATGACGACCTCAGGTGGTGAACCCACTCTCGAAAGGCTTGAGAATCGCCGTCGGCGCTACGAGTCGGCAGAGCAGGTGGGGGCAAGGGAAGCGCTCGGTCAACTAAGGGTGTTTTTGTGGCACGGCGAGGCTGATGATGTCGTGGATCCCAAGTTGGGCGATTTATTGGCGGATCAGTGGCGACGTTGGCTGGATAATACGTCGCAGCTGAGTGTCGTCCAGCGTGACGAAACCGGCCACGGTTGGCCGGTAAGTCTTAATGATGATACGCCGCCTCCCCAAGCTCTGGGTGACTGCCAGCAAGGGGGTGGCAGCTATCTGCTGGCTTGTGATGACGATGTGGCTGGCGCCATGCTGCGCTTTCTATATCCCGAGCGCGAAGCGAGCGATGAAGGTCGGGGCGAGTTAAGCGCCTTCGATCAGTCCGAGTTCGCCGTAGCCGGGATGGCCGATAGCGGTTTTGTCTACATACCTAAGGGTTGTGAGCAGGGCGGATGCCAGGTCACGTTGGCACTTCACGGCTGCCAGATGAGTGAAGATGCGATTGGCGATGCGTTTGTGCGACACAGCGGACTCAATGACTGGGCAGCATCGCACCAGCAGATCGTGCTTTATCCCCAGGCAGAAAGCAGCATGATGAACCCTCAGGGCTGCTGGGACTGGTGGGGCTATGCAGAGGATTCCTCAAAGTTAGCCCCGCTGCACGATACCCGTGAAGGGGTGCAGGTTCAGGCGCTAGTGGCCATGCTGGAACGACTGCAGGCAACACCCGAACAAGACTAACGACTCAGCTCATGCGATAAGGCAGCCGTAAGCCCTTGAGGCGTAGGCGAATACAGCACACGCTGCAAAATGTCGCCTTCACGATCGACCAGGTAGAGTGATGAGCTATGGTCGATAGTGTACTTGATGGCTGAGTCGGGCGCCTCGACGCGGCGTGTAATGACCCCATAACGGGTCATTACTTCATCCAGTTCGGCCTGGTCTCCGCTAGCGCCGATAAAGTCCTCGCCAAAAAAGGCCAGATACTCTTCAAGCCGTTCCAGGGTATCGCGCTGTGGGTCGACGGTAATCATGACAGGCACCACCTGTTCGCGTTGTGATGCCGAAAGTTCAGCCAGCGCCTGACGCTTGACTGACTGCGTCATGGGACATATATCAGGGCAATACGTATAGCCGAACGACAGCAGGGCAATCTGATCGTCATCAAGCTGAGACAGCGAAAAACTGCCTTGGGTGGACGGTAGCGCAATCTCACCGCCAGTTGGCATGTCGTCTTGGGGAGATAACGTGACCTTGTAAAGTAGAATGCCACCGGCGGCGACCAGCGCGGCGACGCCAACACCTAGCCATAATTTGGAGTAGGCCATGGTATCTCCCTGCAGGCGGTGAATCAGCCCCGTTGGCGACTGAGCGACTACTTTCATAGTAACAGTAAACCCGCGGCTGTCACGGTGTAGCCCAACAAAATGAAAAGGAAGTCCAATGGAAAGCATTAGTGGTGCCCTTGGCCCCCTGTTTCTATTGATCTTGCTGGGCGCAGCGCTGGGCGTAAAACGCTGGCCCAGCGATACATTCTGGCCGCCTATGGAGCGGCTGATCTATTTTGTGCTCTTCCCTGCCATGCTGGTGGCGACGCTTGCGACGGCGGATGTCAGCCAGGTGCCCGTTTTCCGATTGGCCTTGGTATTACTCGGCGCGATGGCCGCGTTCGGGGTGCTGTTGTGGTGTTTGAGAACCCAACTGAAACTGTCGCCCGCGGCGTTTACGTCGGTATTTCAAGGCGCCGTGCGATTCAATACCTACGTCGGGGTGGCGGGCGCGGCGGCCTTGCATGGCAGCGCAGGTGCCACCACCGCCGCCGTGGCAGTGGCGTTGATGGTACCGGTGGTCAATATCATGTGCGTGGCAAGCTTTGTCGCTGCGGGCACGCTGGGTCACGCAAGCCTGGGTAAAAGCGCAATGGCACTGGCCAAAAACCCGCTGATTCTGGCGTGTTTGCTGGGCATTGCGCTGAATCTTTCAGGCATAGGGCTACCGGGCTGGAGCTACGCTACCGTCGATCTACTAGGCCGTGCCGCCTTGCCGCTTGGGCTGGTTGCTGTGGGTGTGGCATTGCGCCCGGCAGCGCTACTGCGCATTGATCGCGGCGTGCTGGCGACGAACAGCGTCAAGCTGGTGCTGATGCCTGCGTTGGTGCTAGGGCTTGCGTGGCTGGTTGGCCTGGATACAGTGAGCCGCGACGTCGCACTGTTATTTGCCGCACTGCCGACGGCGACGTCAGCGTATATTCTGGCCCGCCAGCTCGGCGGCGATGCCGAATTGATGGCAGCGATCATTACCGGTCAGACGCTACTGGCGATGCTAACGCTACCGGTTTGGCTCCAGTGGGCAAGCGGGTAAAAACTGAATAAAAAATATTCGTATTTGTGTTGACGTAGTAAATGAGAACTATTACATTGTGACTGTGGCGTTTGATGAGACGCCACAGACCACGACAGATTTGGTATTCATTACCCTTTTCTTGTCATGGTTTCTCCCTCTCATTGCTAGTCACGGTCTTTTTGCCGCTCCCCTGGAGCGGCTTTCTTTTTTTAAGGCCTTGGCAATCCCGCTGATCCCACCCGCAACCGTCTTCATCACGAGTTTTAAGTTCATCCGTTTCCATGTGGCTATAAGCCTATTGCGTTGCGCGCGTTAGCCACGCAAGCTGCGGTGAACATGCCCATCCAAGGAGACTCCGATGCAACTCTACCTGAACGCGACCTCCCCCTATGCCCGTGTGGCGCGGGTTTGCCTGTATGAAAAGCAGTTGATCGAGCGTACCGAGCTATGCTGGTGTGACCCCTGGGCGAAGGATAGCGAGCTTTTGCAGATTACCCCGCTCAGCCGCATCCCGACGCTGGTCACCGACGACGGCGAGGTGCTGACCGAGTCGCTTTTGATCGCGCTCTATTTGGACGCCCAGGGCGAAGGGGCTTCGCTGTTGCCCCACGAGGCATTCGCGGAAACTCTGTCGCTTGCCGGTCTGGGGCATGGTTTGATGGAGGCGGCGTTCAATGTAGTGATTGGCCGCAAACATAATGGCCATGAGGTCGATACAACGGTATTGGGCAGCCGTCGCTTGAAAGCCATCGAGCGCACGCTGGCAACGCTTGATACGCACCCAAGCATGCTTTCGGGCAATGCGGAACGCACGCTTGGGTCGATTACCGTTGCCGTGGCGCTTTGCTATATCAGCTTCCGATTACCGGCCTTTGATTGGTCTAACCGCTTTCCGACGCTTCAGGCCTGGCATGCCAAGGTGGTGGAGTGCGAGAGCTTTGCGATGACGGCGTTTGAGTAGCTTTTGAGGCTAGCGCCTAGTCTTCCCGACGGTAAATCAAATCCCACACCCCATGGCCGAGTTTTTCGCCGCGGGCTTCAAACTTGGTCAACGGGCGGAACGCTGGGCGGGGTACGTAGGGGGCGGTTTCAGCACTTGCCGTATTGGCGTAGCCGGGGGCGTCTTTCATCACGTCGGCCATCCACGCGGCATAGGCTTCCCAGTCAGTGGCCAGATGAAAGGTGCCGCCGGGCTTAAGGCGGGTGCGAATCAGCTCAACAAACGCAGGCTGCACGATGCGCCGCTTGTGGTGTTTCTTTTTCGGCCAAGGGTCAGGGAAGAACAGCTGAACGGTGGTCAGTGTGCCTTCCGGTAGACACTGCTCCAACACGGCCAGGGCGTCTTCGCGGTAAACGCGCAGGTTGGTGAGGCCGCGTTTATCCGCTTCATCGAGCAGTTTACCCACGCCTGGGGCGTGCACTTCAATTCCGATAAAGTCGGTTTCCGGATGGGTTTCGGCCTGCTCAATTAGTGAGTTGCCCATGCCAAACCCGATCTCGACGACGCGAGGCGCCTGGCGGCCAAACAGGGCGTATAAGTCTTGATGGCCGTCGGCGATGGTCAGCCCCAAGCGCGGCCAAATGTCTTCTAATCCACGCGTTTGTGCTGGGGTCATACGCCCGGCGCGAATCACATAGCTTTTAATGCCCCGGCGGTGCAGTGGGGCGTCGGCGTTTTCGGGCGTGGTGTCTTTCGTATCGGTCATGGTGTCTCTGTATCAGCCGTTAATCCGGCCAGCAAAAGGCGAAGAGGGGTCGGCGGTTTGGCGGCGCGGCATGCGGCCCGATAAAAAGGCGTCTCGGCCGGCCTGCACGGCAAGCTTCATGGCGTTGGCCATGCGCAACGGATCGCGAGCATGGGCAATCGCGCTGTTCAGCAGTACGCCGTCGCAGCCCAGCTCCATTGCCATGGCGGCATCGGAAGCAGTACCAATGCCTGCATCTACCAGCACCGGCACGCGGCTTTGCTCAACAATCAGCCGCACGTTATGCGGGTTTTGAATGCCGTGCCCGGAGCCAATCAGCGAGCCCAGCGGCATGATGGCGCAGCAGCCCATGGCCTCCAGTTCGCGTGCCACAATGGGGTCGTCGCTGGTGTAGACCATGACGTCGAAACCGTCGGCGAGCAGCGTTTCCGCGGCTTGCAGAGTTTCAACCACGTTGGGGTAAAGCGTTTGGTCGTCGCCCAGTACTTCCAGCTTGACCAAATTGTGACCATCGAGCAGCTCGCGGGCCAACCGGCAGGTGCGTACGGCATCTTTGGCGTTGTAGCAGCCTGCGGTGTTGGGCAGCAGGGTGTAGCGCTTGGGCGAAATCACATCCAGCAGGTTGGGCGCTTCGGTATCCTGGCCCAGGTTGGTGCGGCGCACTGCAAAGGTAACGATCTCAGCGCCGCTTTGGGCAATGGCCGCGCCGGTTTCGTCGAAGTCTTTATACTTGCCAGTGCCGACTAGCAGGCGAGAGCTGAAGTCGCGTCCGGCAACGGTAAACGGTGTATCAGAGAGTGGCGTCATCATGGATTCCTTTAGCCGCCGCCAATAGCGTGGACGACCTCTATATGGTCGCCATCGGCCAGGCGGGTGTCGGCAAGCTGGCTTTTGGGCACGATTTCTTCGTTGATCTCAACGGCGATGCGGCGGCCACTGAGGCCTAGCTGTTCAACCAGGTCAGCCGCCGTCGCGCCCGCGGCGAGGGCGTGTGGATCGCCGTTGAGCGTAAGCTGTATTGACTCATTAGAGGTAGACATAAACTGGGCGCGTCCCATTGTGTACAACAAAGCGTACGGTGCTAAACGTCCTATTGTAGCGGTTTCGCGCCGCGCAAGGTATGTGGCAGCGTTAAACTGCACAATGAAAGCCGATAAATCGCTAGATTAGGAGAGCAAGGTGCAGCGAACAGATAAAGTGTGGTGGGTCTGTGTAGCGCTTTCCGGGGCGCTTATGGTGATGCTGGGTGCCTACGCGGCCCACGGCCTAGCTGCGCGTGCCGGGGCCGAAATGGTCAGCGCGGTAGAAACCGGGGTGCGCTACCAGGCCTGGCATACGCTGGCCATGCTGGCGGTACTGGTATGGCGCAGCAGCCGCCCAGTAGCGGGGCAGCGCTGGGTGCTGGCGCTTTGGGCGCTAGGCATTGCCGGGTTTTCGGGCTCGCTTTACCTGATGGCACTGGCGGGGCTAAGTCTGGGTATCGTTACCCCGATTGGCGGGCTGCTGCTCATGGCAGGCTGGCTGGCGCTCGGCGTTGTGGCGCTTTTAGGCCGTCATTAGCGGCTTTCCAATCCAACACATACTTAGCGGCATCCATTGCCCCATGAGGGTTGCTGAACGGCTAAGCAGGTAAATAGGTTTGGGCGTTAGGCTGTGGGAAGTGTGATAAGTAAGTTTTTAATTATTGCATCAGATTGGCGTGATCTGCTGCACCGTCTTTGAGTATTGCGCTCGAAAAAGCCGCCGCCGTGTCGGGGCGGCCAAACAGGAAACCCTGATAAAAATGGCAGCCCAGTTGAGCGAGCACCAAACGCTGGTCGTCGGTTTCCACGCCTTCGGCCACTACCCCAAGCCCCAGGCTTTGTGCCAGGGCGATGATAGACGCGGCAATCGGCGTGGCTTGCATGCCCAGGCTCAAGTCCCTGACGAAGGCAATGTCGATTTTAAGCGTGTCGAGGGGTAATACCTTGAGATAGGCAAGTGATGAATAACCCGTGCCGAAGTCATCCAGAGCAAAGCTTACGCCCACACGTTGTAGCTGCTGCATTTTTTTGATGGTGCCTTCGGGGTCGCTTAAAAGCAGCGATTCGGTAAGCTCCAGCGTCAAGCGTTCGGGGGGCGCATCATGTTGCTGTATGACTGACAGCACCTGGTCGGCAAAGTCAGGCTGCTGGAACTGGCGGACGCTGACATTCAACGACAGCTGAATGCGTTGAAGCGCCGGAGTATGACGCCATTCGCTCAGCAGTCGGCAGCCTTCCTGTAAGACCCAATGCCCCAACGGCAGAATAAGCCCGGTCTCTTCGGCGACGGGGATAAAGTGCCCCGGTGAAATCATGCCGCGTTCGGGATGCTGCCAGCGTATAAGGGCTTCGGCGCCGATCACCTTCCTTTCGGCATCGACCTGGGGCTGTAAATAAAGGCACAGCTCATTGTGGTCAATGGCGTGCTGCAATTCCCGTTCAAGTGTCAGGCGCTCTTCCAGTTCGTCTTCCTGGGCTTGATGAAAGAGGCTTGGTTTACCATCTCGCTGGCGTTTGGCTTCTAACAGGGCAAGGCCTGCTCGTTTGAAAAGCTGCGGCGTCGCCTCCCTGTCGAGGGGCTGGAAGATCAGCACGCCAACATTAAGCTGGCACGGATAGGGATGGCCTTTGAGCAGATAGTCGGCCTTCAGCGATGCTACTATTTTATCAATGAGACGCATCGCCTCCTGTTCAGCGCTGAGTGCTTCGTGAGAGTCAAGCGTGCCCACCAAGGCAAACTCGTTGCCGTCCAACCTTGCGACCAGCCACTCAGCTTCTGCCCATTGTTGAAGGCGCCCGCCCAGTTGGCGTAGCAGCTCATCGCCAATATCTTGCCCGAGACTGTCGTTAAGTACCTTGAAGCGATCAATATCAAATAGCGCTAAAAATGCGTGCGGGTGGTTAAGCGTCTTCGAATCGCCAAGCTCAGCGAGCCGCTCCTGCAATGCCCGCCGATTGGGAAGCTCGGTCAGCATGTCGTGGTAGGCGAGGTGACGAATACGCGCTTGGGCCTGTTGTTCTTTTGAACGGTCGCTAAGCAGTGCGACATAGTCCCGTTCGTCGCTGTCGGCGTAGATAACGCGGCTAACGCTTAACCAGGCGGGAAAGCGTTCACCGCTGGCATTTAAGGCGGTGATCATGCCGCTCCATTCACCTTTTTCTTCCAATACTTGGCGGACGTGCTGGCTGAGTGCGAGCCTGTCTTCAGCGTAGTCAAGTTGTGAGACCGACATGCCTTCAAGCTGCTGGCTGCTGAAGCCCACCAACCGTTCAAACGCCGCATTACATAGGCGAATTCGGGCCTGTTCATCGAGCAGTATCACGCTATCCTGCAGCGCGGAAACGACTTCGAGCAAGCGCGTCTGAGTCATGTGTTCATGGCGCTCGCTGTCATGCAGCCGTCGCTGTACCCGGGTAGCTACTAACACAAGCAGCGCAGTCAATACCGCAACGCCACCAATCAGGTAAATAATCCAGTGGGAAGCTGGCGAAACCGAAGGTGTCACGGCATCAGGGGTAGGCAGAAACCAGGCCGCCTGCATGGAGGAGTAATGCATTCCACACACCGCGGTAGAAAAGCACAATGCCGCAATAAAGGCGTAGCTTCTGGATCGCTTGAGCCCCCATTCTTGCTGGCCGAGTCGATAGGCATAAACGCTTAAAATACCAAAGCCAATAGCCGCAAATAGCGATCCCCAAAAAACCACTAATTCATGATACAACTCGGCAGGCATTCGCATCGCGGCCATGCCGCTGTAGTGCATGGCACCAATGCCGAGACCCAGGCCGAGTCCCGCTAGCATCAGTGAGCGGTTGGACGGTGTCTCACGGGAAAGCGCTACCATGACACCAAAGCTACCCAGAATAGCGGGAACGATCGATATGAGGGTAAGCGCTGGCGCATGGCTTACCGGAAAATCAAGCTTGTAGGCGTGCATGCCGATAAAGTGCATGCTCCAAACGCCCAGCCCCATTGCGCTGGCCCCAGCGCAAAGCCAGCCACGCTGCCAGGCCGGGTTGGGTCCTTTCCTGACCAGTTTGATGATATCCAAGCCAGCGTATGACGCTGCAAGGGCGACCAGCCATGAAACCAGCACCAGGAAAGTATCGTGTTCTCCCTGAACCGCGTTTAAAGCGCCAGGGTCTGACAACATATTGAATAGCATTTATAAATCGCAGACCCTTTTGACTTAAAGCATATAGTTAATATCGACACATACTTTGTTATCTGTAATAGATTTGTTCAATGGCGTTTGAAAAGTATGATCCAGATACGCAAAACCTTAACACGCAATGCACCCCAATAGTGCGCGTGCAGCACTGGGGGTAGGCTAATAGGGTTAAATAGGAGGCATTGGCTGATCGCAATGATCACTTGACCTAGGGGTAACCCTAGGGTTGTAAGCTTCATGAATTGTGTCAGTAGATCCTATAGGGAGATCCCTCATGAAACGCTTAACTGCCTCGATGCTATCAAGTGCTTTGTTTCTCGGTGTCACCTCGGCTCAGGCCGCGCTGCCCGATGAAGCCACGCTTTATAAAAACCCCCAGTGCGGCTGCTGCGATGAATACGCGCGCCATCTGGAAGAACAGGGCGTTGAGGTCACCATTGTCGATGATGCTGAACTCGGCGAGATCAAGCAGCAAGCGGGCGTGCCGCATGGGCTTGGGTCGTGTCACACCATCGAAATAGGCGACTACTGGATTGAAGGCCACGTGCCCATGGAAGCCGTCACAGAGCTATTTGACGAACAGCCCGATGTTGATGGTATCGGCCTGGCCGGAATGCCCATCGGCACGCCGGGCATGCCAGGGCCTCAAGAAGAACCCTACGAGGTCTATAGTTTCACCGATCAGCAAGACGCGCCGTTTATGACGCTTGAGCCGTAAGCTTCTTGGCGTGAATGTCCGTGTTTGTTTGAGTTTCTGGAACCACGCCGGCGTTAAGACTTATCCGGCAGCACGTAGCTTGCGGTGACGTGGATGACCGGTTTGGTCTCATCGGCAGTGGAGACGATCTGCACTTCGCCCACCGGCCCCGGTCGCAGGTGCTCGTTACCAATCGTCAGGCGCATTGTGGCGCTCATCTCGCCTACGCTTTCAATCCTGCCCATGCGCTGAGGGAAGACCTCATCGAGAAAGTGTTCGATCTGTTCGACAGTCATCACGGTCATGACTTTCCTCCATAAAAAAGCCCCGAGGCAAACGCCCCGGGGCTGATCAGACCTTTAGAGAGTTTACTTCGCCTTATGCACCTGACGCCACTCGTGGAGTAGCGGCTCAGTGTAGCCAGACGGCTGGGCGCGGCCTTTGAAGATTAAGTCGGACGCCGCCTTGAACGCGGTAGAATCTTCGAAGTTAGCACTCATGGCGGTGTAGGTGGGGTCGCCGGCGTTCTGCTCGTCGACCACCTTGGCCATGCGCTTGAGCGTTTCTTCGACCCGCGGCGCGTCGACAATGCCGTGGTGCAGCCAGTTGGCAATGTGCTGGCTGGAAATACGCAGCGTGGCGCGATCTTCCATCAAGCCCACGTTGTGGATATCCGGCACTTTTGAACAGCCGACGCCATGCTCAACCCAGCGCACCACGTAACCCAGAATGCCCTGGCAGTTGTTGTCGAGCTCCTGCTGTTTCTCCTCATCAGACCAGTTGGCGTTTTCGGCCACCGGCACGGTGAGCAGATCATCCAGGAAGTCCGGCTCGCCCTGGGCTTCTAGCTCGCGCTGAACGTCGGTGACGTTGACCTGATGGTAGTGCAGCGCGTGGAGTGCGGCAGCAGTGGGCGAGGGTACCCAGGCGGTGTTGGCGCCCGCTTTAGGGTGGCCGATTTTCTGCTCAAGCATGTTGTGCATCAAATCGGGCATCGCCCACATGCCCTTGCCGATCTGGGCGCGACCGCGCAGGCCGCAGGCGAGGCCGACCTGGACGTTGCTCTTCTCGTAGGCCTGAATCCACGCAGCGCTCTTCATGTCGCCCTTGCGTACCATGGGGCCTGCTTCCATGGCGGTGTGCATCTCGTCGCCGGTACGGTCAAGGAAGCCGGTGTTAATAAATACGACGCGCGAGGTGGCCTCGGCGATACACGCCTTAAGGTTGACCGTGGTGCGGCGCTCTTCGTCCATGATGCCCATTTTCAGGGTATCGCGGTTCATGCCCAGGATGTCTTCCACGCGGCTGAACAGCTCGTTGGCAAACGCGACTTCTTTGGGGCCGTGCATCTTCGGCTTGACGATATACACCGAGCCCGCCCGCGAGTTGCGCGGTTGGTCAGCGTCTTTCTTGAGGTCGTGCAATGCCAGCAAGGAGGTAACGACGGCGTCCAGGATACCTTCCGGCAGTTCGTTGCCGTTCTCGTCCAGGATCGCCGGGGTGGTCATCAGGTGGCCGACGTTACGTACGAACATCAGCGAGCGGCCCGGTAGCGTTACGCTGCTGCCATCGGTGGTTTGCCAAGTGCGGTCAGCATTGAGTTTGCGGGTAAAGGTCTTGCTGCCCTTCTCGATCTTCTCTTCCAGGTCGCCCTTCATCAGGCCGAGCCAGTTGCTGTAGACGCCGACTTTATCTTCCGAGTCGACGGCGGCCACGGAGTCTTCGCAGTCCATGATCGCGGTCAGCGCGGCTTCAGCCACCACGTCCTTGACACCTGCCGGGTCGGTTTTGCCGATGGCGTCGTTGGCGTCGATCTGGATTTCCAGGTGCAACCCGTTGTTGCCCAGCAGAATCGCGTCAGGTTTAGCCTGCTCGCCGGTAAAGCCGATTAGTTTATCCGGGTCTTTCAGGCCGGTGTCACGGCCGCCTTCCAGGGTGACGACCAGGTGCTCATCGCGAATTGCGTAGTTCACCGCATCACGGTGAGAGCCGGTTGCCAGCGGTGCGGCGCGGTCGAGCACACCGCGCGCGTAGGCGATGACTTTGGCGCCGCGCTTGGGGTTGAAGCTGGTACCTTTTTCCGCGCCGTCTTCTTCGGAAATCACGTCGGTGCCGTAGAGCGCGTCGTACAGGCTGCCCCAGCGGGCGTTGGCGGCGTTGAGGGCGTAACGCGCGTTGCTCATCGGCACGACCAACTGCGGGCCAGCCTGTACGGCGACTTCACGGTCAACGTTGGCGGTGGTGGCCTTAACATTGGCAGGGGCGTCTACCAAGTAACCGGCGTCTTTCAAAAAGCGACGGTAAGCAGGCATGTCGGCGACCGGGCCGGGGTTTTCGCGATGCCAGGCGTCCAGCTTATCTTGAAGAACATCACGTTCTTCTAGCAGTTGACGGTTTTTGGGCGTTAAATCATGGAATAGAGCATCGACGCCTGCCCAGAAGGCACTTTCGTCGACGCCGGTGCCGGGCAGGGCCTGCTCGCTGATAAAACGATCTAGGTCGGCTGCCACCTGTAAACGGTGACGCGTGATACGCTCGCTCATGGAGACTCTCCTGTTAAGGTGGCTGTGACGCCGTGTTACTCGGCTGATGCCCCGTCACAGTCAGATGAAAACGCATTTAAAAACTATTTGTGGAAAATAATTCCATATCCGGCTGGGCATGTAAACAGCATAGACGCTAAAGCGCTATCATGCTCGACCAAAAGATAAGGAACGATGCCACGGGTTATTGGCTGGCCGGTGGCGAAAGAGCGGTTTAAGGAGAGGTGCGAATGCGCGAGTTTGATCATTTAGAAGCATTGTTTCGCCGCCACGCTGGTGACTCAGCCCTCTCTCGCTTGGTGCCTGGTGACACCCTAGCCACGGCGATGAATGACTATTTTCAGCACTACGGCCTGGAAGCGCTGCGCCTTGACACGCGGGACGTTTACGCGGGGTTTATCGATACCGGGCGTTTTGCGTTGTGGTGCCAGGTATGGAGCCCGCCTGCGCCAAAAGGCACTGCTTTTGTGGTGCACGGCTACTACGACCACCTGGGGCTTTATCGCCACCTGCTTGAACGCTTGTTGGATAAAGGCTGGCGCGTTGTGCTGTGGGATTTGCCCGGTCATGGGCTGTCAAGCGGCGCGCGTGCTGCCATCGACGACTTTGACGACTATCAGCACTGCCTGACGTATGTGCAAACCATCCTGGCCCAACAGGCCATGGCGCCTACCCCGTGGTTGGGCATTGGGCAAAGTACCGGTGGGGCGATTCTAGCGACCGATGCGCTGAACCGTCGCTATGCAGCGGGATGGGATGGCCTGGTGCTATTGGCGCCGCTGGTTCGCCCCTGGGGTTGGAGCCAGGCGAGCTGGTTGCATCTGATCGCCAGCCCCTTCGTTAAAGCGCTGCCGCGCAAGTATCGGCCCAACTCTACCGACCAGCAATTTACCGAGTTTCTGCGCGACCATGACCCCCTGCAGCCCAATCAACTGAGCGTGGCCTGGGTCACCGCCATGCGCCGCTGGATTCCCCGACTATTGGCCCGCGACCCGCTGGATCTGCGGGTGATGATTTTACAGGGCGAGCAGGACGTTACTGTGGACTGGGAATGGAACCTGGCGATTCTGCAGGAAAAATTCCCCGGCGCGCAGATCTACCGGCATCCGGACGCAAGGCATCATCTGGTAAATGAAGCTGAGCCGATTCGCCGCGCGCTGTTCGATGCCCTGGATGCGTTCATCGATCAAGTGGCGGCGTCCAAGACAGAAGCGTTACCTAGGAAACCGCCCTCATCGCCGACGACGGGTGATAACCTTTAACTATTGGCTGCTTTATATGAGTGAGGGTTAATGCTACCGCTTGATGCCTGTGCGAAACTCGCAAGGGTCTATTTACATTAGCCCATTTTCACTCAGGATCGTGCGATGACATCTAACTCACCGAAAGTACTGGTATTTGCTGGTAGTGCCCGTGAAGGGTCACTCAACAAACAGTTGGCTCAACTCGCTGCCAAGCGTATTGAAGCGCTGGGTGGCCAAGCAACCTTTATCGACCTAAAAAATTATCCCTGCCCGTTATTTGACGAGGACATTGAAGCGCAAGGCATGCCTGACAATGTGCTGAAACTGCGCGCCATCCTCGCCGAGCATCAGGCGGTATTGATTGCCTCACCCGAATACAACGGCTTTATCACGCCGCTGCTCAAAAATACCCTGGACTGGCTATCGCGGCCCTATGAAGACACCCCGGGTCTTGGGCTCTTTGCAGGCAAGTGGGCGGCGCTGGTGGCGGCGTCACCTGGCGGTTTGGGCGGCATTCGTGCCATGCCCCTGGCGCAGCAGCTACTCGCCAACCTGAGCCTCACGGTATTGCCGCAGCCGCTGTCATTACCCGGTGCGGGCAGCGCGTTCGATGACGCTGGCGCGCTAAAGGATGACGCGACCGGCCAAAAACTCGATGCCCTCTGCCAGCGTCTGGTTGATTCGCTGACCAAAACGCACGGCTAAGCCCCCTTCAGCAGCCTATCCAGCTGCCGATAGCCGATGGCTTCGATCAAGTGGGGTTGGGATGGGCTGTTACAAAAACGGCCCGTCAAGCTACCTGCTGGCGGCGGGCTTCTTCCAGATCGTAGGCGTTTTGCAGGCGCAGCCAGTAACCCTCGCTGGTGCCAAGGATGCGTGCCAGGCGCAGGTCGGTGTCTGCGGTAATCGCGCGGCGACCCAACGTAATTTCCCCTATTCGGGTCGCCGGCACGCCCATCTGCCGGGCTAAGGCATTTTTGCTTAATCCCATTGGCTGCATGAAGTCCTCATAGAGAATTTCGCCGGGATGGATATTAGGTAGTTTGGCCATTTCGACCTCCTGCAAGCCTAGTGATAGTCGACAATCTCAACGTCGTGAGCATCACCATTTTGAAAGCGAAAACACAGGCGCCACTGATCGTTAATGCGAATACTGTACTGACCCTCACGGTTGCCATGCAGTGGCTCCAATCTGTTGCCGGGAGGAATACGCAAATCATCAAGCGTTGCCGCTGCTTCAAGCTGACGCAATTTTTTGAGCGCATTGCGTTGCATTTTTTGTGGCAGTTTCCGAGACACGGTGCCTTCAGCAATCAACGCGGCCTGCCTATCCTTGAAGCTTTTTATCATGCCTATCTCCCTGATGGCATCTATCCACAGTATAACGCGTCACGTTATATTTTCCAGTGCTTCTACTAAGCCCCCTTCAACAGCCTATCCAGCTGCCGGTAGCCAATGGCTTCGATCAGATGGGGTTGGGTGGGCTTGGGTTCGCCCTGAAGGTCGGCGAGGGTTAGCGCGACGCGCAGTACGCGGTGGTAGGCGCGGGCGGAGAGCTTGAGTTTTTCCAGCACCCCGGCCAGCCAAGCGCGCTCTTCGTCATCCAGGGCGCAGGCCGCTTCCAGGGCTTTGCCGCTGAGCTGGCTATTCAGCGCGCCACGGGCCATTTGCCTCTCGCGGGCGGCCATCACGCGCTCACGCACGGCTTCAGACGATTCGCCCTGGGTTTGCGCGGTGAGCTGCTCCGGTGGCAGCGCCGGAACTTCCACCTGCAGGTCGATGCGGTCGAGAAGCGGGCCTGACAGCCTGTTTTGATAGCGCTGGATTTGGCTGGCAGTACACTGGCAACGGTTGCGTGGATCGCCCAGGTGCCCGCAGGGGCAGGGGTTCATTGCGGCTACCAATTGAAACTGCGCCGGGTAACGCCGCTCATGGCTGGCGCGGGCGAGATGAATTTCACCGGTTTCCAGTGGCTGTCTTAGAACTTCCAGCACGCTGCGGGAAAATTCCGGCAGCTCATCCAGAAACAGCACGCCATGGTGGGCCAGCGAGATTTCGCCGGGTTTGGGTTTTGAGCCGCCGCCCACCAGTGCTGCGGCGCTGGCGCTGTGATGGGGTTGCCTGAACGGCCGCTGGCCCCAGTCGGCTTCCAGCGGTAGCCCGCACACCGAACGTACTGCCGCCACGGCGAGGGCATCTTCTTCCGAGAGTGGTGGTAAAATACCGGGCAGGCGACTGGCCAGCATGGTCTTGCCGGTGCCTGGTGGGCCAGCGAAAAGCAGGTTATGGCCGCCGGCAGCGGCGACTTCCAAGGCGCGACGGGCCTGCTGCTGGCCGCGCACGTCGGCCAAATCGGCCATTGGCGTTGGGCTTTTGACCGAGGCTGGCAGCTGGTGGGGCGGGATTTTTTCCTGGTCGAGCAGGTGGGCGACGACTTCCCATAGTGAGTCCGCAGGCAGCACCGGCAAATCGCCCGCGAGCGCCGCTTCATCGGCGCAGGCGCGGGGGATAATCAGTGCTTTATTGGCGCGCCGCGTGGCCAGGGCAAACGGTAGTATGCCCGGCACGGCGCGCAGCTTACCGTCCAGCGCCAGTTCGCCAGCGCACTCCATGCCTTCGAGGGCGTCCACGGGAATCTGCCCGGAAGCAGCGAGGATACCCAGCGCGATGGGCAGGTCGAAGCGGCCGCCTTCCTTGGGAAGGTCGGCGGGAGCCAGGTTAAGGGTAATACGTCGGGTATTGGGGAAATCAAAGCCGGCGTTGACCAGGGCACTGCGCACCCGTTCGCGGCTTTCTTTGACGGCGGTTTCCGGCAGGCCGACTAACGTCAAGCCAGGCAGGCCGTTGGCCAGGTGCACCTCCACGTGCACCGCCGGTGCGTCCAGGCCAACCCCGGCCCGTGTCGCCACAATGGCAAGCGTCATGCGCGTTCCCTCGCTGGTTGTTAATTAACGTATGCTTATTAACCTACCGTATTTATTAGAGGATGAGTAGCCGGGTGCGCGGTGCGGCATAGAGCGCTATCACTCTGGGCTTAACGTTTCTTTAGGCGCGTCTTCCAACGCGGTGACCAGCTCCCTGGCGAAGCGCTGCGCTGAGGGCAGTGCGCCAAAGCTCCACACGGGGGGCAGGCGTAGAAGCCTGTCTTTCTGGACGCTTGGCAGCTGCTGCCACAGGCCGCTTTCGGCGAGTTGTGCCTCGACCCCGGTGGGCAGTGGGTCGACGATCACCAGGGTGGCCTCAGGATAGCGCGCGAGTTCTTCAACGCCGACCAGCGAAAAGCCCCAGGCGTTGGTCTCCTGATCCCAGGCGTTAGGCAGATCAAGCTGCTCCAGTACCGCGTTATAGAGGCTGTTATCACCGAACACGCGCACGTGGCGGGCATCCATAAACTGGATCATCAATAGCGAACCGGTGTCGGGGCGTTCATCACGCAGCCTGGCCATCAGTGCATGCGTCTGTTCGATCAGTTGCGACGCTTGAGGCGCGCGGTCGGCCAATTCGCCTATCTGCTCGGTGATGCGTTGCATCTCTTCCCAGGTGTCACTGTCGGGGGTGTAAAGCTCCATGGAGGTAACGGGCGCGATGCGCTCCAGGCGCGGCGCTAACCCGGCAAACATGGGCGATATCAGGGTTCGCTCGGGCTGCATCTGTGCCAGCAGCTCCAGATTGGGCTGGCTGCGCAGGCCAAGGTCAGCGGTTTCGCTTGTCAGCCGTGGCTCACCCACCCATTCATGGTAGCCCTTTTTTTGGGCACCACCGACAATGGGGGCGTCCAGGGCCATCAAGGTTTCAGCCACCGTCCAGTCGATGGTGGCCAGCTGCGCCTGGGCGGGCAAGGCGCCGAGCAGGCACACAATCAGCAAGCCAATACGAGTGAGCAGGGAAGACACAGCGGAGCAGCGCATGATAACGGCATCAATAGAAAACAAGGGCTGTATTTAAACGATAATATTTATTGTTTGCAAACAAAAACGCCATGGCGAGTGCCAGGGCGCGGTGCTAAGGCGAAATTCGACACCTAAACGCTGTCCTAGCTGGGCAAGCGCCCCTGGCGTTAGTTCATAAAGCGGTTGGCTGGATTGAGGCCGAAGGTGGCAGTGGTCATGCGTGCATCACGGTAACAGTGAAAATCAGCAATGCATCAAAATGGGGCATTGATGCATTGCGCGCATCATGGGATGCGAATCACGTTACCATGCGCACAATAAGAGTCAATGATATTTATTCGTATTCATGATGACGATTTGGATGCGTCGCCACCTTCTTTGGTGTCGGTGTGATCGGAATCCCGCTGGGGCTCTGCCGGTAGCGGCGGCGCCTCGGCTTCAATGGGCGTCGAGGCATCGGCTGCCTGGGCGTCTACGGCGGCTTCCAGGCTTGCGACCTGGCGTTCTAGTGCTTCTACCCGCGAGCGGGTGCGCTGCAATACGTCCATCAAGATATCGAAGTCCTCGCGGGACACCAGTTCCAAGCGATCGAAGGCCCCGCGCACCACCTGATGAACCCCCTTCTGGATATCTTCAGGCGCTTGGGAAGCGTTCTGCAAGCGGTCGCCGATCTGCTGGGCGAGTCGGCTAATACGGTCTTGAGGCGCCATGGCTTTCTCCTAACGGTCAATGTCTCGATATGGCTATCTAATAATCAGGATACGCAACCCGGGCGGGATTCGCATGCTTCTTGGGCTAATTTGTGCGCCTTGTTAATGCGCCACAGTGGAGCGCTTGCATTTTGCCTTTGCTCAATTTTGGTGCAATACCCGGCTTTTTAGCAGGTGTTGCCGGTGGAGGCTCGCCAGTATGTTGCATTTTATTACATTTAAAACAATGAAAAATAAGTAAAAAAAATCAAATGGCACGGTATGCGCATTAGTGGAGCAGGCACTTTTTTTGGGCGGCTCGGCCGCTCCTTAATCCAGCAGGGGAGATTCGGGATGAAACTCATTACCGCCATTATCAAGCCATTCAAGCTCGACGATGTTCGCGAAGCACTGGCCGACAACGGTGTTCAGGGTATTACCGTCACCGAAGTAAAAGGTTTTGGCCGTCAAAAAGGCCATACCGAGCTATATCGCGGCGCTGAATACGTGGTCGATTTCTTGCCTAAGGTAAAAGTCGAGGTTGCTGTCGACGATGGTCGCCTAGAAAGCGTGCTCGATGCGATCTGTAGCGCGGCCAACAGCGGCAAAATCGGTGACGGCAAAGTGTTTGTCACGCCGCTTGAAGACGTTATTCGGATTCGGACGGGTGAGCGCGGTGCAGACGCCGTTTAAACCTGGCTTTACGGATCATTTCTTTAGTTCAACGGGGAACTTACAATGGAAGAGTTGACTGATATTAGCTACGCGCTTGATACGTTTTACTTTCTGATCTGCGGTGTGTTGGTAATGTGGATGGCCGCTGGCTTCTCCATGCTGGAAGCTGGCCTGGTGCGTTCCAAAAACACCGCCGAAATTCTTACCAAGAACATTGCGTTGTTTGCCATTGCCTGCACCATGTACCTTTTGGTGGGCTACTACATCATGTATTCCGGCAACGCCGGTGGCTTCCTGCCCAATCTGGGCTTCCTGATCGGCGCTGAGAACAGTGCGGATGCGGTCACCGCAGGTGGCGATGACGCGCCTTACTACTCCATGCGCTCCGACTTCTTCTTCCAGGTCGTGTTCGTGGCAACCGCGATGTCGATCGTCTCGGGTGCTGTCGCTGAACGCATGAAACTGTGGGCCTTCCTGGCGTTCGCCGTGGTGATGACTGCCGTGATCTATCCGGTGTCTGGCTACTGGACCTGGGGCGGCGGCTGGTTGGCCGAAGTTGGCTACTCTGACTACGCCGGTTCGGGCATTGTCCACATGGCCGGTGCCGCCGCCGCGTTGGCAGGCGTTATCGTACTGGGTCCGCGTAAGGGTAAGTACGGCAAAGATGGTTCTATCCATGCGATTCCGGGCGCCAACATGCCGCTGGCCACGCTGGGTACCTTCATCCTGTGGATGGGCTGGTTCGGCTTTAACGGCGGCTCTGAGCTGAAGCTGGCGGCGATCGATTCCGCCAACAACGTCGCCCAGGTGTTCGTGAATACCAACGCCGCGGCTGCAGGTGGTGTGATCGCTGCGCTGATCCTTGCCAAGCTGTGGTTCCGTAAAGCGGACTTGACCATGGCGCTTAACGGCGCGCTGGCTGGCCTGGTCGCGATTACTGCCGACCCGCTGTCGCCTTCAGCCCTGGGCGCGACGATAATCGGCGCCATCGGTGGTCTGATCGTGGTGGCCGCTATCGTTACGCTTGATAAAGTAAAACTGGACGACCCGGTTGGTGCTATCTCCGTTCACGGTGTCGTGGGTATCTGGGGCGTGTTGGCCGTGCCGTTGAACAACGATGGCGCATCGTTCGGCCCGCAGCTTATCGGTATCGTGGGTATCTTCGCCTGGGTCTTCATTGCCAGCTTGATCGTGTGGCTGATCCTGAAAGCCATTATGGGTGTCCGGGTGAGCGAGGAAGATGAGTACGAAGGCGTTGATATCGCCGAGTGCGGTCTGGAAGCCTACCCTGAATTTGGCATCAAAAAATAACTCGGTGGCATCCAAGCGTCATTGGGTGCTAACTCGCCGAGCCTGAGCTCGTTACTGGCCTCCCCTTTACGGGGAGGCTTTTTTTATTCTGCGCCGGTAGCGGTGTATGCTGATAGGTAACGGATAACAAGCAGCGCTAGGTTTGTTATCTTTCATTATCATGGCTACCCAACTAGAGGATCTCGCAATGAAACTAATCTCTGCCATTATCAAGCCATTCAAGCTTGATGACGTGCGCGAATCGCTCTCCGACATTGGCGTACAGGGCATTACCGTTACCGAAGTTAAAGGCTTTGGTCGTCAGAAGGGTCATACCGAGCTATACCGGGGTGCTGAATATGTGGTCGATTTTCTGCCCAAAGTGAAGCTCGAAGTCGCGGTTGACGACGACATGACCGAACAAGTCATTGAAGCGATTACCCAGGTGGCGAATACCGGCAAGATCGGCGATGGCAAGATTTTCGTCATGCCGCTTGAGCAAGTGATCCGTATCCGTACCGGTGAGACCGGTAAAGACGCGGTATAACGCCTCCGCGTCAGAACACGAAACCCCCGCCAAGCGATGCTGTTATGCACCGAGTGGCGGGGGTTTTTTATTGAGCAACTTGCCGCTTGGAGAGTAATTCGTTGGGAGAATTACTTTTCGACGAAAGCCCGTTCGATGACGTAGTCGCCCGGCTCGCCCATGCGCGGTGAGATGTTCAGGCCCAGCTCGTCGAGCATGGCGCTGGTGTCATCAAGCATGGACGGGCTACCGCAAATCATTGCGCGATCCTGGCGAGGATCGATGGGCGGCAGGCCGGTGTCTTCGAACAGCTTGCCGGTGCGAATGTGGTCGGTCAGGCGGCCCATGGTGTGAAACTCTTCACGGGTGACGGTGGGATAGTAAACCAGCTTGTCGGCGATCTCTTCACCCAGGTACTCGTGGGCGGGCAGCTCTTTGGTGATAAAGTCGGCGTAGGCCAGTTCCGAGACTTCGCGCACGCCGTGAACCAGGACCACTTTCTCGAACCGCTCGTAGACTTCCGGGTCTTGAATCAGGCTCAAGAAGGGCGCGAGGCCGGTACCGGTCGACAGCATGTAAAGGTTGCGCCCTGGCAAGAGGTCGTCAGTGACCAGCGTGCCGGTCGGCTTGCGGCTGACCATGATCTGGTCGCCGACTTTAAGGTGCTGCAGGCGCGACGTGAGCGGGCCATCGGGCATCAGCGGTTTGCCGTCGACTTCCAGGCCAATCATGACGAACTGGCCGGTCTTGAAGCGCAGGCTGCGTTCCCGGGTGGTGCGGAAGCTGAATAGGGTGTCGTTCCAGTGGTGAACGCTGAGTACGTCTTCCAGGGCGAACTTACTCATGCCATTTCCTCCGTCGGTGACGCCGTCAACGCCACAGTTATGCATAAAAAGAATAAAAAATAGGTATTAAGTTGCCAGCAAGTCTAAGCGAAGGATGGTATATCTGTTAAGTGAATAATCTTGATAACGCTTATCTTTAAAATAGATATAGCGTCTTAATGATAGGTCAGATCTTATGCACTATACCTTGCGTCAGTTGGAAGTCTTTGTTGCCGTTGCCCAGCACGAAAGCGTGTCTCATGCGGCGCGTGCGCTTGCCATGTCCCAGTCGGCGACCAGTACGGCGCTTGCCGAGCTGGAGCGCCAGTTCGACTGCCAATTGCTCGACCGCGTGGGCAAGCGGCTTAAGCTCAATGCCCTTGGCTTCCAGCTGCTGCCCAAGGCGGTGGCGCTGCTGGACCGCGCCGAGGAGGTAGAGGAATTATTGCGTGGCCAGCAAGGCGTGGGCTCGCTGGATGTTGGCGCTACCCTGACCATTGGCAATTATCTGGCAACGCTTTTGATCAGCGATTTTATGCAGCGTTATCCCGGCAGCCGCGTGCGCCTGGCGGTGCGTAATACGCGGCATATTATCGAGGGCGTTCGCCAGCACTCGCTGGATCTGGGTTTGATCGAAGGGCCCTGCGACGACGATATGATCATTAGCCAGCCGTGGGTCGAGGACGAGCTGTGCGTATTCTGCTCACCGCGTCATCCGTTGGCGGGTAAGAACCATCTGGAGCTTGAACAGCTGCTGCGGGAGGACTGGATCATGCGTGAGGAGGGCTCGGGGACACGGGTGACTCTCGAGCACGCCGCGCGTCATCGCCGTAGCCGCTTCAATACGCTGTTGGAGCTTGAGCATACCGAGGGCATCAAACGTGCGGTGGAGTCGGGGCTGGGGATTGGCTGTGTCTCACGCCTGGCGCTGCGCGACGCCTTCCGGCGGGGCAGCCTGGTACCGCTGCCCACGCCGGAGTTGGACCTCAAGCGCCAGTTCACCTTTATCTGGCACCGCCACAAGTACCTTACCACCGGCGTGCGCGAGTTCCTGAGGCTGTGCCGGGAGATGACAGCTGGCGCCAAGCGCAGCGATGACATCCCCCTGCCGCCAATTCCTTAACGGCGCGTTTCAGGGGCCGGTAACGCCTGGCCTTGACGATCGGTCTCCAGCGTGAACCCGCCTACCAGCTCGGCAAGATAGTCAGCCTGATCTTTCAGCTGCTCGGCAGCGGTGGTCGACTCCTGCACCAACGCGGCGTTTTGCTGGGTCATCTGGTCCAGGTCGGTGACCGCAATACTGACCTGGCTGATACCGTCACTCTGCTCGTTAGCCGCCGTGCTGATATCGCCCAGCATCTGGGTGACCCGGGAGACGCTTTCGGCGAGCTCGTGCATGGCTGCTTCAGCGTCGCGCACCATTTGGGTGCCGCTTGTGACCTTCTCGGTTGAAGCATCAATGCGC
>JAIVHM010000218.1 GCA_020201095.1 Halomonas sp. | reverse complement strand
TTGTGAGTCAGTCGGGATCAGCGCATCGTGTGACTGGCGGCGCGGGTAATAAACATCACCTCTACATGCCCCAGCCACTCAATATCGCTGGCCAGCGCTTTTAACTGGCTGGCAAGGCATTGGGGCGGCTGGTGAACGGCATCACTAATAATCAAAGAGACGGAAATCTTATCGTCCAGGTAGTGAAGCTGTAGCTCGCTGAGCGTTCGCCACACTGGATGCTTGTACCAGCGTGCATCCAGTGCGGCCTCAACTTCGGGGCGTAATGGTAAGCCCGGCAAACGACTTGGATCGCCCTCGCCGGCGTCGTCTTCCGGGTCAATGTGGAAAATCACATCGGTTAATGCAGGGAACTGACGGCGTAGGCGACGACTGACCTCGTTGCCGATTTCATGGGCTTCCGAGACGGTAATTTTTGGGCCCACGACCACGTGCAGGTCAACCATCACCCAGCCAGCGGATTGACGAGTGCGCAGGTCATGTACGCTGTCTACGCCAGGCACGCCGCAGGCGACGTTGTGCATCTGCTGTTGGGCGTCTTCAGGTAGGGCGGTATCGACCAGCTCGCGAGCCGACTCCCACAATAGATCTACGCCTACTTTGCCCACTAATAAACCTACAATGATGGCGGCCACGGCATCCAGCCAGCCCAATCCAAACTGGGCGCCTACTAGTGCTACCAGTACAACCGCGGTGGAGAGGGCATCACTGCGCGAGTGCCAGGCGTTGGCTTCGAGTAATTTAGACTTTACCCGCTTAGCGACCTGCATGGTGTAGCGAAAGATCCATTCTTTGCTGAACAGAGCGATCACCGTGATCGCAATTGCCAGCAAGCCAGGCGGGTTGACCTCAGCACCGCTAAACAAACGGTCTAGGCTCGACCAGGCAATGCCACCTGCGACGAAGATCAATATACTCCCTAGCAGCATCGTGGTGAGCGTTTCGATCCGGCCATGGCCGTAGTGGTGATCTTTATCAGGCTCCTGGCGGCCGTAATGAATGGCCGCCAGGACAAAACCATCGGTAACTAAATCCGATAATGAGTGAATGCCGTCAGCAATCAACGCCGCTGAGCCGACCATCAACCCAATAGCGACCTTAACGATGCTCAGCAACCCATCAAGCCAGGCACCGATATAGGTGACACGCTTTGCCTCGCGGCTTTGCAGCTGGGTATCTTGAATAACCGATGAGTCGACGTGCTGAGTCATGAGGTACCTTGCAGGGACGCCCCTTGGCGAATAGGTGACCATTGTAGCGCACTCACCGACATGCTCTATAGTCCCAGGCGGTTGGAAAATGCCAACGGCGGACAAGTTTGCCCAGGATGTGTATCCTTAAGCGCCAATATGTCCCCCCTCAACCAAGAGTAGATGAGGAGTAGCAATGGATTGGCTTCAGGTCGTGGTTTTAGCACTGGTGCAGGGGGTGTCTGAGTTTTTGCCGGTGTCCAGTTCTGCCCATCTGATTTTGGTGCCCGTGCTCACCGAGTGGCAAGATCAGGGGTTGGCCTTTGATGTGGCGCTACACTTGGGCAGCCTGTTGGCGGTAGTGGTTTATTTTCGTGCTGAGCTGTGGCAAATGATGACAAGCTGCGTTGCCGCGCTTAAGGGCCACGGCGTCGACCGCGATGCGCGCTTAGCGAGTTGGGTGGTTATCGCCACGTTACCGGTATGCGCTGTGGGTTTTGTAATGCGTGATGTGGTGTCGGAATATATGCGTTCACCGCTGATTATCGGCATTAGCTTGATCGTTTTTGGCCTTTGGCTGGGCTATGCCGACTGGCGAAAACGTGGGTCACGTAGCGAGCATCAGTTGACATTGAAAGATGCGCTATGGATAGGCGGCGCTCAGGCGTTGGCGTTAATACCCGGCACATCACGCTCAGGCGTTACCATGACCGCGGCGCTGATGTTGGGAATGAGCCGCGAGGGTGCAGCGCGTTTTTCCTTTTTACTTTCGATTCCGGTTATCGTGTTAGCCGGGGGGCTTGAAGCGGTAGAACTTATGGGTCAATCCAAACCGGTCGATGGTTCAGCAATGCTCGTTGGAACGCTGCTTTCCGGATTGAGCGCCTATGCGTGCATTCATTTTTTTCTAGCGCTGATCAAACGCTTGGGAATGCAGCCTTTTGTGTTGTATCGCGTGCTTTTTGGCGCTTGGCTGCTATGGTTTTTTCATGGTTAAGGCGGGGTAACAACGATGCGACAAGGTCGTCATTTTTGGCGCTATTGCGGCACGGTCGTGGTGCTATTAATAGCGTTGGCGGGCTGTTCGGAAACCGATCGACCGCTGGAATCGCCGGTTAAATTGGAAGGCAATATATTTGGTACTTTTTATCAAGTCACCCTGGCCGATTCGCTTACTCAGGGGCAAGTCAACGAAATTGAGGAGGGTATCGAACAGGAACTGGAAAACGTCGATCAGTCCATGTCGACCTATCGTGATGACGCCGAGTTGATGGCCTTTAATCAATCACCGCTCGGGGAATGGCAGCCAATGTCTGACGGGCTTATTGACGTATTGGCGATAAGCCAGTCGATTGCTGAGTCAAGCGAGGGTGCTTTTGACATTACAATCGGCGATTTGGTTAATCTGTGGAGTTTCGGTCCTGAAGCTCGGCCTGAAGAAGTGCCTTCAGATGAAGAGCTGAATGAGCGGTTGGCACGGGTAGGCTTTGATGCCATTGAAGTGGATACCCAGGCGCTTGAAGCGCGGCGCACCCGTGACGTGTTCGTCGATCTCTCGGCGATTGCCAAGGGCCACGCCACCGACCGTGTCGCCGCGTATCTGGATCAGCAAGAGGTTGAGAATTATTTGGTCAACCTTGGCGGTGGTGCAAAGCATGTGCTGCCGCTTGATTCGATCTCGGTGGCGACATCTGGCGACTACCGGGATTACTTTGAAGCTGACGACCAGCGCTTTTCGCACACCATTGACCCGCGAACAGGCAAGCCGATTACCCACGACTTGGCTTCGGTATCGGTGTTTCACCCTTCCAACGCCTGGGCAGACGGCTGGGCGACCGCATTGATGGTAGCGGGTAATGAAGACGGTATGGCAATGGCTCGCGACCAAGACCTTAATGTCCTGATGCTGATACGTGACGGGGATCAATGGCGAAGCGTGGCAAGCCCTGCTTTTGCCGAGCACTTTGGGGATGAGCTCGTTGAATCGTCGGAGATAGAGATTGCGTCTGCCAGTGCGGACGACCGTGAAACCGCGACAGGTGATTAACATGGAAGAACTCGATATTGTCATTCTCGCGGCTGGTAAAGGCACGCGAATGCGTTCTCAGACCCCGAAGGTGCTGCATACGCTGGCGGGTAAACCGATGGTTCAGCATGTGCTGGATACGGCTACCGGACTATGTCCATCGCGCACTCATGTCGTGATCGGCCATGGTGCCGACCAACTGCGCGAGGCGCTGGTTGATTATCCCGTTAAGTTTGCCGTCCAGGCTGAGCAAAAAGGCACCGGGCATGCAGTCGCCCAAGCGCTACCGCAATTGGGTAGTGGCAAAGTACTGGTACTGTACGGTGACGTGCCATTGATCCACCGTGACTCGCTGGCGGCGTTACTGGCCCAGGTGGATGATCAGCATATGGGGCTTTTAACCGTCACGTTGGAAGACCCCGCTGGCTATGGGCGTATCGTGCGCAATTCAGAAGGCGAGGCCGTGGCGATCGTCGAGCAGAAAGACGCCAGTCAGGAGCAACTCGCCATCACCGAGTGCAACACGGGCATAATGGCGATGACCAGCGAGCAATTGAAACGCTGGATGCCTCGGCTTTCGGCGGATAATACCCAGGGCGAGTATTACCTGACCGATGTGATTGCCATGGCCGAAAGCGACGGCGTCACGGTTTGCACCGCCCAACCTTCCACCGCCATTGAGGTCGAAGGAGTGAACAACCGCGCCCAAATGGCACGCCTGGAACGCGCCTACCAGGGTCAAATCGTCGAGAAACTCATGGAGCAGGGGGTGGCGTTGGCTGACCCGGCGCGGCTTGATGTGCGCGGCAGCCTCACGTGTGGCCACGATGTGTTTATTGACGTGGGCTGCGTGTTTGAAGGCGAGGTGGAATTAGGTGAGGGCGTGCGTATAGGCCCTTACTGCGTGATTAAAAATAGCACCATCGGCGCCGAAAGCAGCGTGGATTCGCATAGTGTCATCGACAACACGGTAGCAGCTGGACTTAATCAGATTGGACCCTTTGCCCGATTGCGCCCCGGTACCCGGTTAGCGGTCAAGGCGAAAGTCGGTAATTTTGTCGAGACAAAAAACGCCGATGTCGGTGAAGGGAGTAAAATTAATCACTTGAGCTACGTGGGGGATGCGCGTCTGGGGCGTGGTGTTAATGTCGGGGCGGGCACGATCACGTGTAACTACGATGGTGCCAACAAACACTTTACCGACATTGGTGATAATGCCTTTATTGGCTCCAACACTGCCTTGGTGGCGCCTGTTGCGGTAGGTAAAGGGGCGACTATTGGCGCAGGGTCTACGATCGCTAAAGACGTCACTGACTACGCTTTGGCAGTGACACGGGGGCGTCAATTAGAAAAAAGCGACTGGCAGCGTCCGCTTAAGCATCACGATTAAACAGGGGGAAGGCCTATGTGTGGCATAGTCGGCGCCGTTGCCCAGCGCAACGTACAGGGCATTTTATTGGAAGGCTTGAAACGTCTCGAATACCGTGGCTACGACTCGGCGGGCATGACGGTTTACGATGGTCATTCGCTGACGCGCCACCGGGCGATAGGCAAGGTAGCAGCGCTTGCAGATAAGTTGGATGAAGTGGCGTTGCCGGGAACATCGGGGATTGCCCATACCCGCTGGGCCACTCATGGAAAACCTTCAGAGGCTAACGCGCACCCTCATCAAAGCGGTGAACAGGTTGCCGTTGTCCATAATGGCATTATTGAAAATTATGAAACAATTAAAAACCGGCTTCAAGCTAGCGGCTACCGTTTTACCTCTGAGACCGATACCGAAGTTATTGCTCACTTACTCGCTGAGAAGCTGGATAGCGGTCTTAGTTTATTTGATGCCACCCAGCAGATCGTTAACGGCTTAGGCGGCGCTTATGCGCTAGGTGTGATGAGTGCTAATGCTCCGGGCGTTGTCGTCGGTGCGCGGCAAGGCAGCCCCCTGGTAGTGGGTGTCGGTATTGATGAGGCATTTTTGGCCTCAGACCCCTTGGCGCTACTGCAGGTGACCGACCGATTCATTTATTTGGAGGAAGGTGACCTTGTTGAACTGCGTGACCAAGGCGCTATTCGTATCGTTGATCGCGATGGAAACGTGGTTGAGCGTCCGGTTCAGACATTTGAGCATGGTGATGGCGCAGCGAGTAAAGGTAACTACCGTCATTTCATGCTCAAAGAAATCTTTGAGCAGCCCGAGGTGATTGGTGCCGCGCTTGAAGGGCGTTTAAGCGACAATCACGTATTGGTTGAAAGCTTTGGCCCCGATGCCCCAGCTATTTTTCAAGCCACCAAACAAATCCATATTATTGCCTGTGGTACCAGCTATCATGCTGGTCTGGTGGCCCGCTATTGGTTAGAGCGTTACGCCGGTATCCCTGTTCAGGTGGAAGTCGCCTCCGAGTATCGCTACCGCTATCCCGTGGTTCCGGAAGGCACCCTATTTGTGACGCTTTCGCAGTCTGGTGAAACCGCCGATACCCTGGCGGCGCTGCGCTATGCAAAACAGCTGGATTACGTGGGTACGCTGGCCATTTGTAACGTGCCAGGTAGTTCGTTGGTGCGCGAATCGGATGTGACCTTGATGACTCGAGCCGGGCCAGAAATCGGTGTCGCGTCGACCAAAGCGTTTACTACCCAGCTTGTCGGATTGATGTTGCTGACACTGTCGATCAGCAGGGTACATGGCCGCGATGATCATCACGCTGATATTGTATCGGCGTTAAAAACCTTACCTGCACTTTGCCAACAAGTGCTGGCGTTAGATCCAGCAATCGAATTATTGTCGGAGGCGTTTGCCGAAAAACATCACGCGCTATTTTTGGGACGTGGTGCGCATTTTCCTGTGGCGCTTGAGGGTGCACTCAAGCTCAAGGAAATTTCCTATATCCACGCGGAAGCCTATCCGGCCGGAGAACTGAAGCATGGTCCGTTGGCCCTGGTGGATGCCGATATGCCGGTGATTTCGGTGGCCCCTAACGACGATTTGCTGGAAAAACTCAAGTCCAATCTTCAGGAAGTGCGCGCGCGGGGAGGGCAGCTATTCGTGTTTGCCGATGAGCAGGTTGGGATTGAAGAACGCGACGATATCCGGATATTACGCTTGCCGCATATCCACGAAGCGCTAACGCCATTGCTGTATACGTTGCCGCTGCAACTGTTGAGCTATCATGTCGCGGTGCTCAAAGGCACCGATGTGGATCAGCCGCGTAACTTGGCGAAAAGTGTCACGGTAGAGTAGCGCCTGAAAAAGGGGTAGCCACAAAGCAATGGCTGCCCCTTATAAGAATTTTTACCTTCCTTTCCTTACCCCAGGTTTAATCATTAAGCTCAGTGTTTCTCAGCGGTTTATATGTTTCTCATGGATTTTTTCAGGTTGTATTTCCCCTCTAATTAAAGAAAAAAACAACATGTCTCTCAGAACTTATCTTCTGGCTTGATAAAAAACGTCAGAGTCAGTGGCTATTGCACATGCTTTTGCTTAATTAGCCAAAAGCTTTATCTGTCATGATTAATCATATAGTCAGTTTTTACTACCTCTCAGTGTAACGTTCTCGTTGCACTTTACGGGGTTTTAGCAAATAACTGTTTTTTAATAATAATACTCTTAAATTTAAGACGTTTATCGTTCAATTGTTCCATAGATGAAACACTATTCACTAAGTTATCAGATTTATGAAAAGGTTCAGGTGGGATAAAATTGTCCGAAATTTATTAATTTTCTTTTCTTACAGTTGATTACAACTAGTTGGGTTTCAACTGGCATAGATCATGCTCTGGGGTTAGTGGCTGCGAGCGATAAGCGTTATTCAAGGGTTCAGAATTGAACGTTAGGGACGACGGCGGGAGTTCGCAGACTCAAACAATGGAGAAATGAACATGAAAAAGTATCTCGTAGTAGCAGGTACGCCTCTACTGGCCATTGTGATGGCAATCTCTACGGCGCATGCCAACCCGAGCGCAGGACTAGCTGAAGAGGTGAACCAAACTGTAGATTCACAGGCCACCGCGACAGGCGGCAGCAGTGGAAGCGCGAACGGCGCCAGTGGGACTGGCCAGGGCACTGGTGGCAGTGTCTATGCCAATGTCGACGGCGACTTTGATGAAAGTTCCGATGACAATGATCTCTCCAGTGGTAACGGCACTGGAGGCGCGGCTAGCGGAACCGGCATGGGTGGCACCGGGGGGACAACGGGTCGTGGCGGTGATGCCTGGGCGATGAGCGAGTCCTACAACACCTCAACCAATGTCATCTCGATGCAAGATATGAGCTCTTCGGTCAGCGGCGCTCGTATCAATGTCTACGGTGGCAATGGCGCCACTGGAGCTGAAGGCGGTGCTGGTGGTGAAGCTTATGCCGGCAGTTACGGCGAAGGCACTGGTGGTGAAGGTGGTCAGGGACAGGGTGGCGATGCCGGAAGTGCCACTGCCGATGGTGGTGATGGCTACGACGGTGGCGATGGCAAAGGCTATGCCAAGGGATATGGTGACGGCTCTGGCAATGGCGGTGATGCGGGTGCTGCCAATGACGATACCGATGCCCAGGGGGGCACAGCCCAAGGCTATGCGTCTGTTACAGCCGACGATTTTGATGATGAAAATACGAATACGCCCACCAACGGTGATAGCACCAATGGTGATGCTACCGCTAGTTCAGCCGTGGCAGGTGGTACCGCAGGTACCGGTTCTGGTACCG
>JAIVHM010000058.1 GCA_020201095.1 Halomonas sp. | reverse complement strand
GATATAGACGGATGGACCCGCAATTAGCTTTCTCACTTCGTTTTGGTTCTTGCCACAAAACGAGCAGTAAAGCAGCTTGCCACCTTCGTCTTTGCCTTTGCCGTCGGCCATTCGCGTACCTCTTTCACTGCGGCGGTAAAGACCGCCTTGTAAGCTCGTTGGAAATGCAGTATCCCGTCACGCTATCAGGATGTAGGCCGCTTATCCAGCACTGCATCAATCAAGCCGTACTCTTGGGCTGTGCTCGCGCTCATGAAATTGTCACGATCTGTATCGCGTGAAACAGCCTCGATATCCTGACCTGTGTGATGCGCCAGAATCTGATTCAATTTCTCACGAATACCCAAAATCTCACGAGTATGGATTTCGATATCCGAGGCTTGACCTTGGTAGCCACCTAATGGCTGATGAATCATAACCCGTGAGTTAGGCAAACAATAGCGCTTGCCAGCCGCTCCGGCAGTCAGCAAAAGTGCGCCCATGATGGCCGCTTGACCAATACACACGGTTGATACATCCGGCTTCACAAACTGCATCGTATCGTAAATCGACATACCTGCCGTTACCGACCCACCCGGAGAGTTAATGTAAAGGTGGATGTCCTTGTCGGGATTTTCTGATTCCAAAAACAGCAACTGAGCCACAATCAGATTGGCGGAATAGTCTTCAACGGGACCTACCAGAAAAATCACGCGCTCTTTAAGCAGGCGCGAGTATATGTCGTAGGACCTTTCCCCTTTGGCGCTTTGCTCCACCACCATGGGCACTAGGCCGCCGGCGTTTTGAATATCAAACTCACTCATTTAAGTGATTCCTTGCGTCCGGTAAGGGAATGGCGCACCTAGACAGTGCGCCAGTGTCAGGGAGCTTATGCGCTGGCAGTTTCATCTTCCTCAGCGCCCTCACCTGCCTCAGCCTGTTGCTGAGCCGCTGCCAGCACTTGCTGGTAGGACATTTCAACATCAGCGACGGTTGCTTGCTCAAGTAACTTATCAACCGCTTTTTCTTCGAGAATGGCAGATTTGACCTGGGTTTTCATCTGCTCGTTGCCCATATAGTAGTCAACGACCTCAGAGGGATCCTGATACTGCTCTGCCAGCTCTTCAACCTTCGCCTTAATCTCATCGTCTGACGCGTCAAGCTCGTTCGCCTTGATGACCTCAGCGAGTAACAAGCCGACCTGAACACGGCCTTTCGCCTGTTCTTCAAAAAGCTCATTAGGCAATTGACTAACGTCGAAATCTTCACCGAGGCCGAACTGCTGAGCAGCTTGGCGCTTCATGCCGTCGGTTTCTTGCTGAACCAGTGCACTCGGCACAGGAATCTCATTGGCATTCTTAAGCGCATCAAGCACCTGTTGCTTAACGCGATTGTCTACCGCCTGATCAGCTTCACGAGACATGTTCTTTTTAATTTCAGCGCGGAATTTGGTTTCGTCTCCACCTTCAACGCCAAAACGTTCAATAAATTCAGCGTCAACTTCAGGCAGTGCTTGACGGCTTACCTTATGCACCTTGACCTTGAAGGTAGCTTCTTTACCCGCCAGATGTTCAGCCTGATAGTCATCCGGGAAGGAGACCTTAATGGTCTTGTCCTCACCGGCTTTGGCACCGACCAATTGCTCTTCAAAACCAGGAATGAAGCTGTTGGAGCCAATCACCAACTCATGGCCTTCTGCACTACCACCTTCGAACGGCTCGTCACCAAGGTAGCCCTGAAAGTCGATGATCACTTGATCGTTGTCTTCCGCAGCAGACTCGACTTCTTCATAAGTCGCATTCTGTTTGCGCAATGTGTTGATCATTTCGTCAACATCGGCGTCAGTCACTTCTACCACCGGGCGCTCCACTTCGGTTCCTTCAATCGAAGCAAGTTCGACTTCCGGATAAACTTCCATGGTGGCAACAAACTCAAAGTCTTTACCCGCTTCGTTGACGGTCGGCTCAATTTGCGGGTAGCCCGCCGGATTAATACCTTCATCGGTAATCGCACGCACATAGCGCTCACGCATTACTTCGCCAACAACTTCGTTACGCACGCTCTGACCATAACGCTGACGAACCACGGCCATCGGCACTCGCCCTTGGCGAAAACCATTCAAGCGAACGTTCTTCGCCGTTTCTATTAAGCGAGTATTGACAGCCTCATCGATTTCGCCGGCAGGCACTTGGATCGTGATGCGGCGCTCAATCTGGGAGGTCGTCTCGACGGAAACTTGCATGAATTGTCCTCTAACGGCTGGGCGTTGTGTTGATTGCTATAAAAATAAGTTCAAGGTCAATTTTAAGAACCCTGGCGCATCGTGGCAAGCGCCATGCTCGCTAGATGGGGGCAACAACGCTAAATACAAGGGTGCAGGGCTGTTTTCAACGGCCCTTCGGCATCGATTTAATGCCGAGACGGAAGATTTTCATGTTCTGCCACCTTGATATTCGTCAGCCCACCACAGACTGACCACATGGGCGACAAGGCCAAAAGTGCTTGCATGCGAAATAAACACCTGCCAACTCATCCAGTCAGTGAAGAGTGCATGCCAGACGCCCATCACCAGCACCCCAAGTACCATCATGATGGAAAGGCGCTTTAACATGACGGGGAGCTGTTGCCGACCCTCACTGGGCAGCAGACGCCATTGTACGATAGAGGCCACTAACACAGCCACAAGAGCCATCAGTATGAGCGTCAAGCGTGTTTCGTGGCCACCCGCCAGGTAACGAGGCAATGCCGCCAGCATGACAATACACAGGCCTAATGCGCTACTGACTCTCTTGGCTGACGTTGGAGCACCCTGAAGCATCAGCTATTCACCGACAGCTGCTCAGAGGCTAGCCATGCCTCTACCCAAGGCAATGCCGCGTCATCGGCCATAAAGGTTTCCATGGCATCAACCTCCAGCCTATCACCTAAACGGGTTGCCCCGAGATCGGCCAGCAATTCATCCAAATGCCGACCAGCACCACAAAAAGTATCGCCGTAGGAGCTGTCGCCAAGCGCTATCAAACCGTAGTTTAGCGACGAAAGCGATGGACTCTGAGTTTGAAGGTCACGAACAAATGGAACGAAGTTACCTGGAAAATCACCGCTACCGGTGGTGGAAACACAAAACAGGACAAGATCCGGCGCTGAATCAGTAATGTCCGCGAGCACTGGTTGTTCGAGAATATCAACAGTGTATCCCGCCTCTTCAAATAGCGGCTTAACCTGCTCAGCCACATCTAGCGCACCGCCGTACATAGTCCCAACTGCAATATTAAGCCGAGGCATCACGACTCCTCAAACAAAGTGGCGTATTGCTGACCGCGTGCCAGTCAATACCTGATGAATTTACTCAGATATTAACATGCTCAAGTAACGTGGCGCACCCTTGAGAAGACTTTCATCAAAGACGGTAATAAAGAACCCCGTCGACGCCAGCGGCGTCAACGGGGGGGGGCTTTAAATAGCTTATGGATATCTAGTAACGACGCCAACCTATGAGGCAGATCCCTGAAAATGTTCAACTTGCTGCTTGAGCTTTTGCCCAGGGCGGAAGGTGACAACGCGGCGAGCTGAAATGGGTATCTCTTCGCCAGTCTTGGGGTTGCGCCCAGGCCGTTCACGCTTGTCGCGAAGATCAAAATTACCAAACCCTGACAATTTCACCTGCTCGTTTTCTCTTAAGCAGGCTCGAATCTCCTCAAAGAAAGCCTCAACCATCGCTTTCGCTTCCCGCTTGGAAAACGATAGCTCAGTATGTAAATGCTCTGCCAGCTCTGCTTTGGTTAACGCACCCATGAGAATCCTCCGTGTAGCACAAGGCTGCCAAGCATACGAAATAGACCGCATCTTGGCATTTTTAGCCGCGTAGCTCAGCGCCCAACTCAGCCTGCACCTGCGCCACTATCGACTCTACCAACTGATTGATTTCTTCATCATTAAGCGTGCGCGATGGGTGCTGCCAGGTCAAGCCTAGCGCGATACTTTTATATCCTTCGGCAACGCCTTTACCAGCATAGACATCAAATAGCGTTATGTCTTTCAGGCATTCACCTGCTTTAACCTGCGCACTGTCCAGCAAGGCCTGCACAGGACGGTCAACAGGAAGCGTGAAGGCCAGGTCACGGCGCACTTCCGGAAAGCGTGACAGCGGTTCGAAAGCGGGCACACTACCCTGACTCAAGTGATCCATACGCACTTCAAATACGAGTGCATCGACCTTAAGCCCTAGTGCTGCCCTCACCCGAGGATGCAAAGTGCCAATCCAGCCCGCCGGCTTGCCTTCGAAGAGCACCTGAGCGCTCTGACCTGGGTGCAAAGCAGGATGCTCGGCCGGCTCGAGCCGCCATGCATCGCGATTACCACCTACTGTCAACAAGCTTTCCAGATCGCCTTTTAGGTCATAAAAATCAACGCTTGCCTTCGCGCCGTTCCAGCCTTCTGGGTCGCGGCTGCCGCACACTAATGCCCCCATCATTGGCACTTGCGATAAAGCATCCAGCTCACCGTTGAAAACCAGCCCCGTCTCGAACAGACGCACTCGGCTTTGCTGACGTTTAAGATTATGCTCCATTGCCCGAACCAGTCCTGGCATCAAACTTGCGCGCATCACCGACATATCAGCCGAGATAGGGTTAGCAAGAGCCGGCGATACAGCGTCTGGCAGCATAACCGACTGCAATTCCGGAGAAATGAAACTGTAGGTAATAGCTTCTTGAAATCCCCGCGCTACCATTTGCCGACGCAGCTGTGACACAGAAAGCGTTGCTTCATCTGCTGACCGCAAAGACAGTCGCGCAACGGGACGACGAACCGGCAGGTTGTTGTAGCCGTGAATCCGCGCCACTTCTTCAATGAGGTCTTCTTCAATGGAAACATCAAACCGCCAACTGGGCACACCTACCTGCCAGTTGCTTTTGCTTTCTATGACGTCGAAACCCAGGCGCTTGAGAATATCGCTGACATCATCGTTAGCCAAACGCTTGGAAAGGGCTTTTTCAAGCCGCTCAGCACGCAGCGTGATGCTCTTCATGGCCGGCATTGCTGCTTCACTCTTCGCCTCAACAACGGGCCCTGCCTGACCACCGCAGATATCCAGGAGCAGGCG
>JAIVHM010000217.1 GCA_020201095.1 Halomonas sp. | reverse complement strand
GGGCTGATCTCGGTACTGGATACGGTAAGATGGCTTAACCGTTGTTCATGAACCGCCGTGGTACGGAACCGTACGCCCGGTGGTGTGAGAGGACAGGGGAGGCGACTCCCCTTCCTACTCGATGTGACGCAATTTAGCACTGCACTACGCTTTACCATGGTCAGCTGCTAGCGCACCGACGACATGGAGTTTGATGATACTGATATTGGCAGCTAGGCTTGTACAGGGTCAGTTTAATTCATCAGGTTTTATTCAACAGGAGGTTGACGCTATGTCCAGCCCGGAGCATAAGCAGAAAATATGGAAGATGATCAAAGACATCAAAGTCGGCATGTTGGTGACACTGGATGACGATGTCCCGCGAGCCCGGCCAATGCATCTGGTTCAGGATGCCTATGACGGTACGTTGTGGTTCTTTACCCGCCGCAGCGCTGAAAAGGTAACGGAAACCGAGCGCGATCACGATGTATGCATTAGCTTTTCCGATCAGGAGGAGGGTGTTTACGTGTCGCTATCGGGTAAGGCCAATTTAACCGATGATCGCGATCTGATTGAAAGATACTGGAACCCCTTCATCGCGGCCTGGTTTCCGGAAGGCAAGGAAGATCCTGACGTGGCACTGTTGGAAGTCAAGGTGCAAATGGGCGAGCACTGGAAAGCTAAAGAAAGCAAGGCGTTCCAGTTATATGAGGTAGCTAAAGCCAACGTCAAAAAAGACACGACACCGAATCTTGGCGAAAACGAAAAATTTGGTGGCTAGTGCAATTGGGCGGCAATTAAGCCGCCCGTCATGTATTAGAGCTTGACGGTGGGGTCACCAAAGCCTTGGGGCACATACAAGTTGTGCTCACCGAGATTGCGGGTATCGGTCTCACCGCAAAGCGCCATCGTGGTGTCGAGTTCCTTGTGGATGATCTCGAGGGCTCGAGTAACGCCAGCTTCGCCCGCAGCACCCAGTCCGTAAGTGTAGGCCCTGCCGATATAGGTGCCCTTGGCACCCAGCGCCAGCGCCTTGAGGACATCCTGGCCCGAACGAATCCCTGAATCGAGATGCACCTCTACCTTGTCGCCAACGGCGTCCATGATGGCGGGTAGCATGCGGATAGAGCTCATGGCGCCATCCAACTGGCGACCGCCGTGGTTGGAGACAATAATGGCATCCGCGCCGACCTCGGCCGCGCAACGCGCATCTTCGGGGGCCATGATGCCCTTGACGATCAGTTTGCCGCCCCACCATTCCTTGAACTGAGCGATCCGATTCCAGTCCAGCGAAACGTCAAACGCTTCCGCCGTCCATGTTGATAACGACGAAGGGTCCGTTACTCCTTTGGCATGGCCGACGATATTGCCAAACGAGCGCCGCTTGGTTTGCAGCATTTCAAGCCCCCAGGGAATCTTGGTGGCCATGTTGGCGATCGAGCGCGGGGTCAGTTTGGGGGGTGCTGAGAGACCGTTCTTGATGTCTTTATGGCGTTGACCAAGCACCTGCAGGTCAACCGTTACGACGATGGCAGAACACTTGGCCGCTCGGGCGCGTTCGATCAGACGGCGCATGAAGTCGTCGTCTTTTAGCGTATACACCTGAAACCAGAACGGCTTGGTGGTGTGCTCGGCAACGTCTTCAATCGAACAGATCGACATGGTTGAAAGGGTGTACGGCACGCCAAATTTTTCGGCGGCGCGCGCTGCCTTGATCTCCCCGTCAGCGGACTGCATGCCGGTCAGCCCGACCGGCGCCAGTGCCACCGGCATGGCCACGTCTTCACCGATCATCTGGTTGCGTGTGGTGCGCCCCGACATATCAACGGCCACCCGCTGTTTGAGGTGGATGTGGTGGAAGTCACTGGTGTTTTCGCGGAAGGTCTGCTCTGTCCAGCTGCCCGACTCGGCATAGTCATAGAACATCTTGGGCGTGCGGCGGACATAACGACGACGGAGATCTTCGATATTGGTATAGACCGGCATGGGTAATCCTATGATGTGTGAGAAAGACAGCAAATGTCCTCGGCAGCAGACCCAAACCGCTACCAATGACTTTTTTAACAGAATACTGCCGTTGATACATAACCTAGCCGAAAAATTAAACCTCAAGGTGGTACGGCATCATCGCATTCAAGTTTTTTTCGTTCGCGCTGTTGACGTGTGGGCTATGGAAGCGCAAGGTGGGCGCAGTTGGATAGCAAGTCGAACGAAGTCAGCAGTATCGAAGCATCTTTAGTGTTTGAGCCTGGTGAAAGTTTCTTGTTCTACCCATCGCAACTCGGGTACTACCCGGCATACATTTCGCTAAATCGAGGATTTCGATCATGGCAACTGGTACAGTAAAGTGGTTTAACGACGCAAAAGGCTACGGCTTCATTTCTACTGAAGGAAGCGGCGACGATCTTTTTGCGCACTTCTCTGAAATTCAAGCTGAAGGCTTTAAATCCCTGCAAGACGGTCAAGAGGTTTCTTTTGACGTTACTCAGGGTCAGAAAGGCCTTCAAGCTTCCAACATTAAAGTAATGTCATAATCGACATGCTCTAACGTTGATTACCGATCCGTCGGTAAGCTTAAAACCCCGCCTAGTGCGGGGTTTTTGCGTATTTAACCCTTCATTTTGATCTAAACGCCGCTTATCCTACGGTATACCTCACAGCGACACTTTACCCCGCAGATTTTTGGTTTTGCCTTTTCGCGTTTTGGCATCCACCCGCTTGCGTTTGGCAGAGCGGCTGGGTCTTGTCGGCTTGCGCGTTTTCTGTTGCTTGACCGCCTCGCGAATCAATTCGCGCAGCCGCGCGAGCGCATCCTCACGGTTGTGCTCCTGGGTGCGATAGCGCTGGGCCTTGATAATGATCACACCCTCTTGGGTGATACGTTGATCGGTCAGCGCCAGCAGTCGTTCTTTGTAGAAGGGCGGCAAGGTGGAGCGATGAATATCGAAACGCAGGTGAATGGCCGAGGCCACCTTGTTGACGTTCTGGCCGCCAGCGCCCTGCGCACGAATGGGGTGCAACTCAATTTCCCATTCAGCCAGTTCCACGTTGTTGGAAATACGCAGCATAGGGTTCCTTTTAAAGTGAAGCGGTAACGACCTTTCTCAGCGTTAAGCCTGGCAAGCAATGAATACCCAGGTCACGTGCATGACTGACAATGCTAATGGTCCAGCCTTTTGACTGCCAGAGCCAGGCGTGCGCATCACCGTCAGTGGCAAGTCGTGAGAGCCGCGTCGAGAATAGGCTGGCAGGTGTTTCATCACTAACGCTGGCTAGCTTATAGAGGGCTTCATGCAAGGTCCAGGCACGGTAGAACGCGGCCAAAGGGTCGTCTGCCTTTAGAATAGCGCGTCTTACGTCAGGCTCAGGCAGATGTTCAACCAGCGCGGATAAGCGTGTCCCATGGCGGGCTCGAGCATGCTCTATGTCGATACCCACGGGGACATTCGACACGCCTGCCAGTACCCGCTGGTCTCTATGGCTGAGGCTAGCCTGGTAAGGAGCCTTAAGGGCTGGGTGTCTCGGCACCCCGCTTCCCCTGGGCGACCAGTCGTCAATGTGGCAGTCAATGCCCTGTTGCTTGGCAAGCAGGCTCAGCAGCTCTCGGCCTCGCTGTGAGCGGGCGGCGCCGTCTGGCGCAGCCCCCGTTTGCGCAAAGATAAGGTCAAGGTATGCCATCAAGGCCAGCGACGGAAGACCAACGAGGTATTGATGCCGCCGAACGCAAAGTTGTTGCTCATGACATACTCACAGTCGATGTGCCGGGCTTCACCGCGCAGGTAATCGAGTTCCGCGCAGGCGTCGTCGGGCTGGTCAAGGTTGGCAGTGGCATGGAACCAGCCTTCGCGCATCATCTCGATCGCCACCTAGGCTTCGAGTGCGCCACAGGCCCCCAGTGTGTGGCCAGTGAAGCTTTTGAAAGCGCTGATCGGCATGTTTGAGCCGAACACCGCCTGCGTGGCATGGCTTTCGGCGATATCGCCACGGTCGGTGGCGGTGCCGTGGGCACTGACATAACCAACCTGTTGCGGCTCCAACCCTGCGTCGTCGAGCGCTTGGCGAATGGCGCGTTCCATCATGCTCGCGTCAGGTTGAGTGACATGGCGGCCATCGCTGTTGGTGCCAAAGCCGATCAGCTCGGCATAAATGTTGGCACCCCGCGCTTCGGCGTGCTCAAGTTCCTCGAGGATCAGGCTGCCAGCACCTTCACCGATCACCAGCCCATCGCGCTCGGCATCGAAGGGGCGGGGTGAGGTATGCGGGGCATCGTTACGGGTACTGGTAGCGAACAGCGTATCGAAAACCGCGGCCTCGGAGGCCGATAGCTCCTCGCAGCCCCCGGCAATCATCGCCGTCTGGCGGCCAAAGCGAATCGCTTCGTAGGCGTAGCCGATGCCCTGGCTACCCGACGTGCAGGCGCTTGACGTTGTGTGGATACGGCCGCGGACGCCAAGGAATACCCCGATATTGACCGGCGCGGTATGCGCCATCATGCGGATATAGGAATTGGCATTGAGGCCATCGGTCGACTTGTTGATCAGCATGTTGCCGAAATCGGCCACCGCATCCGGTTCACCCGCCGAGGCGCCGTAGGCGATGCCCATATCACCGCTGCCCAGTAGCTCAGAGTCGAGCAGCCCGGCATCCGCCAACGCCAGTTCGCTGGCGCGGGTGGCCATTTGGGCGCCCCGGCCCATGCTGCGCAGCGCACGGCGGTGATAGTGATCAGGTAACGCAAAGTCACTCACGGGCGCGCCAAGGCGCGTGTTAAGGCCTTCGTAACTGGCCCACTCCGGCATATGTTGAATGCCGCTTTCCAGCTGTTCGAGGCGTGCACGCATCGTCGGCCAGTCATTGCCGATCGGTGAAAACCCGGCTATCCCGGTCACCACGACGCGTCGACCCAGCCCGTCCTGGCGTAGTGTCTTGTGTGGCATCAGCACATCCCTCCATTGACGGCGAAAACCTGCCGGGTGATATAGCTGGCATCGGGTGAGCACAAAAAGCCCACCGTGGCGGCGACTTCTTCGCTGGTGCCGGTGCGCTGCATGGGGATCAGCTTGAGCGCTTCCTCAGTGTGCGCCAGGCATGGCGCGTAGCGCCTTGACAGGTGCTGTTCCTAGGGGTGGTGCCTTAGGATGACTTGGGGGTGAAAGTCCCCTACGGACCCTGATAGCGGGAACCGTTAGCTGAAC
>JAIVHM010000057.1 GCA_020201095.1 Halomonas sp. | reverse complement strand
TTACCTATCCGCTTACTCGCCAGAGCTGAACCTGATCGAGATTCTGTGGCGACAGATCAAATACTACTGGCTGCCCCTGGGAGCCTATCTATCGTTTGGCCGGCTCTGCGATGAGGTGCATCGTTTACTTGGTGGCTATGGCACGGGACACACGATTAATTATGCATAACCACTTACCTCCGGTCTTTGTTGCCATTGACTCTGCTCGCAATGAGCCGGGCACAGTCAACGAATGGTTCATCGGCTATGCCGATAGCAGGGAAGATCGCTATGTCGCCGGCGAGGATTACTTACAGCGACTCATCCCAGAGTTCGATATAGATAAAGGTAGGCAGCACAACTTAACAACTATTATCGAGTTAAGCCGCTTGCTAGAAAGAGGCGGATGGCTTGCTCATGATTGGCGGCAGTACTGGGGGCTTTGCCTATGTTTCGATGCGTTAATTGGCAATACTGACCGCCATCAGGAGAACTGGGGGGTGGTTTGGGCAGAAAATGGCCCAACAGCCCGCTATACGCCCTATTTTGATAATGGCACCAGCCTTGGGCATGAGTTGCAGCCCCAGAAAATGCAGCGCATGATGCGCGACCATAATGAGTTCAACGCCTATCTTAAAAGAGGGCAGCACCACATGCGCTGGGCCAAAGGCGACAAAAAACGGCTGCCGCTTATTCAGGGCGTTACTCAGTATTGTCAGCAATTCCCTGCTATTCGACCCATACTGATAGAATGCTTACAACGTTGGTGCGATGATGACCTTAGAGAGATCCTGCATTATTTCACTTACTTTGATCTCCCGCATCCCTTTACCCCACAACGTGCTGACTTCATAGCGTTTTTGACTCTAACAAGGAGGGAGCGCCTGTTACAGGCTCTGGAGAACTGACATGACCCGCTTAATCGAACACTTGGTGGAACCACACCGGCTACTGCTTTATTGGCAGGCACGCGAGAGCAAAATGCGCTCACGCTATATAGTGGGTGAGCTAGTCAAGCGGGACGATAAAGTGGTTCTGGTGTATGACTTAGACAGTCCAGAGCTGGCAGAAGCAAAGCGCCAGGGCTTTCGAGGCTACCCGGCGTTTCCTATGAGGCAAGCTGAGCATAGCCACCAAGTACTGGAGGCTTTTACCCGCCGATTACCGCCACGCAGTCGCCGCGACTTTGGGCGCTACCTAGAGCTTCGAGCGCTTCCGGTTAATACGACGATCAGTGATTTCACCTTACTGGGCTATAGCGGCGCCAAGCTACCTAACGACGGTTTTGAACTAGTTCATCCTTTCGACAATCCACCTGAGGCCTTCGAGGTATTGATTGAGATAGCAGGCTTCCGTCATGAATCACAGCTTGAAGTAGCCGATTTACAGGCAGGTAGCCGTGTTCAATTTGTCCTCGAACCTGAAAACCCTGTCGATGCCAGTGCCATCCGGCTCGAGAGCAACGGGCGCAAACTGGGCTATATTCCGAGAGGGCACCTCGACATGCTGCATCGCATGTTGCAGGACGGTGCCACTCTTGATGGTGAGGTGTTCCGCATTAACGGAACATCAGAACGCCCGCTCGTTTATGTTTTGACGCATATTTTAAAGGGCGGCTTCCCTGTTCATGCGCTGAGAATGCAGGCTTAGTTTTGGTTATGCCATAAACCTACTCTCCCTTACCAACGTTTTGCGCTGGTAAGGGACTCGACGTGTTCGGCCTACTAATTCCACTCACTCCGCGCCACCGCGTCGTGAGCGTGGAGGCTCTCGGCATGCACCACCTTGAGCTGAAACCCGGCGACTCCCGGTGCTTGCCGCAGGGCTTTATCGACCCGTCTTGCCGCGTCTTCGCAGAACATCAGGTTTTGCCCGTTGGAGAGGGCAAATGCCTGCTCGTCGATACGCTTCACGGCGGTTTGCAGTGCGGTGCCTAGTGCCTTCTCAATGCGATCTACCGCCCGCTCTAGCCAATCTGCTATGGGTAATTCCTCGTTTTCGCCCTCGGCTAAACGCAGCGAGCACTCGACAGAGCTGCGCTGGCTGTGGGGCGTGGCTAATATGCCCTCTTCGCTGCCCAGCCATGCCGATACCGCCGATGGGGTTAGCGGGATTTCCGAGAAATCCTCTGCAAAGGCTTGCTGGATAGACTGCCGCGCCAGCGCCGCCGAGCAGGGGCAGGTGGATGAATAGCCCACCGTCAGCCCCAGTTCAATTTGAAACCCGGCGGGGGTTAATTGGCCGCGCAGTGAAAAGGGGTAGCTTTTCCACCCGGCGAGCGGACTAATCAAGGCTTGCCGCTTGAGCGGCAGTTCGCCTTCCACCGTCAGGTACGCCTGCTGGGATAACCCCTCCTGGCTGGTTAAAAACGTGCTCAATATGTCCTTTACTATTAGCAAGGTAAGCGGTGCGTCCTCAAGCGGTGCCAGCGCCAAATAGAGCCGCGACATATGGATACCGCGCGCTTCGCTGTCATCAAGGCTCACCCCCGCGTCCAGCTTGGCGGTCACGCTGCGAGTGCCCAGTTGGACAGGTAGCGCAATGCCCTCCATGCCCACCCAGGCCAAGGTACTCGTTAAGTGAGTGGTTTGGCTGGCGATATCGGGTAAGGTTAAAACGGTCATTGGGTGATCTCTTGAGAGGAGTTGAAGAAGTTGTACAGCTCGGCCACGGTGTCAGGCGCCACGTTTTGGGTAATAAACACAAAGCGCGATACGCGGTCGCCCACACTGTTGGCTGGCAGGGGCGCAGGCGGGTGAAAAATGTGCTGCACGCCGTGAAGCGCTAGCGGCGTCTCCCGGTCAGTGAGGTGCACAATGGCTTTTATGCGCAGCATTTTATCGCCCATTAACGACATCAACACATCCAACCAGCCTTCCAAGGCGTCAGGCTCGATAAGCTCGTTAACGCTAAAGCAGAAGGCATTAATGCCGTCGCTGTGCGGGGAATCGCCGGGCTGATGAGTCTTCAATGGCGAACGGTTCAGCGGTGCGGAAAAAGCGCCCGAATGCGTGTCTGCATGATGTACAGCGTAGCTGCCCGCTTTGAGCCACGCCTCCACCTGGAAACTCTGGGTGTCGCCACCATGTAACCCTGCTCCCACCAGCAAATCCGCGGAAAGTTCGCCGTTAATCACCTGCCACTGCGCCGCGGCGGGGTTCAACTTGGCCAGTCGATTCGCCAGTTGGGACACACTCTCTTCGCTCGCCAGGTCGGTTTTGGTCATCAGCAGTATGTCGGCTACCGCGATTTGCTGTTGCGACTCCGGGTGGGCGTCCAGGGTCGCCAAGCCAATGGCGGCATCAACGCAGCACACCACGCTATCCAGCTTAAAGCGGTGCGCCAGCCAGTGATCCGTCATCAGCAGTTGCAACAAAGAGGTGGGTGCCGCTAGCCCTGTGGTCTCAATCACCACCCGGGCGGGCAAAGGCTTCCCTTGCGCCTTCAGGTCTTCCATTGCCTGTTGCAGCGTACGGCTCAAATCGCCCCGCAGGGTGCAGCATAAGCAGCCGCTGCTCATTTCGATCACCGCCTGCTCGTCGCTGTGGGTAATCAGCTGGTGATCCAGCCCGATGGCACCAAACTCATTGATCACCACCAGGGTGTTGTGCATGGAGGTTTGGTGAACCCAGCGATTGAGTAGCGTGGTTTTGCCGCTGCCTAAGAAGCCGGTCAGTAGATTGACCGGTATTAATGGCGCTTCCTGCATAACCGCTTACTCCCAGCGCGCTTTGCGATAATGGTGTTCCTGTTGTTCCTGGCGCTCTTTTGCCTCAATGCAGAGTTTCGCGGTGGGCCTAAACATCAACCTTGCTAGGCCAATAGGCTCGCCGGTCTCTTCGCAGTAGCCGTACTCGCCGCTCTCAATGCGTTTTAAGGCTGATTCAATATTTTTGAGCAAACGGCTCTCGCGATCCGCTTGGCGCAATGCCAGCCGCAACTCCTCTTCAAAAGAGGCTTGATCCGATTCGTCGCTGTCGCGCTCACGGGTGGCGATAACGTCCTTCATCTCTCTTAAGTGAGTTTCAATCTCGCCACGTTCGGCCAACAGTCGCTGCCGGAAAAACCGCAATTGCTCGTCATTCATATAGTCGCTGTCGGGCATCGCCAGTAGCTGCTCTGCCCAGGCTTTATCAGCGGATGCACGTTGAGCATCGGCGTTGACCATTTTTACATGCATACTTTGGCACCCATACATTGCTCTCGCGATATTGACCTGTCCTGATCAAGACATAGGTGAACGCGTCGGTGATCGTTTCCAGAGGTCGTGATAGCTACGCCTAAGCAGGATCAATACTCATCAGCAGCCGTTTACCTTCGCCATCCAACGCAGGGCTTCTATGCACTAACCCCCGCTCTTCGCAGCCCACCCATCCGCTACCCTTGAGTAACGCGATATCCCCCGGCGCAAGGCGCTGAATAGCGCTGGTGTCGGTTGCGATATCGGGCCGGTCAGGGTGCGGCGCGCCTAGCCCGGCACGGTTAATGGCGTACTCTGGCAGCCATTCGCTGCCTGGGCCGACATAGGTGGTGACCATGCGCACCGGGAGGTTATCGCAGTGAAAACGCGGGCACATGGCGCTCGTCAGCAGGCGCACGCGGATGCCGACGGTCTGGGTATCAAACAGAAAGGCGATCGCTTCGGCAATCGTCGCCATATCCTCAACCAGCGGGGTGGCCGCCTCCGGGGCGGGCAGATGGCGAAGCAAGTCAGCGGTGAAGGCTTCATCGGGATGGCCAAGCCAACTATATTGCCAGGCGCGATCCGTTTGGCACTGCGCCTGGGCGCTAAAGGCAATATCGGCGGGCAGTGGGCGCTGGAAGATCGCGATGTTAATAGCGTCTTCAAAGATGCGCGGCAGCACGCTGATGTCATTATCACCGGCGGCATGGTCTGGCAACGTCCAATGAGTAGCGGGTGGCGAAGACATAAGCGAAGACATAAATGACTCCATAAGCGTTGTTGAGATAGCCGTCATTGAATGCGCTGACGCAAGAAGCGCCAGCTTTGTGTCGTGACCGTCGCTAGGGTAAACAGCACAGCGGCAAGCGTGACGATCGTTGGGCGTGCCAGGGTGAGCACCAGCTGTTCGCGGCGCGGGTGGAGACCGCTTGCATGGGCAAGCTCGTCGCTTAGTGTCGCGGTCAATAAGGATGACCAGCGCCAAAAAATCAGTATTAGCACCAGCGCTACACCGCCGCCGATGATCCACAGGTCGCTTTTCCCGACAGCCAGAATGTCGCCAAACAGATAAGCATTGAGGTCAATACGCACCCCAGCAAGAAACGACACGGCCACCAGGCCAACCGCCAAGGCAGAGTGCGCCATGACCCCGAGCAGAGTATCCATGGCATAGCCGCGCCCGCTAAGTAGCGACACACAGCCTGCCATCACCAGGGCGACCGTCAGCACCCCCAAGAAGATGGAGAAGTTCAGTAACAGCGCTAATGCGACGCCCAGAATGGCGGCATGCGCTGTCGCATCACCGAAGTAGGCCATGCGCCGCCACACCACGAAACACCCCAACGGAGCAGCCGCCATCGCCACCAGTACCCCGGCAAACAGCGCACGCCACATAAAGTCATCCAACATTGGCTGCCTCCTGATGATGGTGGCGGTAGAGCGCCAATGTCTGGGCGGTCTGGTCGCCAAACAGCGCCTGATAATGCGGTGATGAGGCAACGTGTTCGGGTTCACCTTGGCAACAAATAACCCGATTCAGGCACAGCACGTGATCGGCGGTGCGCATCACGACGTGGAGGTCATGACTGACCATCAACACAGTGCAGCCGTAGGCGTGGCGCACGCTTTCGATATGCTGATAGAACGCAGCGGTACCGCGATGGTCGAGCCCTTGGGTCGCCTCATCAAGAATCAGAATATCGGGCTTTGCCAGCAGCGCCCGAGCCAACAGCACGCGTTGAAACTGGCCGCCCGACAGTTCGCTCATCGCCGCATGAATCAGCGCCTCGGCACCGGCATCTTCCAGCGCCTTGTGTACATCGCGACGCGGATGACGACGCGGCAAGTTGATAAAGCGTTTGACCGTCATCGGCAAGGTGGGATCCAAGTGCAGCCGCTGCGGCACATAGCCGATACGCTGCTGGGGGGCGATGGTCACCTGCCCCGAGGTCGGTGTGACCGCACCGATCAGTGTTTTCACCAGCGTGGATTTCCCCGAGCCGTTGGGGCCAATCAGGGTCACCACCTGCTGTCGATATAAGTCGAGCTTGATATTCTCAAGAATTTGCTGGCCACCGAAGCGAACGCCCAGTTGGCGGACGCTCAGAATCGCATCGCTATCAGGAGGGTGAGCAAGCCGCATGGTTAACATTCACTCTTGGCGTATCTGTTATGTTATAACATATGAGTGAAATATAGGCGAGCCTCGACACACTGTTGCGTTTATTAACCATTAACTGTCTTTTTTATCAGGAGAACCCCATGAACAACCGTTTGGCCCGTTTATCATGGCCGCTGCTGGCGGCTTTCCCCCTTGTGGCCGCCGCAGAGGTGCCGCGTGTTGCGGTGGATATTCCGCCCGTCTATTCGCTTGTTGCCAAGGTAATGGGGGAGCGCGGCGATCCTGAGCTGTTTATTCAGCCCGGCGCTTCACCCCATGGCTATTCGCTACGGCCGTCTGAAGCGCAATCGCTCAATGATGCCGACCTGGTCATATGGGTAAGCGACGCGCTCACACCCTGACTATCAGGGCCTATTGAGAACTTGGCGGGAGATGCACGCCATCTTGATCTAATGGACGTGCCCGGGATCACGACACTGGAATACCGTGAAGGCGCGACCTTTGCGCTAAACGATGCTGATGAACACGGCCATGCCCACGGCAATGACGCCCATGACCACGCTCATAACCATGGACATGACCACGACCACGACCACGATGAGCATGATCACGGCGATCACGAGCACCACCATGAAAACAGCCATGACGAAAGTGGTCATGACCATCACGATCATCACGACCATGACCACAGTCATACCGGCATGAATCCGCATGCTTGGCTGGATCCTGCCAATGCACGTCGTTGGCTGGATACCATCGCCGAGCAGCTAAGTGAGATCGACCCTGATAACGCCGCGTACTATCGCGACAACGCCGCCCAGGGCAAAGAGGCGTTAACCAGTTTTCAAGAGCACATCCAGGATCGTTTGGCCAACAGCGCCGACACCCGCTTTATTGTTTTCCATGATGCTTATCAGTATTTCGAGGAGGCCTTTAACGTGCACGCGGCTGGCGCCATTTCCATTGGCGATGCCTCTTCACCTAGCCCCGCGCGTATCGAGAAGCTGCAAACGCTGGTGAATGATGAAGGTATCCAGTGTGTGTTTAGTGAACCCCAGTTCAATCCGCAAATGGTCAAAAACGTTTTCGGCGATACATCGGCGTATATCGGTGTCATGGACCCCTTGGGCGTGGGTCTGACGCTGGATGCTGACCTCTACGATGCGCTGCTGGGGCAGTTGGCCGATGAAATCACCCGCTGCACTGACGCCTAAACAGCTTGCCGAGTTGATAGAGGTCGTGCATATATCGATCAAACGTCGAAATTAGCAGTGACGTAACGATAAAGGCATAAATCAGCAGCATCACTGCCATGGGGTCGTTTAGCCAAGCCAGCCAAGGCGTCGACACTGGATAACCCAGCGTATAAACACTCATGGCAGCCAATAGCTGAACCAAGAAACAGTTCAAAATAACCAGTGTAATCAACGCTGCGCGTATATCGGTACGCGGCAGCGTTGTTTTCCAAAACGGCAAGTGACGCACTTTGCTGGTGTTTTTAGGCTACAGCGGTCTGGGCATTAGCCTCATGGCCGATGATTATCCCGCCTGATGCATCCATCTGGCAGGTCGCCGCTCCTGCCCAACGCCAAAGCTTTACCCTGGTAGGCACGCTGTTTCAACCGGTACGAGACAGCGCCTTCTCGGAGCTGTTCGCCCTCTTGATCGGCCATTCGAGGTAGATAGGAGATATCCATTGACTCTGCGCAGCGTCCAATTACGGATTATGAAATAATCAGCAGGCAGAATTGCCACGCGGCGATACAGGGCTTACAACTACATAGCGAGCTTTAATTAATCATTCAATAACAGGAAAATTAACACTATGTCGTTCGAGCTTTGGTTGTCGTTTGTACTGGCCTCGTTTTTGGTGATCGCCTCCCCCGGCCCCGCCGTTGCCCTGCTGGTCATGACCGGTATCAACCAGGGTCGCCGGGCAGCTCTAGCGATGCTGCCCGGCTTTTTCTTGGGCGACTTGGTGGCCATGTCACTTTCGTTTGCAGGCGTAGGCGCCCTGCTGATGGCGTCGGCTGAGTTGTTCACGCTCATCAAATGGCTGGGGGTTGTCTATCTGCTCTATCTTGGCATCAAGATGTGGCGTGAATCCGGCCAACTGAACGACCTGGAAGCCTCTGGCGCCAACAACAAGCAAGGCACAGCAAAGGCCTTTTGGGTGACGCTGCTAAACCCCAAAAGCATTCTGTTCTTCATGGCCTTTATGCCGCAGTTTATTAACCAGACTCAGCCCTTGGCGCCCCAGTTGGCGATTCTATTTACCACCTTTCTTGTAATAGGCGTTATCTCAGATTTCGGCTACACACTGCTGTCGACAACAAGCCGGAAACTGATGACCGCCAAGTTCCGGCGCCTACTACACCGCTGCGGCGCGGGTAGTTTAATCGGCGCCGGAGTCATGATGACCTTGATG
>JAIVHM010000056.1 GCA_020201095.1 Halomonas sp. | reverse complement strand
CGCTGAGGTAATGCCCCACGGACGCCCCGCCAGCGCCAGAGTGGCAAAATTCAACAACGCCAGTGCCACAGCGCCCGCCACAAGCGGCCAGGGGCCGGTTAGCCAGCGCTGATAGCCATGTTTGTCCACCGGGGCAGCTTTCTCAAGCTCGCCATGACGGCCTTTTTCCATTACGACGGTAAACGCCGCAATGGCAGCAAACAGCACCAGGCTGATCGCGATACCGCCACCGGCGCCTGCCACGTTGACCAACGAGACCGGCTGGAAGGCGGGCAGACTTTGCCACCAGGTAAAGTGCGCGGTGCCAATCACCGAACCGACGATGAAAAATATCAACGTGATGATCATGCGGGCATTGCCGCCACCCGCCGTGAACAGGGTCCCCGAGGCGCAGCCGCCACCTAGCTGCATGCCCACGCCAAACAGAAATGCGCCGACCAGCACCGAGATACCAATAGGCGCCACAAAGCCTTGCACCTCTTGACCAAACAGCGTGCCCGCGCCCAATGCGGGGAAAAACAGCACCACGGCCAACGCCAACATTACCATCTGTGCCCGCAGGCCACGCCCACGCCGTTCTTTAATGAACACTCGCCACGCAGCGGTAAAGCCAAACGCCGCGTGATAAAGCACCATGCCAAATAGCCCACCGACAATCATCAGAAGGCCGGTATTGGCCTCAAAGACCACACCGATAATCAGCGCACCCAGCACAATGGCGGCCGCCACCAACAGCGGCAAGCGGGAGGTAGCAGTCAGGTTCTCAGATGTTGTAGACATACGGGCATCCTCAGCAACGCCAAAAGCGCCTGTCGGCAACAGGCGCTTTTGATCGATATGGATAATTAGGTATGGATAATGATGCCAAGCCTACCGGGTAAGAAAGTTAGCGTGAAATGCTTTATTCGCCAACCCATATACCATACTGGAATATAGAAAAAACTAGTTGGACGACTTGCCGGGGTTTTTTGCCCCCTCGCCTTGAATCTCCACAGGTTCGGCTGCATATATAAAATCAAATTTCCTTATATCGCGAGTCCGTTTATGTCATCCATTATTGATCCTCGCACCGGTGAAGCATTAACCAGCCCCGAGGCCGGCAACGACGGCCAAGCCAGCGCTGACAGGCCACCGGTTCGCCCTGAAGACGTCATCATTGACCTCAATGCCGGTAACATCCAGCAAGTCCTTGAAGCCTCGATGAAAGTCCCGGTTCTAATGGATTGCTGGACGCCAGACTCCGAACCGTGCAAACAGCTCATGGCGGTATTAGAGAGGCTCGCGGTCGAGTACGCCGGCGCCTTCCTGCTCGCCAAATTGGACACCCAGGCCAATCCAGAAATTGCCAGCCAGCTGGGTGTCGAGTCGGTTCCCGACGTTAAGCTGATAAGCCAAGGTGGCTTGGTCGACGGCTTTCAAGGCGCGCTGCCTGAAAAACAGATCCGTGAATGGCTTAACCGCTATTTCCCAGCCCCAGAAGACGCGCCACCCAGCCCAGAAGAGCAGGCTGAAGCAGCGCTTAACGAGGGCGACCCGGCTGGTGCGCGTGACATATACCAAAACCTGGTCAGCCAATACCCGGATCACTACCCCTATCAGGTCGGTCTTGCCCGGGCATTGGTCAGCGAAGGACGTAGCGACGAAGCCCGCAGCCTACTGGATAACCTGCCTCCGGAAGAGCGCGACGCCCCGGCGGCACGCGGCGTTCGAGCGAGCATCGAGTTCGGCGAGCAGGCGCTTTCCAGCGATGAAATCGCCGCCCTGGGCGACCGCACCGATAGCGAAGCGCAATATCAACGCGCCCTGCGCCAGGTAGCGGATGGCCAATACGAAGCCGGACTCGAGGCGCTGCTGATACTGATGAAGCAGGACCGCGCCTACAACGACGACGCTGCGCGCAAGACGCTGCTGCAGGTTTTCGACGCGTTGGGGGCTGACCACCCGCTGACGGTCGCCTATCGTCGCAAGCTGTTCGCCCTGCTTTACTAATAGCTCAACCGGCCAGTACCGTATCCATGCGGATTAGCGCCGCCTCCAATTGAGAGGCGGTGGTACCGAAATTAAGCCGTACAAACCCTGGGTGGCCAAACGCCGTACCGTCCGAAAGGGCAACGCCCGCCTGCTCGAGCAATGCCGCCTGCGGCGATTCACCCAGGCCAGCCCGGCGCATATCCAGCCACGCTAAATAGGTCGACTCGGGCGGATTCATCTCGACCCCCGGCCACGCTGCGACCCGTGCTTTGAGCATGGCGCGATTTACGCGCAACACCTCCAGCAGTGCCTGACGCCAACGGTCGCCGTGGCGATAAGCCGCTTCCGCCGCCACCAGCCCCAGCACATTGCCATCAGGCAGCAGGCCCTTGGTGGCTTGGGCAAAACGCTTACGCAAGTTTTCATCGGGTATCACCGCGCAGGCAGTGGTCAAGCCCGCCAGGTTGAACGTCTTCGACGGCGACCAGAGCGTGATGGTGCGCTTGGCAAGCCCCGGGAAAGCCGCGACCAGCGGCTGGTGGCGCGCTCCTTCGTCAAGCAGCAAATCGCAATGCAGTTCATCCGATACCACCCACAGGTCGTGGCGTTCGACAAATTCCGCCAGTGCCGCTAGTTCGCCATGCGACCAGACGCGCCCAGTGGGATTGTGAGGATGACACCACAATAGCAAGCGCGTTTGTGGGGTCACCGCCGCCTCAAGCGCGCCGATATCCAGCCGCCAGCTATCGTCAGCGCTGACCGGCGTGGCCATTGCCGCCTGCTGGGGCAACCGACCGGTACGCTCGGCCACCGCCAAAAATGGCGGGTAAATCGGGGTCACGGTCAACACCCCGTCGCCCGGCGCTGTCAGCCCAAGTGTCGCCAGATGCAGCGCTGGCACCACGCCCGGCAACCACTGCTGCCACTCGGGCTGAATCGGCCACTGGTAGTGGTTAGCACTCCACTCGCACACGGTTTCTGTTAACGTATCAGGCACTTCACCGTAGCCATAAACGCCGTGAGCCACTCTTGCGTGCAGGGCTTCTATCACCGCCGGCGGTGAGCAAAAATCCATGTCCGCGACCCACAGGGGCAGCACGTCATCGGCGTATCGGTGCCATTTTTGCGATGCCCAACCCTCGGCGGGGTGGCGTCGCTCAATGGGCGTGGCAAAATCAAATGCCATGTTGGCTCTCACTTAATCTAATCGGGGGTGCTATACACTGATCCTCGCCGAGACGGCGCGGGTCGCCAAGCTCGGCGAACCCAGCGAGACGCCAACCGGCGCCACGCTGGATGCCTGGAGTCAGGCCCAGGACACCGACATTCCGCTATGGGCGCCGCGCACGGCGGTGTTCCTGCTTAACCAGATGCCCGCGCGACCGCTGCCCAAGAGCGATGCCGAAGCCTGCGCCTGGGCCTACTGTTGGTTGCGCAATCGCCATTTTGACCACCTGGAAGACGCACATCTTGCGCTGCCTGCTCACTTGCAAGCACCACTGCAAAGTGCACTGGCAGCCGCCTGGCGTGACCAGCAAGGGCTTCGCCTGGTGTAATGCTGTGCTGCCGAAGCTTGACCAAGCGCTTGCTTGGGGTAATTCTGAAGCCTGTTATCGATCGACTGTTTAATTTTCTACGCTACAAACAACAAGGATAGCGCCATGTTTACCCGCACCATTGAGCCGGCGTTTTACGACACCGATGCCTTGGGCCACATCAACAACACCCGCCTTCCTGCCTGGTTTGAATTGGCCCGCAACGACCTGTTCAGGTTATTCACCCCCGACCTGAACCCTAAAGCGTGGCGGCTGATCATGGCGCGGATGGAGGTCGACTACCGTGCTGAACTGTTTTACGGTCACGATATCGAATTACGTACCTACCTGACGCGCCTGGGTAACAGCTCCTTTACTGTCACTCAGGAAGCGCGTCAGCATGGCAAGTTGACCAATGTCGGGCACACCATTCTGGTCCAGTACGACCATCAGGCTAAATGCACTGTGCCCATCGAAGGCGAACTTCGGGAAGCGCTCTTAATTCATTTGCAAGACGCGCCCGCCCCCGCCTGAACCGCGACGTCCCGGCAACGGGGCGGCCAGGAGTGACCCATGGCGATCCGCTACAATTTATGGCTAGACCCAGACAACACCGCCCAGCACCGCGCCGTCGAGGCCGACCTTGAGCGCTACTTTATGGAACGCTTTGCCGATTACCCGCATATCCGCTTGTTCGGTGCCGACCCCTACGATTATGATGCGCCGTTCAATCGCCTGTACGACGTGTTGATGGCGCGAGCGGCTGAATACTGTGAACGTACCTGGCATTATGTCGCCTCACCGGAACAGCTCAATCGCTGCTTCTTTCGCGCCGTTGGCCGCTCCACCAAGTTTGTTCAGGAATAAACGGCACACAACCGCTTAATTTACCCACAATGACTGCCTGCAAGAGACCCGCCCATGGTGATTCGCACTGACCAAGCGCCCGACGAACGCCAACTGGCGATTATTACCCAACAGCTCGGCCGACCGCCCAAGGGCATCGAGGCCGTGACGGCCACCGACGGCAATGGCACCCCGCTAGTGCTGCGCATGGCCCCGATTGTCGAGGGCAAGCCTTTCCCGACGCTCTATTGGTTGTGCTCCGACGTACTAAAAGTCGAGATATCGCGCATTGAAGCCGTCGGCGTTATCAAGTCGCTTGAACAGCAGCTACAGGACGACCCCGACTTTCTTGCTGCCTACCAGCAAAGCCACCGCGACTACGTCGAGACCCGCTGGTCGCTAATGAGCGATGCACAGCGCACCGAGGTTGCGGAGCGTGGTTACACCGACGTGTTAACCCAGCGCGGTATCGGCGGCATCAGCAACTGGCAGCAGGTGCGCTGCCTGCATACCCAGTATGCCCACCATCTTTGCGGCAACAATGTGATCGGCCAGTGGCTGGACGCTCACTACCAGGTCGACGCCTGTCTGCCATAAACCATCACCACCGCGCCAGCACTCCCATCAGCGTAAGGAAATAAGATGTCCCGAATCTGCGTTTATCTTGGCTCGCGGGAAGGCAATAGCCCCGCCTATCGTCACGCTGCCCATGAGCTTGGCCGCACTCTGGCGGCTCGCGGTCATACACTGGTTTACGGCGGCGCTCGGGTCGGCTTGATGGGCGTGCTGGCCAATGCGGCCCTTGACGCTGGGGGCGAGGTGGTCGGCGTGATGCCGGATCATCTGGTCGAGCGCGAACAGGCCCACTTTGGCCTGAGCGAGCTAATCCGCGTTCCCAACATGCACGAGCGCAAGGCGACCATGGCCGCCAATGCTGATGCGTTCATTGCCCTGCCCGGCGGCATTGGCACCTTTGAAGAACTGTTTGAAATCTGGACCTGGGGGTATCTGGGCTTGCATGAAAAGCCGCTTGGGCAGCTCAACGTCGAGGGGTTCTACTCGCCGCTGCTGACGTTTTTGAACAGTACCGTAGAGCAGGGATTCATGGCGCAGGCTACAAGGGGCATGCTGCTCGACGCCGAGACACCCAAGGCGCTGCTTGAAGCGCTTGAAAGATGAGGCAATAGTTAAATAACGGCTGCGCTTATTGGCAAAGCTGCTGAGTACGCTGGTAAGTCAGTTGCAATAGCCGGGCGTCTTCGCCGGCACGGTGTCGGTGAATGCCGCGCTCGGCGATCACGGCTTCCTTGGTATCGCTCCATAGTGCCTGCTGGTCTTCACTGAGCAGAATTCTCAGCGCCTCAAGGCGAAACCCCGGTAGCATGCCCGCGTGATGAAACAACAGCGAGAGCCAGGTGTTGTCGTATCCCCAGCTATCGCTATACGCCTTGCCTTCGTCGCTAAGTTCGTCGTTCAGCCAGCGCGCCACTTCACGCACCGGAAAGCCCTCACGGTGCAAGCGCTCACGCGATATACCGTGCAGCAACTCGGCCTTGGGATCCCAGTGCGTCCATTCATCAAGCGGCTGGATAAGAAACGCACAGGTGGTTCCGTCGGCACGGGCGATGCCCACCTCGATCGGGTAGCTACCACGCCCAAAACCGGACGCTTCAATATCCAACACCGTCGGTAGCGTCTCGGACACAGACGACCTCACTTGCGAAAAATAGGACGGCACATCATGCCGCAACAGGGTCAGACGGCTCGTCTACGAGGCTCTGCCAATAAGCCGCTTGAGCAGCATCAGCCGTCAGGCCCAACTCACCAACCCGGTAAGCATGGGCCAGGCGTTCAGCCGCTAGTGAGTGGCCGGACTGCGCCGCGCGCGCATACCACGTCACCGCGTAATCATCACGGTTTGGGTACTGCGCACAGCCCGTCTCATAAATCTTTGCCGCCTGATACTGCGACTTTACATCACCGGCATGGGCCGCTTCCATCACATAGCGCGCACCACGCGCTTTGTCGTGGGGCGATAGACTACGCTGCAACAACATGTTGCCATAAACGGAAAGCGCATCGGGGTGACCCGCCTCAGCACAGCGCTTGAACAAGTTCAGCGTTAACCGCTGGGTCCGCGGTGAGCGTGGCAACAGCCAACGATTATTAAATAGCCGTTCGGCTAATCGAAACTCAAGCCGAATGAACAAAGTTGATGCCTGTGGCATGGCAAACCACCCTGCCTGTCTGAGAAACCTTGGGCCAGCCGTCACACTCTATAAGACAACCAACCACGCGATAAACCGGCCCTTGGCCGGTCGATGGGCTGGCAAGCATACGCCTGCCATGACGACGACTCAACCCCTCTTATTTGCTGCATGGCGCGCGCCTCGCTAACATGCCCAACAACCCCGACGCGATGCGCTGGAATCGCCGCGCATAACCGTCATCATGTTCATACAAGGAGACCCACCATGCAAACGCGACCGCTGGGCAGAACCGGGATGCAAGTCAGCCGACTTTGCCTGGGCACCATGACATTTGGCGAACAGAACAGCGAAGCCGAGGCCCACGAACAGCTTGATCGTGCCGTCGCCTTTGGCATCAACTTCATTGATACCGCCGAAATGTACCCGGTACCGCCCAAGGCCGACACCCAAGGCCTCACAGAACGCTACGTGGGCAGCTGGCTCAAGCAGCGCGGCGAACGCGACGATGTGATTGTGGCCACCAAGGCCGCCGGCCCCGGGCTTGACCATATCCGCGGTGGGCCACGCCTAACCCGCGAACACCTCTTCAAAGCGGTCGACGCAAGTCTAGAGCGGCTACAGACCGACTACGTGGATCTTTACCAACTGCACTGGCCCGATCGCAGCACCAACTTTTTCGGCAAGCTCGGCTATACACATAACGAAGAAGAAGATGCCACCCCGCTTGAGGAAACCTTGAGCGCGCTGAAAGAGCTGGTCGACGCCGGTAAGATCCGCGCCATCGGTTTGTCCAATGACACACCCTGGGGCACCATGCGCGCCCTGCAGCTCGCCGACCAGCTTGACCTGCCGCGCGTGGCATCGATTCAAAACCCCTACAACCTGCTGAACCGCTCCTTTGAGGTCGGCCTAGCGGAAATCGCCCACCGCGAAGATGTCGGGCTACTGGCCTACTCACCGTTGGGCTTTGGCGTGCTCTCGGGCAAATACCTGAATGGCGCAAAACCGCCTAAAGGGCGCCTCACGCTTTACGAGCGTTTCAAGCGCTACACCTCACCAGAAGCCGAGGCCGCCACCAAGGCTTATGTGGCGCTGGCACGTGACTACAACCTCGACCCCGCGCAAATGGCGCTGGCCTTCGTCAATACCCGCAGCTTTTTGACCAGCAACATCATCGGTGCCACCACCATGGATCAGTTGGAAAGCAACCTGGCCAGCGAAAGCCTCAAGCTGGATGACGAACTGTTGGAGGCGATCGAGGATATCCATCGGCGTATGCCCAACCCCTGCCCTTAATGACAGACAACGCTATCGATCCCATAGCCTCGGCCATCGCCGAGGCTTGGTATAATTCGGCCTATCACTTCTGCGACGTCCCAAGGAATCTGCCATGTTGAGCGTTATTTCGCCGGCCAAAACACTGGATTTTGAAACCCCGTCAACCACTCAAGACGTCAGCCAGCCGGATTTTCTGAGCGACAGCCAAGCGCTCATTGATATTCTGCGCGATTACTCACCTCAGCAAATCAGTGACCTGATGGGTATTAGCGATAAACTGGCGGGTCTGAACGCGGCACGTTTTGCCGAATGGCAGCCACCGTTCTCGCTGGAAAACGCCAAACCTGCGGCACAGGCTTTCCAGGGCGATGTTTACCTGCGCATTCTTTCTGGGCTTTATGGCCTGCTGCGACCACTCGATTTGATTCAGCCCTACCGGCTGGAGATGGGCACCAAACTGCCGAACCCGGCAGGCAAGGACCTGTATGCCTATTGGAAACCCACGCTGACCACGGTGCTGGACGCAGCGATTGCCGACAGCGGTTCCAAGGTACTGGTGAATCTTGCGTCTAACGAGTACTTCAAGGCCGTAGACGCAAAGAAACTGGATGCCCAGATCATAACGCCGGTGTTTAAAGATGAGAAAAACGGCACCTTCAAGATCATCAGCTTCTACGCCAAGAAGGCACGCGGCCTGATGAGTGCCTGGATCATTCGCCAGCAGGTTAACGATCCTGAAGCGCTCAAAGGTTTTGATGTTGCGGGATACCGCTTCGATGCCGCCGCGTCTCAGGGCGACACCTTTGTCTTTACCCGCCGCGAATCGGATCGCTAGGAATTCCAGCTAGAAAAAGCGGACGTTCCTATCTGCCCGGGGCTTCAGAAACTGGCGATGCACGGCGCTGAAAGACGCCGTATCACAGCGGTGAAGCCACTCATAAGCCACCATATCCGCCGAAACCGCCTCCGCCCCCAGGGCGCAGGCTCGCTCACGCGCCAAAATGGCCTCCTCGGCCCGGCGACTGGCCGTCGCCTCAGTCAGCCAATAGACCGCATAGCCTTCGGCCAGCAACCCAAGCGCCGTTTGCAGCACGCAGATATGCGCCTCAGTGCCGCATAGCACCACCTGCTGCCTGCCCGAGGCGCTCAGCGCCTCACGAAACACCGTCTCTTCCATCGCCCCAAAATGCTGCTTCTGCCAAATCGTGGGCGCTTGCCGCGCTTCCAGTAACGCCGTCGTGGTGCCGCCCAGCTTTTCGGGCATCTGTTCGGTCAGCCACACGGGGACTTCAAGCGCATCCGCCACGCCATATAGCCAGTGGGCCTCGGCAACTGCCTCGTCACCGCCGTCAATCACCGGCACTAAGCCTGCCTGAAAATCGACCATCAGCAGTAAGCTTTTATCGCGTTGCAAGCGCACGTCATCACCTCGTTTTAGTGGAAACGACCGAGCCCCACGGCGTCCCGTAGCCGATCCATGGTCACCGCGGTTTCTTCCCGCGCTCTTTCAGCCCCTTTCTGCAATACCCCTTCGATATGAGCAGGGTCTTCCATGAGTGCGTTGTAGCGCTCGCGGGGTTTTTCCAGGTGGGCGTTGAGATACTCAAACACCTGGTTCTTGGCATCGCCCCAGCCAATGCCATCAGCATACTGCTGGCGCATGGCCGCCGTTTCTTCAGTTGAGGCAAAGGCGGCGTAAATCTGGAACAGTGTGCAGGCATCCGGGTCTTTCGGCTCACCGGGTTCCAGCGAATTGGTCTTGATTTTGCGTACCAGCTTCTGCAGCTTTTTCTCGGCGACAAAGAGTGGAATGGTGTTGTTGTAGCTTTTGGACATTTTGCGCCCGTCCAGCCCACCGAGCACCTGACTCTTTTCGTCCACCACCGCATTGGGCAGCGTGAAATAGTCGCCTTTATAAAGGTGGTTGAAACGGCCCGCGATATCCCGCGCCATCTCGATATGCTGGATCTGGTCGCGGCCGACCGGCACCTTGTTGGCGTTGAACATCAGGATATCCGCGGCCATCAGCACCGGGTAACCAAACAACCCCATGGTGATGCCCTTATCTGGGTCCTGGTTGCCCGCTTCTTCGTTCTCAGCAACGGCGGCCTTGTAGGCATGGGCGCGGTTCATCAGCCCCTTGGCACATACACAGGAAAGCATCCAGGTAAGCTCGGGGATTTCGGGAATATCTGACTGGCGGTAGAAAATGGCGTTATCGGTATCCAGCCCCAGCGCCAGCCAGGTCGCGGCGATCTCCAAGCGCGACTGCTGCACGCGCTTAGGATCCTGACACTTGATCAGCGCGTGGTAATCGGCCAGGAAATAAAACGACTGCACGCTGGGGTCCTGGCTCGCCTCAATGGCGGGTTTGATCGCCCCGACGTAGTTGCCCAGGTGGGGAGTGCCAGTGGTCGTTATACCGGTAAGGACGCGGGTTTTGGGTGGAGTCATAAACGCACTGCTGCCTATAAAGTCAATATGAATGCAGCGATGTTATCAATTTCAGCGCCAATAGGGCAGCCAGAAATAATCTCTTAAAACTGTGTCCAGCTAGCAATATCACCACCTTCCCCAGCTTCGTAGCCAAAATTTTCTTTCAAAAATGTTTCTAGCGAACGACAGCCCTCACCACTCTCATGGCTTCCCCCTCTTACAGTCACACCTTCCGGTGCACAAAATTCAAAATCTCGGTTACCACCACCAGATATCTCAACACCATTTTCAGACCAAATAAATCCTGTAATATTATTTCCTCCACCACCATTAAAGCTTACTTCACCAGGCGTAATAAGCGTCAAGTTTTCGACATCATCGCCCAAACGAAAATCAAAACCTTCATTTGATATGAGAGTTGCTCCATTAAACTGGTCACCAGCAATCAAACCAGCATTACCTCTCTGACTACTGTCTTCAAACTGAGAATTGCAAAAAGATATATCCCCGCTTGCAATTCCATTCACATCACAATTTTCCTCAGCTCCCGCCTGAACCAAATCATCAGTTAACCAGTCTATGAAATCATCAACCTTTACAGCCGCACCATTTGAACTACTAGAGAACCCGATCTCAATAAAGCTTACAGCCGAAACTTGTTCAACACTTCCCTTAACCAACAAAACTTCAACTTCTTCGCTATTTAAACAAGTCACAAAATCAGAGGAAGCACCATTCTCTAATTCAACTGGTGTATATTGCCAAGAGGAATCACTTCTCAGTTTTTCACATGTTTCTTCAGCATTGCCTAAATCTTCTATACTTACCTGGCTGGCGCGCCACTCGGCTGCCATCTGTGCCAGCGTAACTGCACGATAATTACCCGCCAAGCGCTCGTCCACTAGCGCGGTTTGCATACCCGAGAGGCCGAGTGTCATGGCACCAGCTAACAGTGCCATGACAATAACTAACGCCGCGCCTTGCTGATTTCTCAACTCTCTCACTCCTTAATATTATCAGAGACTGAATAGTAAGGCTCCAGCAAGCACCAAGCTTCAGGGCTCGGCGTTTCGGATATAAAATTATTTGTAGTGTAATTGCTAGAAGAAAGAATGCTACCTTTAAAACTTACACCACCAGAACCTAAACTGATATTTTGCTCACTCCAGAAAAGCCCTTCCAAAGTAGCGTTCACATTGTCATTGCCATTCATATTAATTGCATTCTTGGCAACTATAGCCAAGTCACTAACTGACTGATTATCATTGACCTCAAAACTTATTCCCTGCTCTGCCATAATTACTTTTCCATCCATCCCTGAAACATCAAAATTATTTATATTATCGTCACAATAAAAATATTTTTCATCGGATGCTCTGACATCATTGGCATTACAAGACCTAACGACCTCGTCTCGACTTTTCATATCATCAATAAACTCAACAGCAGACGGCACTCTATCAGGAGGCTGTAGAAATGCATCCTCATCTTCAGTTCCTGGAGGTAAGCAAGATGCTTGCGGGCGTTGCATCACGTGAAAAGAAAGCGTCTCTAGCTCATCATCTGCACGCTCAAAATCAAGGGTAAAGCGGTAATAACCTTCGAGCGGCTCTCCTGGAACCACTTCCACTTCATCCTGTACAAACCTATCCTCGACACATTGGTCTTCATAAAGCGCCAGACCACCAACTATAGGCTGCGAAGCCTCCATAACGGAGCATTCTTCTAACTCATTGCCATTACTGTCTCTAGTTCTTTCGTATCCGTAATCCGTATTGCCTTTGCGATACTCGTTGCTCAGCCTATTGGCCACAAAAACGACTGTCTCTTGTTTTCGGCTAAGCTCATCAACTTTTTGAAACGTTTGAAATGTAGTGAGAAACAATTGCCCCGCACCCAGAATGATGACGGTGCCAATCACCATGGCGACCATCAGCTCGACTAGGGTAAAACCTGATTGACGCTGGGTTAACATAAACAAGCCTCAAAGCACAGGCAGGCGGAAAGTATAGGTAAATACATCATTTTCAGTATCGCCTGGTAATTGTTCGAGGTTAATTTCTATTCTGAACTCACAAGTACTCAGGCTAGAATCGTCTCCGTTATCGAGCACATCACCGCTGAAATGACGAATAGGCGTCTCGCTATTTTCCCCAAACCAATGGGTATCCCAATCATCCTCTATGTCTGCAGCCAGTACTTCTGAACAATCTGATTTACTACTAATTCCTTGCTCGATGGCTCCTAACTGCGCCCAAAGTCTTTCCTGGGCATCTACTGCAGCAAGCGTGACTACCGAGCGCTGGTAACCCTGAGTCGCGCTTTGCAACGCTTTCAACTGCATGGCCGCGACACCCACGAGGCCAAGCGATAACACCAGGAGCGCAATCAGCGCTTCGACCAGGCTAAAGCCACGCTGTGACATCATAAGGACACCTTGCGCAGACTACCGGTTTCACGAACTCTGATCGTCACCGGGTCGATGTCGCCTCCTGAATCGGCTGGCGCTAGCGTAATCTCGCATTGGCCATCACCGTCATCACAGTCGCTGATATTCGCATCGCCCAGGCTGGTAAAATCTATAAAGAAGTTACCTTGGGGCTGGGTAATGTTGGCGGTCTGCCCTACGCGCATAACAGCCGCCTCGTCGTCCTCTTGAGAGCTTTCGGCCCAGTAGCACCAAGCCCCGCCGTACACATTGTCAGCACCGATTGCAGCTGGTTAACATCACCGGCCAATTGCTGACGAGCCATAAACGTAGAAAAGGCAGGCGCCGCGAGCAGCATCAGCAAGGCGGCAATGACCAGCACGAGCATCAATTCAATAAGGGTAAAGCCGCGTTGAGGCATAGGCTTACCAGCACTCATCGGGTGCTTGGTTGCCCCTGGCGTCCAGGGTCAAAGGCTCTTCGCAACCATCATCTTGATCGTTAACGGTTTTGGCCGTCAGCGTATAGCCGCCATTTTGGCTTCCGGTCGACACCTCAACGGTATAGTGCCTCTCAGGAGAAGTAGTCGGCACATCCTCACAACCCTCGTAGGAATACGAGCGGGTATTGCAGCGCTCCAGCTCAGAAGCCGCTTGCATTAACGCCGCATGGGCGTCGGTGCGCAGTGATTTTTGTGCGTAGCGGGTATAGCTGGGGTAGGCGATGGCCGCCACGATGCCGATGATGGCCAGCACAATCATTAATTCGATTAGAGTAAAACCGCGCTGGCCGTGACGTAACAAGGTGGATGGCTGGGGATGAGAAACGTAATGCACGCGACGCGGCTCCTGAATTAGTTGACTCATACCAATTCAGTATGTCGCAAACCCCACCGCTTTGCATTACGTAGACCCAGATTAGCTGCTGGCGATCACCTGTTCACGCAGTTCGCGAGGCATTGAGAAGGTAATCGTCTCTTCGCGCCCAAGCAGCTCCTGGGGAGCGGCTGCGCCCATGGTTTGCAGCCGCTCAATGACGCCTTTGACCAGTACTTCTGGCGCGCTCGCCCCCGCAGTAACCCCTATGCTGGAGACACCATCCAGCCACTCAGCGCTGATCTGCTCAGCGTTGTCGATCAGGTAAGCCGGTGTGCCAATTCGCTCGGAAAGCTCGCGCAAACGATTCGAGTTGGAGCTATTGGGGCTGCCCACCACCAGCAACAGGTCGCAGTCGGCGGCCAGTTCACGCACGGCATCCTGCCGGTTTTGCGTGGCATAGCAGATGTCGTCCCTGCTCGGCCCCTGAATCGCCGGGAATTTATCACGCAACGCGTCAATCACCTTGGCAGTTTCATCCATCGACAAGGTGGTTTGCGTCACATAGGCCAGTTGGGTTGGGTCTTCGACGTCCAGATTAGCAACATCATCCTCGTCTTCCACCAGGTAAATGCGCCCACCGCGGGACGTATCGTAACGGCCCATGGTGCCTTCGACTTCTGGATGCCCCTGGTGGCCGATCAAGATGCATTCCTGGCTGCGCTTGGCATAGCGGAGAACTTCAAGATGTACTTTGGTGACCAGCGGACAAGTGGCGTCGAAGACTTTCAAACCGCGCTTTTCGGCTTCTTGCTGCACCGCGCGGGAGACCCCGTGGGCAGAGAAAATCACGATCACATCGTCGGGCACTTCGTGCAGCTCCTCGACGAACACCGCGCCGCGCTCTCGCAGCGTATCCACCACAAAGCGGTTATGAACCACTTCGTGACGGACGTAGATCGGCGCCCCAAACACATCCAGCGCCCGGTTGACGATATCGATCGCACGATCAACACCAGCGCAAAAACCGCGCGGGTTGGCCAGTTTAATCTCGATAGGGTGTGTTTGCTGCTGTGATTGCATAAGTCGCGCCTTGATGCTGAGCACCGTTGATTGAATTCCGCCGCCTGTTACTGGGTGGTCACTTAATGCGTTGTAACCGGTTTCACGTCGAGCACTTCCACCTCAAACGTCAGGGTACGCCCCGCCAGAGGATGATTAAAGTCGACCTCGATCCGGTCGCCTTCAATCGTTTTGACCACGCCAGGCAATTCCGTTCCCGCTTTATCGGCAAATGACATCACCATACCGATCTCGGGCGTTTCATCGCCAAAATCGTCGCGCTTCAGCGTTTGAATATTCTGCGGGTTATGCTGACCAAAGGCGTGCTCAGGGGTAATGTCGAAACGGCCCTCTTGCCCCGCGGCCATGCCCTTGATCGGGTGCTCAAAGCCAGGTGGCAGATTGCCGTCGCCATATTGGAAGGTAGCGGCCGCTTTCTCTTTGGTCGAGTAGATTAGCCCGGCAGCCCCCAGGGTGATGCCAATATCGGCCACGTTAAATGCCGGGTAATACCAGCCCGCCGCGTGGAAGGACAAAAAATCGACCACGTAGCCGTGCACCAGACGGTCGTACAGGTTTCCCAGCGCCCCGCCGATGATCAGCGGCAGCGCCACGGCCAGCAGCTTTTCATCGGCCTTGATACGCGATAGCCAAATGCTCAAGCCGATGCTTGCGCCAATCGCAATAATCGCAAAGAACCAGCGCTGCCAACCGGGGTGGTCGGCCAGAAAGCTGAACGCCGCCCCCGGGTTATGCAGCAGCGTCAGGTTGAAAAACGGCAGCACCTCCACCGGCTGAGCGTAGCCCAACTGGCTGCTGGCCAGGTACTTGGTGGCCAAATCCAGCACAACCACCGCTGCCGCCAGCCACAGCCAGCGCAGCGGCCGGTGCATCGGCGAGCGCTGCGAACCGGTATCAGGCGTGTTGGTCGCGTTAGGCATAATAACGAATCTCGCCGCTGCCTTCAGGCAGGTTGCTGATACAGCGGCCGCATAGATCGGGATACGCCGAGTGAGTGCCTACATCAGGGCGGTGGTGCCAGCAGCGCTCGCACTTGGTGTGCTCGCTTTGGGCCACCGCAACCTTCAGGCTTTCAAGCTCGGTGGCTTCCGCATTGTGCGCCTCAGCCAACGGCTTAAGCGTTACCTCGCTGGTCAGCATCACAAAGCGCAGCTCGTCGCCAAGCTTAGTCAGCGTCCCGTTGAGCTCGTCGCTCACGTAAAGCGTGACTTCAGCAGCCAGGCTGCCCTTGATCACCTTGGCGTTGCGGGCGTCTTCCAGGCACTTGTTCACCGCGTGCTTGACCTCAAGCACCTGCTCCCAGAAATCACGCCCCATCTTGGCGTTGTCATCCAGCGTTTCAAGACCGGTGTAATAGGTTTCCAGCAGGACGCTATCGCCGCGCTCACCGGGGATATGCTCAAAAATCTCCTCGGCGGTGAACGACAGGATCGGTGCGACCCAACGGCTCAGCGCCTCGACCACGTGGTACAACGCGGTTTGCGCGCTGCGCCGGGCCAGCGAATCCGCTTGCGTGGTGTACTGGCGATCTTTGATCACATCCAGGTAAAAGCCGCCCAGTTCACGGGCGCAGAAACCGTGCACCTGCTGATAAACATCCAGGAAGCGGTATTCGTCGTAGGCGGTGTCGATACGCCCCTGCAGCTGCGCGGCGCGGTCGACCACCCACTGGTCAAGCGCCAGCATGTCGCCAAACGCCACCTTGTCCTTCGCCGGGTCAAAACCGTTAAGGTTAGATAGCAGGAAGCGGGCAGTGTTGCGAATACGCCGGTAAACATCCGCGGTGCGCTTGAGGATCTCGTCCGAGACCGCCATTTCGCCTGAATAATCGGTGGAGGCCACCCACAGGCGCAGAATGTCAGCGCCCAGCTTGTCCATTACCGTTTGCGGGACGACCACGTTGCCGATCGACTTCGACATCTTGCGGCCCTGGGCATCTACCGTAAAACCGTGGGTCAGCAACTGGCGATACGGCGCGTGGCCATCGATGGCCGAGCCGGTCAGCAGCGACGAATGGAACCAGCCGCGGTGCTGGTCGGAGCCTTCCAGGTACAGATCCGCCCGCGGGCCGCTTTCGTGGCCGTGGGGGTGCGAGCCGCGCAGCACGTGACGGTGAGTAGTGCCAGAGTCAAACCACACATCCAGCGTATCGGTGACCTTGTCGTAATCGGCGGCTTCAGCACCCAGCAGTTCCGCCGGGTCGAGCTTGAACCAGGCGTCGATGCCTGCCTGCTCGACGCGCTTGGCCGCTTCTTCCATCAGCTCAACGGTGCGCGGGTGCAGCTCGCCGGTTTGCTTGTGCAGGAAGAACGGGATCGGCACGCCCCAGTTGCGCTGGCGGGAAATACACCAGTCCGGGCGGTTGGCGATCATGCTGTGCAGGCGCGCCTGGCCCCAGGCGGGGGTAAACGCAGTCGCTTCGATACCTTCAAGGGCACGCTCGCGTAGGGTTTTGCCATCCTTGCCCTGGATATCCATGCCCACAAACCATTGAGCCGTGGCGCGGTAGATCACCGGCGTTTTATGCCGCCAGCAGTGCATGTAGCTGTGAGTGATGGGCGTGTGGGCCATCAGCGCGTTCATGTCACGCAGCTTATCGAGAATATGCGGGTTGGCCTTCCAGATCATCTGGCCGCCGAA
>JAIVHM010000055.1 GCA_020201095.1 Halomonas sp. | reverse complement strand
ATCACGATGCGCGCTTCAATCTGCACTTGGCGAACCGCTACATCCAAACGGTCCAGAGTCCCCATGATCTCTCGCACCTGAGCGGGCGTGTCCTGAATCAACAGCGTGTTGGTACGCTGATCAACGCTTACCCGGCCGCGTTCGGTGAGCAAACCAAAGCCATCGCCGCCGCGCAGCAATTCGGCCAGGTCTTCGGCACGGGCATATTTAACTTCAACATACTCAGTAATCAGTGGCTCCAATGTTTCCTGCTGGTCGCGGGCTTCCAGCTCCTGGCGTTCCAGCTCGGCAAGTTCGCCGGCCGGCGCCACCACAATCACGTTACCCTTTTCACGGCTGGCAAGCCCCTGGCTCTGGAGGATCAAATCCAGCGCCTGATCCCAGGGCACATCGTTAAGATTGAGCGTAACCCGACCGTTCACGCTGTCGCTGGCGACCAGGTTCAAGCCGGTAAAATCGGCGAGCGTGGCAAGCACGGCGCGCACTTCAATATCCTGGAAGTTAAGGCTCAAACGCTCGCCGGTATAGTCTTCGTCTTGGTCCACTCGGTCTTGTTGCCGTGCTTCGCTGACAGGCTGTACCTCGACCGTCAACTGATCGCCTGACTGCGATGACACCATGGCAAAGGGGCCGTCGGTGGCCAGCACCAGTTCGCTTCCGCCCTGCCCGCGGCGCGGCGTAATCCGCGAGATGGGCGTGGCAAAGTCGGTCACGTCGTAGACCTGATTGAGGGCGTCGGGCACGTTGACCTCGCCCAGATCAACGACCACTTCATTGCTTCCCCCTTCGCGAACACGAGGCGTCACGTTGTCCCGATCAAACGTCACTATTAAGCGCCCAGCGCCATCGTCACCGCGCTGAAAATCAATACCTTCCACCTGCGGACCCTGAGATGTCTCCAGACGCTGGTCAGGCGCTTCGCGTGGCTCCTCGCGGGGCTCATCGGCAGTCTCTAGAATAACCGTAAGCGTGTCACCGGAGGTGGATGAGCGAAACTCGCGGGGGGCGTCTAAATCGAGCACCAGACGCGTGCGGCCACCCCCTTCCAGCGCGATAATACCCTCGACACCACCTTCATTAATGGGCATTCGACGCTCGGCCAGGCCATTCTCGGTTCCTGCCAAATCCAGTGCCAGACGCGGTGGGTCGCTTAATGGGTAGCCGTTCAGTTCGGGGACATCACCACTAAAGCGCAAATCCAGCGCCACGTCGCCGCGTTCCGTTTGGCGCACATCTACGTCTGTCAGAACCGACGCCATCGCCCAGCAGGGAAATAACGCCACTACCAACAGCATGCCTTGCCGAAAACGGCGTACCAACGTGTCTGCCATGGGTCTCCTTCCACTTGTTTAGGGGGTTGAGTGATCAGCCCCTAAGCTATTATTCAGCGCTCATCATCAAGGGTGAGCGAGGTCGGGCGTATCTGCCAGCCATTTTGCTGGGTGTAAACGCGTTCTCGAATCTCAACCGTATCGGCCGAGATGGCCGTAATTCGACCATAATCGGTGCCCATATAATTGCCTTCCTGCGCGGTCATCACCTCGCCCTCGGGCGTGGCAATCATGGCCACCCGCCGTCCGCCCATGCGTAACGTGCCAACCAACTGCAGCTCTTGCAGTGAAAAGCGCTCCAGCGGTTCGGATGAGCGCTGCTGGTCGGGCCCATTCTCACCTCCCGCTAAAGCGTTATAGGCGCTGTCTTGTATCGAGTCGGGCGGCAAAAAAGGGCTGCGTGCCTCGCTATGCTGATAGCGTTGCGTAGGGTAAAGCGGTACGTAAGGAATCACCATTGCCGGCTCACTGCTGGACGTTTGCCGAATATCACTCAGGGTTTCTTCCAATTGCGAAAGCGATGGATCCGCACAGCCTGTCAGCAGAAAAAGGCTTGCCAGCCATCCACCGGCTAGCACTCGGCGCATCAACGACGTCATGGGGCTTCCTCCCGGTCACGGTAAGTCCGCGCCAACAAGGAAAGCCGCAGATTGCCACCGCCGGTATCAACAGGCTCCAACGTGAAGTCGTGCTGAGTCACCAGCCGGGGTAGCGAGGCGATATCAGCAGTAAAACGGGCAATCTGATGAAAGTCGCCGCGTACCTGTATGTCCAGCGGCTGCTCCACATAATGCGGCTGGTTAACGGTGGTGCGCAAACGAATGGTTTCGATCGTCAGCCGATTATCCACCGCCGCATCGCTGATACTGTCGAGTAACGACGGGATTTCTGCGTCGGTGGGCAGGATGGCACGCAAACGCGCCATCTGATCTTCAAGTGTCGCAAGCTGCTCCTGCATTTTGGGCAGTTGAACCGCCTCAGCCGACCGGCGACGGTAATCCCCAAGCAGGCGCGATTCCTGCTGTTGAGCACTGGCCAGCTCAGCGCGACGATCGCCGATAATCAACCATTCCATTATCAACAGGGCCACCAGCAAGGCCAGACCACCGCACAGCGCTTTAAGCAGCAACGGCCAGCCGCCGGCTTCTTTGACGTCCAGGTCGCGCCAGTCAAGATCGCGCAGCTGTTGCCATTCCTGCGCCCAACGCGCCCGCGTCCATATCATGGCTGCTCCTCGACGGGCGTCGCCAGTGACGGTTGCTCAACATCGAAACGAAACTGTCGACCACCTCCCTCAGCGTCGCTTTCGACTTCCGACAGCGATGGCACGCCAAATGCCTGACTGTCAGCCACTCGGCGTAACTGCTCGGATACTTGTCGCTCGCTGGCCGCTACCCCCTCGACGCTTACCCGGGCGCCGCTGCGTGATACCTGTTGATAGACCACACCGCTGGCGACGCTGTCAGCAAGTGCATTGAACAGCTCGATGGTACTGGCACGTTGGGTTTGTAACGTCTGAAACAGCACAAGCTGCTCACCGAGCCGCAAGGCGTCTGCTTTATAACGCTCAAGATTGCCAATATCCTGCGTCAGCTCGCGGGCTTGCGCCTCAATGAAGGCATTGCGCTGCTGCTGGGCCGCCACCTGTGCTGAATAAAGCTTGGCGATGCCCCAGCCAAGCGCAACACCGATCAGCAACATCAGCACCATGAAGTAGTAAAAACGCCGCGTTTGTCGCTCTCGCTGCTCATCGCGCCAGGGGAGAAGGTTGATGGTAATGCTCATTGACCAACCCTCATCGCCAAGCCACCTGCGGTCAGCATCGCGGGGGCGTCGTTGGTCAGCGCTTCGATATTCAAACGCTTGTTGACAGCCATGGACTGGAAGGGGTTGGCGATGGTTACCGTCATGCCGCTATCTTCGGCGATGCGCTCCGCAAGACCCGGAATCACGCTCGACCCGCCGGCCAGCACAATATGTTTGACTTCATACTGACGCCCCGCCGTGTAATAAAGCTGCAGTGACCGCCCTACCTGCTGCACAACTGTTTCCAAAAACGGGTTGAGCACACTGTCATGGTAATCGTCAGGCAGGCCGCCGCGTTTTTTAGCGTAGCCAGCTTCTTCCATACTCAATTGATATCGGTCACGGATGGCATCGGTCAGTTGGCGGCCACCAAAGACGGTATCGCGGCTATACACAATGTGCCCACCGCGCACTACGTGAAACGCATTCATATTGGCGCCGATATCCACCAAGCCGACGCAGGCGTCGGGATCGTCTTGCACGTGCAACTGGCGACGCAATACCTCAAACGAGCGCTCCATGGCAAAGGTTTCAACCTCAACGGCGGCTGGCTCAAGACCGGCGCGTTCCAGCGTCTCGGTTAACTGGCTAACATCCTGCTGACGGCAGGCGACCAACACCACCTGCTGGCGATCATCGTCAAATGGCGATGGGCCCAGGCACTCAAAGTCAAACGCCACTTCATTGAACGGAAACGGGATATGCCGGTCGGATTCTGCGATGATGCGTTCTTCGATATCATCTTCGCTGAGTGTTCGCGGAAAGCTGAGCGTTTTGGTGATCGCGGCGCTCGCCGGCACTGCAACCGCGGCCTTACGCGTTGACGGCTTGGCATGTTCTACCGCGCGACTTAACACCTGGGCGACATCGTCGATATCTCGGATGCGACGCTCCACCACCGCTCCTTCACGGAGCGGACGCACCGCGTAGCTTTCCACCTGAAAATTCTGATGAGCATATTTGAGCTCAAGCAGTTTGACGGTCGCCGAGGTAATATCGACACCGATCAACCCGTTACGGGGTTTAAGTAAGCGCATTATGGGTCCGGAGTCACCTGTCTATCGCGTTGCTTGAGGTTACATGATTTTAATCCAAGTCACACTCACTCCACCTCGTAGTACATCAACACTGGTGGCGGCCGCCTTGGCTTCCTATAATGGCAGCCAGTTGCGTGATACGGTCGTTTAGATACCGTCTCTTTTTTTATTCATCCCACGGGTAATTTCCATTCATGACGTTTCTCCGCACCCTTATTGTGTCACTGTTAGGCATCATGGTATCGCTTGTCGGTGCTGTCGCTCTCGCTCTCGTCGGTTCTGCCATCTATTTTGCGCCGGGGCTTCCTGATGTACGGCAGCTGCAAAACTTTGAATTGCACACCCCCTTGCGCATCCTGACCCGCGACGGTCGACTAATCGGGGAGTTCGGCGAAGAGCGGCGCATCGAAATTGATTTCGATGCAATTCCTGATGAAATGGTCAATGCGCTGACTGCCGCTGAGGACGCCAATTACTTTGACCACCAGGGCGTGGACCCGCGCGGTTTAGCGCGCGCCTCGCTGGAGCTTGCGCAAAGCGGTGGGACCATCCAGTCCGGTGGCTCCACCATTACCATGCAGGTAGCGCGTAATTATCTGCTGACGCTGGATCAAACCTTCACGCGTAAAATCCGCGAAATCTTGCTGGCATTGCAGATGGAGCAAGTGTTAGACAAACAAGAAATTTTTGAACTTTATGTAAACAAAATCTTTTTGGGTAACCGAGCGTACGGGATTGCCGCGGCGGCCGACACCTATTACGACAGACCCCTGGATGAGTTGACACTGGCCGAGACCGCCATGATCGCTGGCCTGCCCAAGGCGCCATCGGCGTTTAACCCCTTGGCCAACTCTGAACGCTCGCTGATTCGCCGCAACTGGATCCTGTTCCGCATGCGCGAGCTGGGTCACATCGACGAAGACACCTACCGCGAAGCCGTTCAGGCACCTGTCACCGCACGCCGTCATTCCACAGAGACGGAGGTGGATGCGTCTTATGTGGCCGAAATGGCTCGTCAATATGCCGTTGACCGCTTCGGTGACGAC
>JAIVHM010000054.1 GCA_020201095.1 Halomonas sp. | reverse complement strand
CTTTTAATACACACGGTATCAATCAGACGAATATTCAGTTCGCGTGCGATCAAGGCAGCAGGAATGAGACCACCGCGGGTAATCGCCACAATCCCTTTGAAGTCACGCTCGACCAACTGATGGCAAAGCTGACGGACATCGCGGTGAAGTTGATCCCAGGAGACGGTAAAGTGCTGATGGTAGCGTTCACTGCTCATAGAATCGTTACTCGTCTTCAGTGAAGGAACAAACCGCGAAAACGCTGTAGCCCGCATCGCGAATCTTTTGCGAGCCACCCAATTCGGGCAAGTCAATAATGGTGGCTGTTTCGACGACATGCCCGCCACTGCGCTGGATAAGATTGGCCGCCGCCAGCATGGTACCGCCGGTAGCAATCAGATCATCCATGAGTAAAATGCGGTCGTCTTTCTGGAAAGCGTCCGAGTGAAGCTCGACTTCTGAATGACCGTATTCGAGCTTGTAGGTTTCGCTGATGGTCTTGAACGGCAGCTTGCCTTTCTTACGCACCGGAACAAAGCTGCAGCCCAACTCATAGGCCAGGGGCGCTCCAATAATAAACCCACGCGCATCAATCGACGCGATGGCATCCAGATTCATTTCCTGGTAGCGGTGTACAAAACTATCGATCAGCTTGCGAAATGCCGCGCTATTTTGCAGTAGTGGGGTAATGTCACGAAAATTGACCCCCTGCTCAGGCCAGTCAGGCACTGTTCGTATCACGGACTTGATGTAATCGCCGTAGATGCTCATCGCGTCTCTCATTGGATTAATAAAACCACGTTAGTCTAAAAACAGAAATTTCACTGCAAACAGCAGCGCCAGAATAATCACTGCGGGATTGAGGTCTTTGAAACGACCCGACAGGGTTTTGATCGCCGCATAGCTGATAAACCCAAGGGCAATGCCCTCCGCAATCGAAAAGGTCAGCGGCATTGCCAGCGCGGCAATCAAAACACAAGGAAGAGCACAGCCACTACAACCGCCGTCAAACCCGTGCGCCCACCTGACGCAATACCGGCTGTCGACTCAATATAGCTGGTCGTCGTTGAGGTACCCAAAGCAGCACCGGCCATTGATGCCGTGCTATCGGCCATCATGGCGCGACCCAGACGCGGCAGTTTACCGTTTTCATCAAGCAGCTTGCCACGATGCGCGACACCTACCAGGGTGCCAGACGTATCGAACAGATCGACGAACAGGAACGCAAAAATAACGCTGAGCATGGCGACATCAAGCGCGCCCATCAGATCCATTGCCATAAAAGTCGGCGCGATCGAAGGCGGCATGGACATGAGCCCCCCGTATTCATTGTGCCCAAGCACCATCGAGGCAATGGTAATACCGAGGATACCAATCATGACAGCACCGGTAACTTTCAAATATGAAAGCGCGGTGATCACGAAAAAGCCCAAGAGCGCATAAAGTGCCGCAGGCTCGGAGAGATCCCCTAACGCGACATAAGTGGCGTCATCCGCCACCACGATACCGGCATTCTTCAATGCGATCATGGCCAGAAATAGACCGATGCCCGCGGCAATCCCCAGACGCAACGAAAGCGGAATCGAGTTGATAATCCACTCGCGAATTTTAAAAATACTCAGCAGGAAGAAACATAGCCCAGAGAAGAACACCGCCCCCAGTGCCGCCTCCCAGCTATACCCCATCCCCAGTACGACGCCGTAGGTAAAAAACGCGTTGAGCCCCATGCCCGGCGCCTGGGCAATCGGATAGTTCGCCCACAGCCCCATGATAAGACAGCCGATAGCGGCGGCAACACAGGTGGCAACAAACACCGCACCATAGTCCATCCCAGCTTCAGAGAGGATGCTGGGGTTAACGAAAATAATGTAAGCCATCGTCAGGAAAGTGGTTATCCCGGCAATCACCTCTGTTTTGACGCTGGTTTTGTGTTCAGTGAGCCCGAACTGTTTATCCAGAAAATTCATAGATATTTTTATCCTTCGCGTAAACGCTGGATGCGCCTTGGCAGCGCGAAAAGCCGCACATATTACCGAAAGGTACCGCCCGATGCGAATACCTTGTACAGCCGACGATCACGAGCTGGCGCTCGCCTTGAAGTTGCTGCTTACCCTTAAACTAAGCACTCATAGATCAAGCAATCTTCAGGCCATGTCTTAACCGATCGGTCAGAATCGTACTACCTCTCTTGATTACGACGACAATCAGCGAACCTGGCTAGCCAGAACACGCTCAACCGTTTCAACAATCACCTGGGTCTGCGGGTCAATTTCAATATTGACCTGGTCGCCTGGCAACCGCTCACCAAGGATCGTGCGGTTCAGCGTCTCAGGGATCAGATTAACGCTGAACTCAACGTCGTCGCTCTCTGCCGCTCGCCGCACATCGCCAATCGTCAGGCTGATTCCGTCGACGCCAATATAGCCTTTCTCAAATACAAAGCGCCCCACTGAAGCCGGTAACGTAAACCACAACCGACGGTTGTTGGGCGCTTCATCAATGGCAATCACTTGCGCCATACAAATCACGTGGCCAGACATCGAATGCCCACCGATCTCATCACCAAAGCGAGCGGCTCGCTCGATATTGACACACTTTCCGACCTCGACTGCACCAAGGTTGGTCAGCCGAAGCGTTTCACGCATTAAATCGAAGCTCACCCGGTCACCTGAAATATCCGTGACCGTCAAACACACACCGTTGTGGGCCACCGACGCGCCTGTCGCCAACCCCTCGCGCAAAGCATCGGGCATTTTCACCACGTGCGTGCGGAATTCATCAAGTTCGCGTACTTCCACTACCTCTACTTTGCCTTGCACGATGCCAGTAAACATAGCGCCCTCGCTTTAATTGATCCGTGCGCAAGCTTACTACTGCACAAACCTGTTTGTGCACCCCAATGGCATACGCGGCCAATCAACGTAAGTCCTCATCAACGCCTGAATAACTTACAGGCGTGCTCTAAAATAGAAATTAACACTTTTTAAAACTAAAAAATCAGTTAAAAAAGTTATCAAATTGAACAACTCCATAAGATGTTGCGTTTTCGGTTTGACATCCCCTTGCAAGCTATTTAGACTTTCGGCGCAAATTTAAAGACGCCGATTTGTACCCAGATTGCGGGCGTCCGCCGAGTGAATGCTTGGTGAAGTGCAGCTAAAAGGGTGTGTCCAGCGTTGATGGCCACCCGAAAAGGTGGCCTTTTTTTGCTCCCTCCCCTACGCTTGCGCGCTCACCTCCGTCTTCGGCCTATAGAAAAGGCAGACGCCATGATCGAACTGAATAATGTCAGCAAAACCTATGGTTCGGGCCGCAACGCCGTTCACGCCCTAAAAGCGGTTAATCTAGCGATCCCTAAAGGGGCCATTCACGGGGTAATTGGCTTGTCCGGTGCGGGTAAGTCGACGCTTATCCGCTGCGTCAACCTGCTTGAGCGCCCCACCCAGGGCACCGTGACCGTTGATGGGCAAGAAATCACGCGATTGAGCAACACGGCGCTGAACCAGGCGCGCCACCGCATCGGCATGATCTTCCAGCACTTTAATTTGCTCACCACGCGCAACGTGTTTGACAACGTAGCGCTGCCGCTGGAACTGATGGGCCAACCCAAGCGCGATATCCGTGATCGCGTGAGCCCACTGCTCGAACTGGTCGGCTTATCTGACAAAGCGGATCAATTCCCCGCGCAGCTATCCGGCGGGCAGAAACAGCGCGTTGCGATTGCCCGGGCACTGGCCAGCAAGCCGCGCGTATTACTGTGCGACGAGGCCACCTCGGCACTGGACCCGCAGACGACTAGCTCAATCCTTGAGCTGCTTCGCGATATCAATCAGCAGCTAGGCATCACTATTTTATTGATTACCCATGAAATGGAGGTGGTGAAATCGATCTGCCACCGAGTGGGCTTGATATCCGATGGCGAGCTGGTTGAAGACGCCGAAGTGGGCGATTTCTTTACCGCACCTCGCACCCAACTTGGGCGCGAATTCCTCAACGATTTTCTGCAGCTATCTCCCCCTAAGGAGCTACTTGAACGCCTGAGTGACAACCCCGACGCCAACGCGCATCCAGTGGTGAGGCTTACTTTTTCAGGGGATGCGGTATCCACGCCGCTCATCTCTCGTCTAGCGCGCGATTGCGGTGTCGATGTAAGCATTCTTCAGGCCAAGGTGGAGTCAATTCAGGACCGCACGCTTGGCTTGATGATCGCTGAATTACTGGGCACTTCAGAGCAGACGCAAGCCGCTATGGACTACTTGGCAGATCACCAATTACAGGTAGAGGTATTAGGCTATGTCCAGCGCAATGATTGAGCTTATTCTTCAGGCCACGCTCGATACCCTTTACATGGTCGGCATATCCGGGGTGATCTCTACGTTACTCGGGTTACCTCTGGGCGTGATGCTCTATGTAACGCGACCCAGGCAGATTCTGGCCAAGCCTGTACTGAACCATACCCTAGGTATTGTGACCAACGTCGGCCGTTCTATCCCGTTTATTATTTTGATGGTGGCGATTATTCCGTTTACGCGGATGTTGGTGGGCACCTCCATCGGTATCAATGCTGCCTCGGTCCCACTGACTATTGCAGCGATTCCGTTTGTTGCGCGGCTGATCGAGGGTGCCCTCAATGAAATCTCACCGGGTTTAGTCGAAGCGGCCCAGGCCATGGGCGCAACACCTTGGCAAATAATCACCAAGGTGCTTATCCCCGAAGCGCGTGGCGGCATTATTACTGGCCTGACCATTACGCTGGTAACGCTGGTCAGCTACTCCGCCATGGCAGGCGCTGTTGGCGGCGGCGGTCTAGGTGACCTTGGCATCCGCTACGGCTATAACCGGTTCAACCCGACTGTCATGCTGATTACCGTGGTCGTGCTCGTTGTCATGGTACAAGGCTTCCAGAGCGTGGGTGATTATCTAGTACGCAAAACCGACCGCAAGTAAGCGCATCGCTGGTCAGTAGACATATAACAAAAAAACATTAAAATTAATTTTAATATCACCAAAAAGAAAACCAACACATAACTGGAGTTACTATGAAAACGCTAGCTTTCACTACCTTTACTGCATTAGCCCTGGCCGTTAGCGCCAGCGCCCAAGCCGCCAGCATCAAGATGGGCACCGTTGCCGGCCCTGAAACCGAAGTCATGGAAGTCGCTGCCCGCATTGCCAAGGAAGAATACAATCTTGACGTCGAAATCATCGAATTCACGGACTACGTAACGCCCAACGCGGCATTGGCCGATGGCAGCCTCGACGCCAACGCCTACCAGCATGAGCCCTACATGATGTCGATGGTGAATGATCGTGGTTACGATTTTGCCATCGCAGGCTACACCTTTGTGTACCCCATCGGTGCATACTCTGAAAAGTACAATAGCATTGACGAACTGCCCGAAGGTGCCCAGATCGCGCTACCCAACGACCCGTCAAACGAAGGTCGCGCGCTGATCCTGATGCACAATGAAGGCCTGATCACACTAAACGATCCCGAAAATCTGGAAGCGACGCCCATCGATATCGCCGAAAACCCGAACGACTACCGTTTTCGCGAGATCGAAGCCGCCCAGCTACCGCGCGTTTTGCCGGATGTTGACATGGCCTTCATCAACAATACCTTCGCTCAACCTGCCGGTCTGAAGCTTGACGACGCGCTGATCAAAGAAGGACCGGAATCGCCCTACGTCAATCTGATTGCCGTGCGCGGCGGCGATGAAGACCGCGAAGAGATTCAGCAGCTGGTCAGCGCCTACCAGAGCGAGGAAGTGGTCGAGAAAGCCGAAGAGCTGTTTGATGGTGCCGCCGTCCCTGGCTGGGAATGATCCACGCCATAGCCAGGCAAAAGACCAACGACACCGGGCCGACAATTGTCGGCCCGGTGTCGTTATGGATATGTATAACCAAGGAGTTCCCATGTCACATGATACCGTCAACTATGACCTCCTCAATCGCCAGCTCGAAGCGCTGCTGGATAGCCGCGACTGGTTGACCAATAGCGCGCAGACCTGCGCCTTCATCATGCAGGCGCTCCCCCACTTGAATTGGGTAGGCTTCTACTTGCACCGCTCTGCGCAGGTTCTTGCGCTTGGGCCTTTTCAGGGCAAGCCCGCCTGCCATCCCATTCCGTTCAGCAAAGGTGTCTGCGGTGCAGCGGCGCGAAAGCGTGCCACCCAGCGCGTTGATGACGTACACAGCGTTGCCGACCATATTGCCTGCGACATCGATTCCC
>JAIVHM010000053.1 GCA_020201095.1 Halomonas sp. | reverse complement strand
CCGCCTGCCATCCCATTCCGTTCAGCAAAGGTGTCTGCGGTGCAGCGGCGCGAAAGCGTGCCACCCAGCGCGTTGATGACGTACACAGCGTTGCCGACCATATTGCCTGCGACATCGATTCCCGGGCGGAACTGGTCGTGCCGATTGTCAGCGATGATCAGCTATGGGGCGTGCTGGACATCGACAGCCCACTGGAAGCACGCTTTAGCGAGGAAGACCAAACCGGCATCGAGAACTTGCTGACTACCTTTAAACGCCAAACCGACTTGCCTGCCTGGAATCACTAACAGAAATACACAACGCTTCTCACATCAACACAAAAGCGCCCCGCCATAATAAAAATGACGGGGCGCAATCGAGAATCTGGTAGGACCAGGCGGATTTGAACCGCCGACCTCCACGATGTCAACGTGGCGCTCTAACCAACTGAGCTATGGTCCTGCCGAGCAACGGATGAGTATTCTACGTTTCCGGCACTGAATTGCAAGCGATTTATCGGCTTTACCGAGCATCGTCAGGCACTGGCACGGACGTCGCAATATGGTTTAACCCCGCCATCCAAACAAACCGGGTGCTACACTGGAGACGCGCCCTTCGACGAACGCACGACAACACAGGAGACCGGCCATGCTAGGCCTATTGCTGGGAAGCATCGCGATCGTCTTATTACTGGCAACGCTGATTGCCCGCATTAGACTGCGCTGGTGGTGGATCCGAAGCTGTGAATTTCCACGTCTACAGATCGCAAGCCTCGCCATTGCCTGTTTTATAGCGGCGCTGTTCGTACCTGCCTCACCCGGATGGCAAATGTTTACGCTCGTCGTTTGCCTGGCCGTCATCGTTATTCAGGCATGCTATATCCTCCCCTGGACGCGCCTATGGCCCAAACAAGTCCGCTCGGTCAACGTTCGCAATCAAGACCGCGACATCACGCTGCTCGTTGCCAATGTTCTAACACCTAACCGACAGTCTGCTGGTCTTATTGAGCAGATTCAGGCACATCAGCCCGATATCATTCTCACGCTGGAATCTGACCACTGGTGGCAGGACCAACTGGACCCGGCGCTAGATGCGCAGTGGCCGTATAGCGTCAAAATCCCCCTCGACAACCTCTACGGCATGCACCTTTACTCGCGCCTGCCCCTTGAGAACACCTCTGTCGAGTGGCTTATCCAAGACGATATTCCCTCTATCCATACCCACGTCAGGCTACCGGGTGGCGAGTCAATCCGGCTATTTGCGGTGCATCCCCGCCCTCCCGCACCGGGTGAAAGCGAAAAGTCGCTCTGGCGTGACGCCGAGTTATTATGGGTGGGTAAAAAGATCCAGCAGAAACCAGAGCCGACGCTGGTCGCAGGCGACCTTAACGACGTCGCCTGGTCGCGCACCACTCGGCGCTTCTGCCGCGTTGGCGGCATGCTGGATCCGCGTCGGGGGCGAGGGATGTTCAGCACTTTCCACGCTCACTACCCAATTTTACGCTGGCCGCTCGACCATATTTTTGTCAGCGAACACTTCACCCTTGGCAACATGCATCGCTTGAAAGGCTTTGGCTCGGATCACTTCCCGATACTTGCCACGCTGTGCTATCGGCCCGACCGCAAGGACGAGCACGAGATACCAGAAGCAAGCGCTGAAGAAGAAAACGAGGCCAGCCAGACAATCCGCCAGGGTCAACGCGAAGAACAACAGACTTAATCGTTATCCGGCACGCCGCCTAGCGTGAGCGCCCGTGGGTCAAGCAGCCGCTCAAGGCTGTCGCGCCCAAGGTCGGTATGCTCTTCAGCAACGTCAATAATCGGCCGCCCGGTTTGGTAAGCTTCTTTGGCAATTGCCGCCGCTGCATTGTAGCCAATTGCACTGTTGAGCGCTGTGACAAGAATGGGATTGCGTGCGAGCGGTGCGTCAATGTTGTCTTGGCGCACCTTGAACGTCGCAATGGCCCGGTCGGCTAATAGCCGCGTGGTATTGCTCATCAGCGTGATGCCCGTCAGCAGGTTGTACGCGACCAAGGGCAGCATGACGTTCAGCTGAAAATTACCGCTCTGCCCGGCCACCGTGATCGCTGTATCCAGCCCGATAACCTGCGCAGCCGCCTGTGCAGCCGATTCCGGAATGACTGGATTCACTTTACCAGGCATGATCGAACTGCCCGGTTGAAGCGCCTGAAGCTCGATTTCACCTAACCCGGCAAGCGGCCCAGAATTCATCCAGCGCAGGTCATTGGCGATTTTCATGACAACGCAAGCCAAGCCCTTGAGATGCCCGGAAAGCTCCACGGCTGCATCTTGGGAGGCGATGCTGGCAAAAAAGCTATCGTTGGGTGTGAACGAAAGCCCCGTTTGCTCACTGAGCTGGTTGGCTACCTGGCTGGCAAACCCTGCTGGCGCATTTATGCCCGTTCCCACTGCTGTGCCGCCCTGAGCCAAGCGACATAGGCGCGTCAGGCAACTGTCCAGCCGCTCGATAACCTGCCCCAGTTGGCTCGACCACGCACCCAGTTCTTGGTCCATACGCAGTGGCATAGCATCCATGAGGTGCGTACGGCCTGTCTTGACCACATCAGCAAGCTCGTCAGCCCGAGCATCAATGGTATCGCGAAGATGCAAAAGCGCCGGGCGAAGCGACTCATGAACCGCCAAGGCCGCCGACACATGGATCGCTGTTGGAATCACATCGTTACTCGACTGCCCCATATTGACGTGATCATTGGGCAAGACTTCAACGCCACGTCGGCTCGCCAAGGTGGCGATAACTTCATTGACGTTCATATTGCTGGAAGTGCCCGAGCCGGTCTGAAACACCTCCACCGGAAAGTGCTCATCATGGTCGCCGTTGATCACTTCCTGGGCGGCCTGCTTGATCGCGTCGACGCGATCCGAATCGAGCTCACCCAGCGCCAGGTTAGCCTTGGCGGCGGCAAGCTTGATACGTGCAATGGCATGAATAAAGGCTACCGGCATCGGCGTATGCGAGACCGGAAAATTATTCACTGCACGTTGCGTCTGGGCGCCATACAATGCCTCAGCAGGAACCTCCAGTTCCCCCATACTATCGCGTTCAATGCGCGTTCTCATGGTAATCCTCCTTGTCGATATCGGCGGGTAAACGCCAGCATGATAGTTAACCGACACTCATCCGTGGAAAAAATGTTCTAGATTAGTCACTGCAGTATAGAACCCAAACGATGGGGATTCAGGTTCGTCACTCAATCATGTTGCACTGCACAAATATGCCTGCTATGCTGCAACGCAGAACATAAGGGGAAGCACCATAGGACGACACTTCGTCTGGCGATGCTACCCATTCATATAGATGCGTTAGCACCGCTAATCAGGAGATTTGACCATGAGTACTTTCAATACTAACGAGTGGACACAGCAATTTGATAATTTCTTCATGGCCCCAGCTCGCGCTTATGCCGCGCTGAGCATGGACATGACAGAGAAGCTCTTCAATGCGCAGCTTGATGCGCAAAAAGCCTACGTCGATACAAGCCTTGAACAAGCACGCAAGTTGATGAGCGTTAAAGACGTCGAAGAACTGCGCAGCTACATGGAAGGTCAGCAGACAGTTGCCAAAGAAGTGGCAGAGCGCTTGAAGAGCGATGCAGACAACGTTGTTTCTCTACAGCAAGACTTTGTACAGAAAAGTCAGAAGATTACCGAAGACAACATCAAGCAGGCACAAACCGCTGCCAGCAAGATGGGTAAAACTGCCTGATTTGACTGGCTGATGGTTTGCAAGACGAATCGCTTGCAAGCCTGAGTGTCCTACTCAGATAAGTCCAACAATGACGAATGAGCCGCTAGCCCACCGCTGGTGGCTTTTTTTTGCCCTGGCCTTATTACCAACCCAGCATTACCAGCCCAGAGCGGATTTCACAAACGGTATGGTTAATTTACGCTGGGCGGAAAGCGAGGCTTGGTCCAGCGTTTCAAGTGCTCGGCAAAGCGCCCCTAGCTCGCGTGGCCCGCGATGGAGAATGTAGCGGCCCACGTCGTCGGGTAATTGCATCCCGCGGGCGTTGGCCCGAAGCTTGAGCGCCGCCAGACGATCATCGTCGTTCAACGGATGCAGATGAAATACGGTTCCCCATGTCAGCCGAGAAGCTAGGTCGGGTAATGCCACCTTTAACTGGCGGGGCGGCGCATTAGCCGCAATCACAAGATGTTTGCCAGCATCGCGCAGGCGATTGAAGGCATGAAAAAGCGCTTCCTCCCAGCGCTTTCGACCTATCACCTGCTCCAGATCATCAATACAGACCACGTCGAGCCGCTCAATATCTTCAAGCATCAATGGTGGAAAATGACCTAACTCAGCCAGCGGCAGGTAAAGCGCCCGCTTGTCTCGATCAGAAGCGGCATGACAGGCAGCCTGCAATAAATGGCTACGCCCTGAACCCGGCGGTCCCCACAGATAGATGAAGTCCTCGCCAGTCTGCGTCCACTGATGCTGAAGGCGGTCAAGCAATGCCGCATTGACCTCACCCGCGTGATAGTTATGAAACGTAGCGTCGTCGCGTAGCCCGACCCCAAGGGGAAGCTGCGCCGGCACCTGGATCATGAGGACTCCCTTTCGTCGCCGATTGCGGGCATCTCCTGAGTATCATCGTCATCAGCGTTATAAAGCTCGCTGCTCATATAGCGCTCCTTGGCCTCACGTAATAGCACCATAATGATCGCCGCCGCAGGCAAAGCAAGCAACACGCCCGTCAGGCCGAATAAGTTCCCCCCCGCAAGCACAGCAAAAATAACCGCGACCGGATGCAGGCCTATTTTGTCGCCTAATAGTTTAGGCTGCAGTACCACGCTCTCCGCCACCTGACCGATCGCAAACACGGCCACGACACCCAGAAGCCCCCACCAGGTACCAAATTGGAAAAGCGCGACAATCAGCGCCACGCACAACCCCAGAATAAAGCCAAGAAATGGCACAATGCTCACTAGGCCGGACACCACTCCAATCAACAAGCCAAAGTCCAGCCCTATCAGGGTTAACCCACTTGCGTAAATAATACCCAGGCAAAGCATGACCAGTAGCTGTCCGCGCAGGAACGACGCTAGCACTTCATCACCATCACGCCAATTCTCAACCAGCGTCTCGCGCACATTGACCAGCTCAGAACGAAGATCGTACCCGGTCCATTCGAAAACCTGAGGCGCCAAGGTGTTTTCACCCCAAGCGAAGATACCTGGAATGGCCTCGCTTAACTGCTTCAACTGCTGAATTACGAGCGGAATAATAATCAGCAAGCTGACAACCAGCACCAACAACAGCACACAAAAAACGCTGCTGACCGCCACCGCGCGGTTCATTCCCCAGCGCTGGAAGTGGTTGGTCAGCGGATCTGCCAGATACGCCAAAATGATGCCGGCAATGAACGGCATTAATACGGCATCCAGTAAATACAACAGCCCAAAAATCAGGATTAATAGCAGGATGCCCCACCATGAATTGCGCATATAACTCCTTTAATGACCAATGTCGCGATGACCTAGCCTACTATGCCGGATATAAAGAAAAACCGCCTGCTTTTGTTAACCTCACTCGCGAGCCGATGCGGGCCTTGCCGCCGGGTGTTACAATCCACGGATGTAATTGCCCGGCTCTGGCGACGTACGCCAGCCACTATCGCACCGTACTTTGCTCCATAGGATCTGTCATGACCGACACCTCTTCTTCGCACGCCTCATCGGAACCGTCACTCAGCTATAAAGACGCAGGCGTTGACATTGATGCTGGCAATGCGCTGGTCGATCGCATCAAGCACGTTGCCAAGCGCACGACGCGCCCGGAAGTCATGGGCGGGCTTGGCGGATTCGGCGCGCTGTGCGAGTTACCACAAGGGTATCAACAGCCGGTACTGGTCTCCGGCACTGACGGCGTCGGCACCAAACTGCGGCTCGCCATGACACTCGGTAAACACGACACCATTGGCATTGACCTGGTCGCCATGTGCGTCAACGATCTTATCGTTGCCGGTGCTGAGCCCTTGTTGTTCCTCGACTACTATGCCACGGGTAAATTAAAGGTCGATATCGCGGCGGACGTGGTCACCGGTATCGACGCTGGCTGCGAACAGGCAGGCTGTGCCCTTGTTGGTGGCGAGACTGCCGCAATGCCCGGCATGTACGAAGGTGACGACTACGATCTGGCCGGGTTCTGCGTTGGCGTCGTTGAGAAAAGCGAGATTATTGATGGCAGCCTCGTCGCGGAAGGCGACGTTTTGCTTGGCCTCGCCTCATCCGGGCCGCACTCGAACGGCTATTCGCTGATTCGCAAAATCATCGAGCACAGCAACGCACCGCTAGATACCCAGATTGATGGCGCCGCCTTGGGCGATGCGCTGATGGCGCCGACGCGCATTTATGTCAAGGCGCTGCTTTCTTTGCTGAAAGATACCGACCTGTCGGTTCATGCGCTTTCACACATCACCGGTGGCGGCCTGCTTGAGAACATCCCCCGCGTGCTCCCCGACTCGCTCGCGGCTCGTATCGATACCCAGGCGTGGACGCGACCTGCCATATTTGACTGGCTGCAAACCCAAGGGAATGTCACCGACACCGAAATGTACCGCGTGCTGAACTGCGGTATCGGTATGGTCGTCGTCGTCCCTGAGGCCGAGGCCAGCCAGGCCATGCGCCACCTCGAAGCCCAAGGTGAAAACGTCTACCGACTGGGAAAGATTGAACCACGAAAGCAGGATGCCGTGGTGTTGGAGAATTTACCGGCATGAGCAGCACCGACTACAACAGCGACACGCTGAAAGACATAACCCCCGATCCCACTACGCCACCCCGCGTGGTGGTGTTGATTTCCGGCAGTGGCAGCAACCTGCAAGCGCTTATCGAGGCACAGTCACACGACCGCCTGGGTGGCGAAATTGTGGCCGTTATATCCAACGAGCCCGATGCCTATGGCCTCAAGCGCGCCCGCGACGCGGGTATCGATGCCGTCGCCCTACCGCATCGGGAATACGACAGCCGCGACGCCTACGACGGCGCATTGATCAAGGTGATTGAACGCCACGAACCCGATGTTATCGTGCTCGCCGGTTTCATGCGTATTTTGACGCCACGCTTTGTGCAGCGTTTTCTGGGCCGGATGCTGAACATCCACCCATCGCTATTGCCGGCTTATCAGGGTCTCAACACCCACGCTCGCGCGCTGGCAGACGAGGTCAAACAGCACGGTTGCAGCGTTCATTTCGTTACCGAGGAACTGGATGGCGGGCCGGTGGTATTACAGGCCGAGCTCAACGTCGCAAGCGACGATGACGTTGAATCGCTAAAGCAAAAAGTCCAGGCCCGGGAGCATTTAATCCTGCCTATCGCCGTACAGTGGTTTTTGCAGGGGCGGCTTCAATTTAGCAGTGACGGCGCTACCATGGACGGTCACCTTTTGCCCCTTCATGGCATGCGACTGTCCCATGCCGATGCGGCCGAAGAGCTCGACGAGTCCGTCTAGGTGAGCCCTAAGCATAAAAAAACCGAGCGGTGTTGGCCGCTCGGTTTTTTTGTATAACAGACAAGCATCTTTCAGGTACGCGGTAAGGTGACGCCGCGCTGGCCCATGTACTTGCCGCCACGATCCTTGTAAGAGGTTTCGCACACTTCGTCAGATTCCAGAAACAGCATCTGTGCGACACCCTCATGCGCATAGATTTTAGCTGGCAGATTAGTCGTGTTCGAGAACTCCAGGGTGACGTGCCCTTCCCATTCAGGCTCCAGGGGGGTGACGTTAACGATGATCCCGCAGCGCGCATAGGTCGATTTGCCCAGGCATATAGTCAAGACATTACGCGGAATGCGGAAATACTCCACCGTCCGCGCCAACGCAAACGAATTGGGCGGGATGATGCAGACATCGCCTTTTATGTCGACAAAGCTATTAGCATCGAACGCTTTGGGATCCACGATTGCCGAATGAATATTGGTGAAGACCTTGAATTCATCGGAGCAACGAACATCGTAGCCATAGCTGGATGTACCGTAGGAAATCACCCGCTGCTCGTTAACATAACGGACCTGACCCGCTTCGAAAGGCTCGATCATGGCATCGCTTTCTGCCATGCGCCGGATCCATTTATCGGACTTGATACTCATTAGTTACGTATTCACTCGCTAAAGGAAATAGTGGGACTTTCTTTATTCTGTCCATCAACACTTTGCGCCACCCGAGTGGCAATCGCGGCAAACGTCTGACTAACCGAACTCTCCGGCTCTGAAACAACGCTTGGCCGTCCCGAATCGGTAAGCTCACGGATCGAAAGTGTTAACGGCAAACGCCCCAACACCTCAGTGTCATACTCCTCGGCAATTCGATCACCACCGCCAGCGCCGAAGATCGGGGCTTCATGGCCACACTGTTCGCAGTGGTAAAGGCTCATGTTTTCCACTACTCCCAGTACGGGCACATTCACCTTGCGGAACATCTCGATGCCTTTGCGCGCATCCAGCAGGGCAATATCCTGAGGGGTCGTGACGATAACAGCCCCGGATACGGCCACCTTCTGGGCCAGCGTCAACTGAATATCCCCCGTGCCCGGCGGCATGTCGATCAGCAGGAAATCCAGGTTATCCCACTGGGTTTGATTGAGCATCTGCTGGAAAGCACCTACTACCATCGGCCCACGCCAAACCATGGCTTCACGGGTATTGACCATGAACGCCATCGACATGGCTTGCAGACCATGGGCCTCAAGCGGCAGGAACTTATCTTCACCTGCGGCCTGTGGCCTTACACCCTCGGCAACCCCCAACATTTGCGCTTGACTCGGGCCATAGATGTCCGCATCCAGGACACCCACGCGGTAACCTTGAGCGGATAATGCCAGCGCCAGGTTAACGGTCACCGTAGACTTGCCTACGCCTCCCTTACCCGATGCCACAGCGATGATATGTTTTACGCCTTCCATTTAGACAGACTCCTCGTCTAGCGTTGTATCAATAAGTGCACAAATCATACTCCTCGCACGCCCAATCATAAACCGGCCGTTAATCGAGTAGGGTGAGGCGTTACCGCCTCATCCCTCTCACAGAACCGTACATACGGGCCACGTATACGGCTCATGTCATTAACTTACCCCGAACTCGGGGACAGTGATGCCCGTTTTGATCT